>NZ_BAAJPG010000011.1:0-60451 GCF_057547025.1 Thermus sp. KWY1
AGGCGTGGGACGAAGGTGCGGGATCATAAGTTCCCCCGACCCGAGTCTGTGTTTAAGCTCCTTTACTTGGAGGCGGAGCGTCAGGAGGGGAGGTGGTCTGAGCGGCGATTGAAGGGCTTTGCTGAGGTGCGGGAAGTGCTGGAGAAGATGCTTCTGGAGAGGTATGCCCCCCGTACACAGACGCTTACACATAAATCTTGACACGACCGATGGCGTCCACGATAAACTGCATGGCGTCGTAACCGCGCACGGCAAAGTGATTAGGAATCCCACCGTATTTCTGTCGGTAGGCTTGTATAAATTCCTTGTTGGCAGTGTTATTGAGGGTGTAGACCCAATGATCCGCGCTCTTGGCCCCTATGGCTGCGTCCCCAATGGCCTCGAGGACGTTTTCATCAGTTACCTCGCCGCTCACGGCCAGCTGAATCGTGCGGTTTAGGCCGAACTGAACAAACTGCCGCATAAAGATTACCGCATCGCTCCCAGAAAGGACAGCGTGGACCGCTTCCGGCCTGGCAGCTGCGATACGGGAGATCACCGCACTGTAGTCGGTGCTTCCCAGGGGAGAGTACAACTCGCCTACCACTTCCCCGCCCGCAGCCAAGAAGCCCTCCTTGAAGGCCGCTGTGGCTTCCTTGCCGAAAGCGTAATCCAGGGCCAGGAGGAAGACCCTCTTCCCCACGTTTTTCGCAACCCATGGGCCCATGGGGTAGTGTTGCTGCCACGCGCTGATGGAAGTCCGGAAGATGTAGGGGCTACGCCGTTCGCGGGTGATACCATTGGCTGCGGCATTGGCCACCACAAGGGGGATTTGGCGATCATGAATGTAATCACGAATAGCATACGCGGAAGAGGACAGAATGATGCCAGTGAGCAGATGAACTCGGTCCTGCTCTACCAGCTTGCGCACCTTGCGCACGGCCACAGCGGGATCGGCTTCCTCATCCTCTTTTAGAAGCTGTATGCGCCTACCTCCTGCCTGGTAGTTCACCTTTTCCAGGTACAACTCCATGCCTTTAGTGATTTCCTGCCCCAACCTGGCATAGGGGCCAGAGTAGGACAGGACAACCCCAATACGGATGGGTTCTTCCCGTTGGGCTATTGCAAAGGAGAAACGCGAGGAAGCCGCCAAACCCACCAGCCCAATGCCCGCTTTTACCAGCTGCCTCCGGTTTATCTTGCTCATTGCCAACCTCCTTGGTCCTTTTGGTTGGATCCTACTACATGGGGTCTAAGATTGTCAACAATCGTGTTTACTGTCCGCCGAGAGCGGTCCCACGAGCCTACACCTCGGCTTTTTCCCGGACGGGAGGGGTACCGTAAGTGTAGAAGGTGTCCGGAAGTTGACCACCAAACCAAATGGTGCTCTTTTCCAGATCGTTCAGGTTGGTTACATCCCAAACCACCGTCTTCCAGGTGGGATCAAAGATCAGGTAGCCGGTATCCCCGAACAACTCCACCCGGGTACCGCCGGGCTCGAAGACGTACATGAAGTAGGCTTGGGTGGTGCCGTGTTTACCAGGGCCAGCCTCAATGCGGATGTCGTATTCCACGCAAAGGTCTGCCAAGTCCATCAGGTGCTGCGGATAGCCATACCAGAAGGCAATGTGGTGGAAGCGGCCTTTAGACCCCGTAGCATCGCGCATGAGCCCGATTTCGTGGACTAGGGGGCTCACGGAAAGCCAGGCTCCCAACTCTTCTCCTTCACCCCGTACTTTCTGCTCCCGCAGTTTAAAGCCGAGCACCTCCTCGAAAAAGCGGCGGTTAGGGGTGACCTCGTGACAAAGACAGTTCACATGGTCCAATCGACGGACCGGGATGCCCCGGAGGGGTCGCTTGGAAGGGCGATTTTTCAGTTTGCTCCGTTTGTCTGGCGGGGCTTCGTAGTATTCTACCTCGAAGAGGAGCTCCATCCGGTGCCCGTCCGGGGTACGGAAATCGGTAGGCGCGCCCATGGCCGAGGTCGCCCTCGGTCCAGCCTTCTCCTAGCCCCGTTCCTTCCAAGGTTTTAACGCGTCTCTCCAGGGCCTCAGGGGAGGCTGTGCGCCAGGCGATGTGGCCCAAGCCCGGCTCTTTAGCCTCGGTGATCTTAAGGGTATGGTGGTACCAGTCCTCGTAGGCTCGAAGGTAGACAGACTGCCCTTCCCGGGCTGTTTCCTCTAGTCCCAAGAGTTCCTTGAAAAACCAGAGGGTTCCTTCCGGGTTGGGGGTGTAGATCTCTGCATGCGCCAGCTGAACCACGTCGAATCCTTCCATCAAAGCCTCCCTTCCTCCTCCATACGGAGGATTTCTTGTATGACCTCAGCCCCGCGGTTAGCGGCGGGCAGGCCCCTAAAGAGGAAGGCCAGCCCTACCACCGCATTGAGCTCTTCATACGTGGCACCTGCCCTTCTGGCGGCTATGGCATGCAGGCGGGCGGCGTCGGAAAGATCCATGAGGAGCATGCCAAAGAGCATGAGCTGGGACGTTTTTACATCAAAGCATTTGGGATACATCAATCTGGCCCGTAGCTCCTCCTGCATCTGCAGGGTTTCTGGGTCCAGGCGAGCCAGGAGGTCGGTGCGGGCTTGGATTCTAGGAGGCACGAAGCCGATGAGTTCGCGGTAACGTTCCCGAAGCTTTCTCAACTCCTCCTCTGACATTTGCACGGGTGGTTTGGGCACTTTGACCATCCTCCTTATCCTGCTTACCTGGGCGGTGTGTGGCGTTTGCCCCTAACATAGATGGAAGATTTAACCCTGCACAAGGCAAGCGTTCGGGTATAGCGAACGGAACGTTCGGCTATGCTGAATAAGCCTATCGGCCTGTGGGGAGTTGCCCGTTACTCTCGGAGGTGAGGCCCATGCTCGGAACTGTGCAAAAGGTGGGCGAGGTTTTGGAGCTTTTCACCCGGGAGAACCCGGAGTGGGGGGTGAGCGAGGTAGCAAAGGCTCTGGGTATACCCAAGTCTAGTGCCCACGCCCTTCTTTCCACTCTGGCCCAGATCGGCCTTCTCAAGAGGGGCCGGGAAGGGCGGTATCGCCTGGGGTGGCGTATCCTCACCCTTTCCCAGGTTCTTCTCTCCACCAGTTCCTGGCGGCAGGAGGCCCGGAGGGCTATGGAGGAACTGGTTGCCCGCTTTGGCGAGACCACGCACTTGGCGGTTCTGGAGTGCGGGCGCGTGGTCTATGTGGAAAAGCTGGAGGGCACCCGGGCGGTTCGGGTGGTCAATACAGGGATGGGGATGGAACTCCCTGCTCACTGCAGTGCGGTGGGTAAAGTCCTTTTGGCCTCGCGACCCTGGGAGGAGGTGGAGAGGATCATGGCCACGCAGGGCATGCCGGCCTTCACCCCGAACACCATCACCACCCTGGATGAGCTGTTTACGGAGCTCGAGGCGGTGAGGGAGCGGGGATACGCCTATGACATCGAGGAGGTCATCCCAGAGCTATGCTGCGTAGCCGCACCCATCCGGGACCATACCGGGGAAGTCATCGCAGCCATGAGCCTTTCGGTCCCCTTTTACCGCTTTCAGCAGATGAAGGAGGAGTACCGCAAGGCTATTCTCGAGGCCACCCGCACGGTGTCCGAGCGCCTGGGTTACATGGAGGAAGGAGTATGGACAAGGTCAAAGTGGCGATCCTAGGTTCCGGAAACATTGGGACGGACCTGATGTATAAGCTTCTCAAAAACCCAGGGCACATGGAACTGGTCGCCCTGGTGGGAATCGATCCTAAATCGGAGGGCCTGGCCCGGGCTAAGGCGTTGGGCCTCGAGGCCAGCCACGAGGGAATCACATACATCGTGGAGAGGCCGGAAATCCGTATCGTTTTTGACGCCACCAGCGCCAAAGCTCACGTGCGCCACGCTAAGCTGCTAAGGGAAGCGGGGAAAATTGCCATCGACCTTACCCCTGCGGCCCGGGGCCCCTATGTGGTGCCCCCTGTCAACCTGAAGGAACACTTGGACAAGGATAATGTCAACCTCATTACCTGCGGCGGGCAGGCCACGATTCCCCTGGTTTATGCGGTGCATCGGGTGGCTCCGGTGCTCTATGCGGAGATGGTGTCCACCGTGGCCTCGCCTTCCGCAGGCCCAGGAACGCGCCAGAACATTGACGAGTTCACCTTTACCACGGCGAAGGGATTGGAGGCGATAGGGGGCGCCCAGATAGGGAAGGCCATCATCATCCTTAACCCGGCGGATCCTCCCATCATCATGACCAACACCGTTCGGGCTATTCCCCACGACGAGGGTTTTGACCGGGATGCGGTGGTGGCCAGCGTGCGAGCCATGGAGGCCGAGGTGCAGGCCTACGTGCCGGGTTATCGTCTGAAGGCGGACCCTGTTTTTGAACGCCTCCCCACGCCCTGGGGGGAGAGGACCGTGATCTCCATGCTTTTAGAGGTAGAAGGAGCGGGAGACTTCCTGCCCAAATACGCTGGGAATCTGGATATCATGACCGCCTCGGCCCGGAGGGTGGGCGAGGTTTTTGCCCAGTACCTCCTGGGGGCGCGGGTGGAGGAGGTGGTGGCGTGATTTTTGACCTTTCCCAGGCCAAGCCCCCGGTGGTGGTGGACACCACCCTGCGGGATGGTTCCCATGCTCACCAGCACCAGTACACACGGGAGGAGGTCCAGGCCATTGCCCAGGTTCTGGATGAGGCGGGGGTCTACGCCATAGAGGTGTCCCACGGGGATGGGCTTGGAGGAAGCTCAATCCAATATGGCTTCTCTCGGGTCAACGAAATGGAGCTGATCCGAACGGTGAGGGAGACGGTGAAAAGGGCGAAGGTGGCGGCCCTCCTCCTGCCGGGGATCGGCACCCGGAAAGAGCTGAAGGAAGCCGTGGAAGCGGGCATTCAAATGGTGCGCATCGCCACCCAGTGCACCGAGGCGGATATTTCCGAACAGCACTTCGGCATGGCCA
Organism: Thermus sp. KWY1; assembly: GCF_057547025.1. Lineage (NCBI taxonomy): Bacteria > Thermotogati > Deinococcota > Deinococci > Thermales > Thermaceae > Thermus > Thermus sp. KWY1. The sequence continues at coordinate 4,909 of NZ_BAAJPG010000011.1, forward strand.
AGGAGATGGGCCTCGAGGCGGTGGGCTTCCTCATGATGAGCCACATGCGCCCTCCCGAGTTTCTTGCGGAGCAGGCCCAGCTCATGGAGAAATACGGCGCTGATGTGGTGTACATCGTGGATTCCGCTGGGGCCATGTTGCCCCAGGATGCCTACCAAAGGGTGAAGGCCCTTAAGTCGGCGCTTACCCGAGCTAAGGTGGGTTTCCACGCGCACAATAACCTGGGTCTAGCCATCGGCAACACCCTGGCGGCCTTGGCGGCAGGGGCCGATTGGGTGGACGGGACCCTAAGGGGTTATGGAGCTGGGGCGGGTAACGCTGCCACCGAGGTGTTGGCCGCGGTTTTGGACAAGGCAGGCCTGAACCCGGGTCTGGACGTGTTCAAGCTCCTGGACGGTGCAGAGTACGTGATGGGGCCCATTCTGCACTTCCAACCTTATCCCGACCGGGATTCCATTGCTATTGGCTATGCTGGGGTTTACTCCACCTTCCTCCTCCACGCCAAGAGGATTGGCAAGGAGTTGGGAGTGGACCCCCTGGCCATTCTCCTGGAACTGGGCCGCAGACAAGCGGTGGCTGGGCAAGAAGACTGGATTTTGCGTGTGGCCCTGGAGCTTAAGGAAAAGGAAGTGGAAGCCGTACCGGATTGAGACATGGTGGTGCTCAAGGTGACCCTTCTGGAAGGGCGCTCCCTGGAAAAGAAGCGGGAGCTGGTTAAACGGCTTACGGAGATGGCCGCCCGCACTTTGAGTGAACCTTATGAGGAGGTGCGGGTAATCCTGTACGAGGTTCGTAAGGACCAATGGGCTACGGGAGGGATTCTCTTGTCCGATAAGGAGGGGGCGTGACCCTTTTGGATGCCATCCGTCAGGCACGGCGCGAGTCCAGGCCTCTGGAAGGCGGACGGGAGTGGGGCGTGACCCTCGAGGAGGCCTACCGGATCCAGGAAACCCTATTTCCAGGTCCTCTAAAGGGGTTCAAGCTGGGTCTGGTTTCTGAGGCCAAACAGCGACAAATGGGAGCTTTCGAGCCCATCTTTGGTAGGGTCCACCCGGGGATGTTCCTGGAGGAGGTGATCCTGTCGCGCTTCCTTCAACCTCGTGTGGAGCCGGAGGTGGCTGTGGTGCTTAAGGAAGACCTTCCTCCTGGAAGTTCACCGGGGAAGGCCTATCGGGCCATTGGGCGGTTTTTCCTCGCTGTGGATGTGTTGGACTCCGTTTGGGCGGGCTACCGCTTTACCCTGCCCGAGGTGGTGGCGGACAACGCCTCGGGAGGTGGATTTATCGTGGGCCTCAAGGCCTATGGCCGGCTTCCCCGAGGAGACTTGTGCCTTTACCTTAACGGCGAGAAGGTGACGGAAGGTCCAGTGGAGGCCCTGGGAGATCCGGGGGAGAGGCTTTCCTGGTTGGCTGAACGGGTGGGAGGGCTCAAGGCAGGTCAGGTGGTCTTTCTCGGCTCTCCAGCGCCAGCGGTGCCGATCGAAAGAGGGGTCTTGGAGCTTTTCGGCGAGGGGAGCGTTCTTCTGGCGTGGATAGGGTAGGAGGTGGACCATGGTGGAACCCAAGTTGTACAAGGAAACGCAGGATCGGCTCGAGGCTTTAGGTTTTCCCTTCTCCCTGCCCCTGGAGGTTACCCACTATATCGGCGGGGAGTTTGTGAGGGGTGACAACCGGTTTCCCGTTCTCTATCCGGGCACCGGGGAAGTGATCGGTACCGCCCCAGAAGGAAGGGAAAAGGAAGTGGAAATGGCTGTGGCGGCAGCCAGGGAAGCCTTCCGGACCTGGGGTAAGATGCCCCCCAGCCAGCGGCGTACTTACCTCCGCCGGTTTGCGGAGAAAATCCGGGAGTACAAACCGGTTTTTGAGATTATCGAAAGCCTGGATGTGGGCCGGCCTATCCACGAGAACCGTTTGGGTTACGTGGACAGGATGGCCAACAACATCGAGTTTTTCGCTGACTTTGCTGTAACCCACGGTTCCGAGGCCTATCCCATGGAAAACGGCTACATCAACTACGTGTTGCGCTTCCCCGTGGGTGTGGCGGCCCTGATCACTCCCTGGAACATGCCGAGCATGTTGGCCACGTGGAAGATTGGGCCTACCCTGGCTTTTGGGAATACCGCTGTCCTGAAGCCAGCGGAGTTTACCCCGCTTGGGGCTTGGCTTTTGGCCCGCTGTGCCCATGAGGCGGGGCTCCCTCCAGGGGTGTTCAACGTGGTGCACGGCTTTGGTCCCAACTCTGCTGGGGAGCTTCTCACCCGGCACCCGGAGGTCCGCCTCATCTCCTTTACGGGGGAAACCACCACGGGTAAAGTCATCATGAAAAATGCCTCGGATACCTTGAAGCGCTTGTCCATGGAGCTGGGGGGGAAGGCACCCAACATTATCTTTGAAAGTGCCGATCTGGACCGGGCGGTGGAGGTAACCCTAAGGGCCAGCTTCTTCAACCAAGGTGAGGTTTGCCTGGCGGGTTCCCGTTTGCTTGTGCAGCGCTCTATTTACGATGCCTTCTTGGAGAAGTTGGTTCGGGTGGCCCAGGCCCTGAAGGTAGGGGATCCCCTGGATCCCGAAACCCGCATGGGAGCCCTGATCGCCGAGGAACACTTGCAAAAAGTGATGTATTACGTGGACATCGCCCGGGAAACCGCCACCATCCTGACCGGCGGCAAGCGGCCGGAGCTTCCGCATCCCTTCGACAAGGGGTTCTTCCTGGAGCCCACGGTGGTGGTGGATGTAAAGCCCTCGGACAAGGTGTGTCAAGAGGAGATCTTTGGCCCCATGGTGGTGGTGATGCCCTTTGAAACGGAGGAAGAGGCCGTAGAACTGGCTAATAACACGCCTTACGGCCTTAACGCCATCGTGCAAACCCGGGATGTTGGGCAGGCGGTTCGGGTGGGGGAGGCCCTCGAGGTGGGGACGGTTTGGATTAACGATTGGTTCGTGCGGGATCTTAGGGTGCCCTTCGGTGGGGCCAAGCAATCGGGCATCGGCCGTGAGGGTGGGCATTACGGTTACGAGTTCTACTACGAAACCAAAAACGTGTGCATAGCCAATCGGTGAAGCCATGAATGCGGAGGCTTTCGCCAGAGAGTTAGAACAGGCTTGGGAAGAGAGGAGGCCAGTGCCTCCCCTTTCGGAACGGGGTTTGCGCGGCCTCGAGGCGGCCTATCGGGTGCAGGAGGCCTGGAACCGGATCCGCCTGGCCAAGGGGGACAAGGTGGTGGGGCGAAAGATTGGGCTCACCTCCAAAGCGGTGCAGGCCCAGTTGGGGGTGGACCAGCCGGACTTTGGCAACCTATGGGCGAGCCGCTTCCTGGGAGTCGGGGAAAGAACGGAGGTGCCCTTCAACCTCTTCCTGCAACCCAGGGTTGAGGGAGAGCTGGCTTTCTTGATCGGGCGGCGTCTGGAGGGGCCAGGTGTGACGCCCCAGGAGGTGCTGGCGGCTACGGAGGCGGTGGCCTTCGCCATAGAAATCGTGGATAGCCGTATTGCTGACTGGCGCATTCGCATCGAGGATACGGTGGCGGACAACGCCTCCTTTGGAGCCTTCGTGGTGGGATCCTGGGAAAGGAGTTTGCTGGAGGAAGATCTATCCACCTTGGGGCTAGTCCTCTACCGAAACGGGCAGATGGTTGCCCATGGGGTGGGGGCTGCCTGCCTGGGGCACCCGGCAAGGGCTGTGGCGTGGTTGGCCAATACCCTCGGCGCCTACGGTGTGTTCTTGGAGCCCGGGGATGTGGTGATGTCTGGAGCTTGGGCCCCTGTGCAGGCGGCAAATTCTGGGGACCTTTTCACCTTGATGGGGACTGGGGGTAGGTCCCTCACCCTGCGGTTCACGTAGGAGGGTGGCCGTGCCTTTGCTGGAAGTGCTGGTGGTGCGTGACAAGCCTCTCACCCGGGAGGAGAGGGAGTCCCTAAAACAGGAGGCAGAGGCCGTCTTCCAAGAAGTGCTGGGTACACCTCCAGGCCGGCTAAGGGTGATCGTTGTTGAAGACCTAGATGACGCCAAGGACCCTTCGTTGCTCTGAGGGTTTCCAATCAGCGGCCCAGAGTTAGAAGGCCCAAGAGCGAACCTACTCCATAACCTAGCGCTGCTGCCAGAAGCAAAGCCTCTTGGGTGCTCTTGCGGGTAGGGGAGGGGGCTTCTTCGTTTAAAGCGTACGCCCCTCGCTTGCGCAAACGGACCCCGAGCTTTAAGGCTAAAGCAGCCATGGGGAAGCCGGCGTTGGGGGAAGGGGTTTTGGGGGCCTCCTTCAAGAGCTGGGGCCAAAGCTTCGGAGGGCAGAGGAGGAGGCCGGCGATACGGGAGGGAAGCAGGTTAAGGAGGTCGTCGGCCCGGGCGGCCACGGTGCCCCGGGGGCCATGCTGGGGATAGCCCCACATGGCATCGGCGGTGTTGGCATATCGGTACAGGGTTGCCCCTGCGAGGCCGAAAAGGGTGTAGTAGAGGAGGGGGGCAAGGAGGCTATCCGAGAGGTTCTCGGCCAGGCTTTCCAAGGCGGCTTCCCGTACCTCTTCTGGGGAGAGGTCCCTGGTGGGGCGGCTTACGATGCGGGAGAGCCTTGCCCTGGCTTCCTCCAGATCTTCTCCCAAGGCAGCCTCCACCCCCCTCACCTCCTCCAGAAGCATCCGCAGGCTGAAAAGGGGCTTCAGGAGAAGCCCTAAGGCTACCCAGCCCCAGGCCAGGGGCCTTAGGAGGTCCAGAAGGAAGGCGGGGAAGGTGAAGAGGAAAGCCCCGAGGCTCCAGTAGAAGGCCCCGGACCAGAAACCCCGCACCCTGGGCCAAGCCCAAGCCAGGTAACGGCCCATGAGGACCACAGGGTGGATGCGGCTTGGAGGCTCGCCCAGAAGGGCGTCTAGCAGGAGGGACAATAGCAGGCTCATAGGGCAGGCTCCGTCCTTGGGCCCACGTGCGCTTCCACTATCCTAAGGAGCCTGGTCCGCGGTGGCCATCCCTTCGGTAAACGCAAGCTCCTGTGGGGCAATGGGTCCCCACAGGGGCTTTTGGTTGAACCACTAGCGGGTTATGGTGAGGCTAGCTCCCTTGGGAAGTAGAAAGGTCACCGCAACCACCGCCTTGGTGGATCCCGGGTTCCCCACCACGGCGTACTCCCCGGGGATTTCCACCCAGCCCTCTCCCGGCCTGTAGGTTTTTTCGCCTCCCTTCGCTCGCACCAGAATGCTGCCCTCCACTACGGTGGCGTAACCCAGGCCGCCATGGGTGTGCTCGGGAGTCCAGGTTCCGGGTGCGAATTCCAGCACGACCTGAACCAGATCGAACTGCATGGGAAGATTGACTTCCTCAAAGCGGTTCTGGTAGAGGGTGGTCGGTCCGGGGGGAAGGGTTTGCCCGGCGGTAGCGGTGGGCACGACAAGGGTAAGGGCAGCTCCCTTGGGTAGGAGAAAGGAAACGAAGAGCCGGGCCTTGGCCTGGGTGGCGTTGCCTACCTCGGCGGCAGTTCCCGGGTGTTCGATCCAGGTTTCCCCGGCCTTGTAGGCGGTGGTCTTTCCCGCTTCCTTCACGGTCATGGTGCCTTCCAGGACGCTGATAAAGCCCACACCTCCGTGGGTGTGTAAGGGTGTCCAGGCTCCGGGAGCGAAGTCCAAGAAGAACTGCACCAACTGCATGCGGTGGGCGTCGGCAAAGGTGTTGGAAGCCAATGCCTGGGGTCCTGGTGGGAGCTGTTGTGCCTGGGCGACCACCAGGAAGAAAACTGCACTCCAAAGGATCCGGCCAAACTTTTTCATTCTCGTTCCTCCCTTCAAACCTCGAGGCTCACCTTGACTGGCACCGGGTTGCGAAGGATATCCAGCACCGGTGAGGTCTTCTGCACGTAGTCGCACAGCTCCAGGAGCTTCTCCTGGGAGGCATCCGCCTTGACCCGATAGCGCACCCTGATGCCCTCGTAGCCGGGGCGTGCCTTTTCGGAGAGTCCCAGAAAGCCCTGGAGGTCCAGGTCGCCCTCGATATCGAACTCCAGGGCATCTACCCGGATTCCCCTGGCGGCGGCGTTGTAGATGAAGCCCACCGCCAGGCAGGAGGCCAGAGCATGCAGCACTACCTCCACCGCATTCGGGCCCTTGTCGGTTCCAAGCAGGACGGAGGGCTCGTCGCCCTCGAGGGTGAAGGGAGCGGTCCTCGAGGTATCCTCATGCCCTGCTCCATAGAACCCCTGGATGCGGGACTTGACGTTGCCTCCTGAAACCCAGTCGGTGTGCGAGCGGAAGCGGAAGCGGGCCAGGTTGGGGTCAGCCTGGATAGCCTGAACCGTGGCCACAAGCCCGTCGATGTCGATGCCGTTAAGCCGGTTTTGCGCGGTCATATCCTCCTCCTTAGGTGGGGTTGGACCTTGCTATCCCCAAGTTCAGGATGGAGGAACCCCCCTTCCCAGAACCTTCCCGCGGGCATCCCAAGGGGGCTGGTTGGGGAAATACGCCTTCTGGGCCCGAGGAACTTCGAGCTGGCCAGGCTCCGTCAGGCTGGCTACCCGTGTCCATGAAGGCGAAACCAACGATAGGGGTCCTCAAGGCATAAGGAAAGGAGTTCCAGAAGGTAGGCAGTCCGAGAGGCGGGGTATCAAGTCGATGGCATGGCCCAGCGTGCGGAAAATGGAGGCGGCCTCGGCCAAGGCTACCTCGGCCTCTTCTGCCCGGCCTTGGGCAGCCAGGACCTGGCCCTCCATCCACCGCGCCTGGGCGTAGCCAGACTGGTTCTGGAAGGCAGCGGCCAGTTCCGTGGCCTTGCGGGCGTAGTTCAAAGCGGTTTCCAGCTCCCCCGAGCACAGGTGGTAGGCGGCAAGGGCTGGAAAAAGCTGAACGCTACAAACCGGACAATGCGCGCCGGAAACCTCGAGGCTCCTGCTCTTTTCGGCTAGCGTATGGAGGGCACCCGGGTCGCCAGCGGCGAGCCGATTCCAGAGCCCTGCGGCGTAGAGGCGCGCCAGACAGTGATCGCGGACGGCTGCTTCTTGAGCGGCCTCGAGGCCCTGCTGTACCGCTTGCCACCCGGCTTCCAGCTCACCCCGTGCGGTGTGGAGTAGGGCTTCGCGCGCACGGGTGTAGGCCTCGCCCGCTGGGGAACCGATCCTTTGGTGCAACTCGAGGGCGCGTCCTAGGTGGTGCGCAGCCTGGTGGAAGTTGGCCCGAAGGAGCTCCATGCTTCCCAGCGCATAGTGGCACACCGCCACGCAACGCAGGTTGCCCATGGCTTGGGCGTGCTCCTGCACCTGGTGGACAAAGGTCTGGGCCTGCCGGTAAGGGTCTTCGCCATAGACGTGGTACTCCCATAGGCACAGGTGGGCGTCGGTGGCGAGGGCCACTTCCGGCGACCAGCCGGCCAGCCCACGCTTGAGCTCGTAGTGCAAGCCCTCCTCCCAGCGGCCCAGGGGCAGGTAGGAAAGGGCAAGCAGTTCGCAGGCTTGCTGGGCTTCCACCTGGGCACCCTGAGCCTCGGCGAGGTTCAGGACCTCGTGGGCCTCCGAGGCGGCTCGCTCGAACTCGTGCCAGTGCCAGTGGTAAAGAGCCCACACCAACAGGAGCTGGGCGCGCTCAAGGGGGGTATCGCCAAGGTGGGCCTCGGCCTTATGCAGGTAAGTTTTTGCGCTGACCATGTCGGTGGCAAGGATGGCGCAGAGGGCCAGCTTTCGGTAAAGGGCGGCTGGAGAGGAGGTGGCCTCAAGGGCTTCCCGGTAGGCCGCCAGGGCCTGATGCACGTTTCCCGTGGCCCGGTGGGCATCGCCGATGCGCTCCCAAATCCCCGCTCTAGTTTCACCGGAAAGCTCAAGCCCTAAGGCTTCCCGGTAGCGCTCAAGGGCGGCGGCATGGTCGTAGACCGCAGTGGCCCGCTCGCCCGCCTTAAGCAGGTACCCTAGCGCCTGCTCGGTCTTTCCTGCCTGGCGGTAGTGGTAGGCCAGAGCCTCGGTGTAGGGTGTGGGATCAGAAGGATAGGTGGCCTCGAGGGCCCGGGCCAGCTCCCCGTGCAGGATGCTCCGTCGGGCCAACGAAAGCCCTTGGTAGAGGGCTTCGCGGTACAGGACGTGGCGGAAGCGGTAGCCCAGTCCCTCCTCGAGGAGGAGGTGCGCGGTTAGGGCCTCCTCCAGGGTGTCCGCTAGGCGGGGTCCCACGGCCGCCTCCAGAACCGCAAGGGGTACCGTCTGCCCGGCCACCGCTATGAGTTGGAGCAGGTGAAGGGCCTCCGGGCTAAGGCGCACGAGCCAGCCACCGACCAGCGTGGCGAGGGATGGGGGTAGGGGAGGGGAACCCAGTCCGGTGTGGTGCCAACCCTCGTCCGTGCGGGTCAGCTGGCCGCTCTCCTGGAGTTGCCGGGTGACCTCCAGGGCAAACAGAGGGTTGCCTTCGGAGAGACGGTAGAGTTCCTCTTCCAGGACCGGGGCCACCTCGCCGCCCAGGAGCTTAACCAGGAGGTCCCGGTGGGCGCTTTGGGTCAAGGGTTTTAGGGAAAGGCTGTGCAGACCTAAGCCCTCCAGGCTATGGATGAGTTGCTTTAGGGCCTGGGGTGGCTTGGGTTCGCTCCGCCAAGTGCCCAAGAGCAGGACGGGACTTTCCACGGCCTGGCGGGCGAGATAGTGGAAGAGGTGCAGGGTGCCCTCGTCGCTGTTATGGAGGTCCTCTAGGACCAGGACCAAGGGGCTATCGGTAGCCCGGCGGGACAGGAAGCGCCAGACGGCAGCAAAGAGGAGCCCCTGTGCGGCAAGGGGGTCGCCGGTGAGCACCGGTGCACCGCCCGCTGGCAGTTCGGGGATGTGCGCACGAAGTTCGGTGGGGAGCAGTTCGGAGTCGGCGGGGTTGGTGCGCAACGCTTGCCGCAGGACTTCCACGAAAGGGGCATAGGGAAGCTGGCCCTCGGTGGCGTGGGCGGTGCCCAAGAAGGTTTGGTAGCCCCTTTGGCGGGAGAGCCGCAAAACCTCCTGGGCGAGACGGGTTTTGCCAATGCCCGGGGGGCCCTCCAGGCCCAGCACCACCTCCCGGCCCAGGGCCAGGCGCTCGAGGGCCCGGGCCATCTGGCTAAGCTCTTCCTCCCGTCCCGCCAGCGGCCACGTGGGAGACGCGGGAACCGGGGCCTCTCCGGCCAAGGGTGGAAGGGGGGCCGCGAGAAGCCGCCGGTACAGGGCTTCGGTCTCGGGGGCAGGCTCCACGCCCAGCTCCTCCGCCAGGGCTTGCCGGCACCGGTGGTACTGGCGATCCATCTGGAGGCGGCTTCCCTGGAGGGCATAGATCTGCATCAGACCGCGGTGAGCCTCCTCGTGGGCGGGGTCCAGCTTAAGGACGGTTCGGAAAGCTTCCGTGGCCTCTGCCAACAGGCCCTGGGTCAGCCGGGCCTGGCCCAGGGCCAGGGACAGCCGCACCTGGAGTTCCTGCAGGGCTTCGCGCCGCTCTAGGGTCCAGTCCTCGTAGCGATCGGCGGGCAATAGCTCGTCGTAGCTGGCCAGGGCTTGCTCCAATTGGGTTATCTGTCCGCTGGCCAGGGCTACCCTGGCTTGGGCCTCGAAGGCCTCGAGGTCGCTTATCACCCCACCTGGAGCTTGAAGGGAGAGCACCTCGCCTTTTAGGGCCAGAAGTTCCTCGGGTGGGAGGCCTAAGCCTGCCGAGGCCAGGGCGGCCCTGGCTTGGTGCACTGCCTTGTAGAGCTGGCTCAGGGCAGCAGGGGGAGAAAGCGTGGGCCACAGCGCCTCCAGCACCTGATCCCTGTGTAGCCGATAGCCCTTTTGAAGGGACAAAAGCTTCAGGAGGCTCTGGGCCTTGCGCCGTTCAAAGGCCGCTTGGGCCACCTCGCACCCGCCCACCCGGACTGCAAAACCTCCCAGGAGGCGCAGTTCGATCGCCTCGAGCGGGCGGGCCATAAACGTGCCTCTTACCCAATTTGAATGCTAAATGGCAGATGTAAAGTAAGTTGCGTTACGGATTGGAAACGCCTTTGGACTCACCCCCGCTCATTGGGTGCCCTGCGGAGCCCACGGCCAAAGTTTCCTTGTCCTTTGACGGTCAGGGGGCGGACTGTTGGGTTTCGCTGGGCACCAGGCGGTCCAAAACCCTCCTTGGCCAGTCCAGGACCACGGCGCTGCCAGGGGGGAGTAGGGCATCCTCTCCCAAGGCCCGGAGCACAGCCCGGATCACCCCTCCATGGGTAAAGAGGAGGGCCGCTCCTCGGAGGCTTTCCAGAAAGTGGAAAACCCTTTCCTGAAAAGCCTCGAGGTTCTCCCCTCCTGGGGGATGGAAGCCCTCAAAGCGGAGGAGGGCTTCTTTATACCTGGGCTCCAGTTCCTCCCACAGGGCGCCCTCGAGGCTCCCGAAGTGAATCTCCCGTAGGGCAGGGGTGGGCATGGAGGGGAAGCCTGCCAGAAGAGCGGTTCTAAGGGCCCGTTGGAGGTCCGAGCTATAGGCGGGGAGGGAAGGGAGCTTCCCCCTCAGGCGTATGGCCTGGGCCTCCCCCGTGGGGGTGAGGGGCAGGTCGGTCCAGCCCAGAAGGCGGTGTTCGCGGTTCCAGAGGGTTTCGCCGTGGCGCACCAGCCATAGCTCCATGCCTCAGAGCTTATACTCCTGCCGTATGGGATACCAGGAGGTTCTGCAGGCGGCAAGGGAGCGCATGGAACGGCTCACCAAGCCCCCTAGGTCCCTGGGCCACCTGGAGGAGGTGGCGGTGCGGCTTGCCGCCATCCAGGGAAGGCTGAAACCGGAACTGGGCCTGGGAGCGGTGGTGGTGGCTGCTGCCGACCACGGGGTGGTGGCTGAGGGGGTTTCCGCTTATCCCCAGGAGGTGACCTACCAAATGGTCCTGAACTTCCTCCGGGGAGGGGCGGCCATCAACCAGCTGGCCCAGGCGGCGGGCGCCAGGGTGTACGTGTTGGACGTGGGGGTAAAGGGCGAGCTTCCCGATCACCCTGGATTGCTTAAGCGCAAGGTGCGACCGGGAACCAGAAATCTGGCCAAGGAGCCCGCCATGACCCTCGAGGAGGCGGAAAAAGCCCTGGAAGCGGGAAGGGAGGCAGCCCGGTGGGCCGTGGACCAGGGGGCCACGGTGCTGGCGGCAGGGGACATGGGCATCGGCAACACCACAGCGGCCAGCGCCCTAAGCGCCGGGCTTCTTGGCCTTTCCCCGGAAAGGGTGGTGGGCCCGGGCACCGGGGTGGGAGAGGAGGGCCTTAGGCGGAAACGGGAGGCGGTGGCCCAGGCCCTGGAACGCTTGCGCCCCGGGATGCACGCCTTGGAGGTAGCGGCGGAGGTGGGAGGACTGGAGCTTTTGGCCATTGCGGGGGTCTACCTGGAGGGGTACGAAAGGGGTCTTCCCCTTGTCCTGGACGGCTTTCCCGTTTCGGCCGGGGCCCTTTTGGCCTTTAGGCTGAATCCCCGGGTGAAGGACCATTTCTTCGCCGGGCACAAGAGCCGGGAGCCCGGACACCGGTATATCCTTGAGGCCCTGGGGTTGAAACCTCTTTTGGACCTGGACCTGGCCCTGGGGGAAGGGACGGGGGCGGTGCTGGCCATGCCCCTCCTCAGGGCTGCGGCCCGCATCCTGCACATGGCCACCTTCGAGGAGGCAGGGGTTTCCGACCGCCCTTAAGCCCATGCTGCGGCTTCTGCGCCTGGCCCTAGGCCTTCTTACCGTCTTTCCCCTGGCTCCCCGGGAGGCCAGCCCGGAGGATTTCCGACGGAGCACGCTGTTCTTCCCCCTGGCGGGCTATGCCCTTGGGCTTCCCCTCTCTCTTCTCGCCCTTCTCCCCCTTCCCGAAGAGTTCCTGGCCGCCTTGCTGCTCGCTTGCCTTCTCTTCCTCACGGGGTTTTTGCACCTGGATGGGCTTTTGGACGCCGCCGATGCCCTCCTGGGCTCGAGGCCCAGGGCAGAGCGGCTTCGCATTCTCAAAGACCCCCACCTGGGTCCCTTCGCTTTCGGGGTAGGAGGGCTCTACCTCCTCCTCCTCTGGCAGGCTCTGGCCCTGGTGCGGGATCCCCTTTTCCTCCTCTTCCTCCCCGGCTTTGCCCGTTTCGCCATCCTGCCCTTTCTGAACCGGTATCCCCTTCTGCACCAGGGGATGGCTGGACTCATCCGGGGGGGACCGGTTTGGGTAGCCTTCCTCCTTGCCCTTCCCTTTCCCCTCCTTTACCCCTGGTCCGCCCTCTTGACCCTGTTCACCGCCTACCTGGTGGCCCGCTTTGCGCTTGCCCGCCTGGGCGGCATCAACGGGGATGTCCTCGGGGCCATGATCGCCCTGGGGGAGCTTGGGGGCCTGGTAGGCTATGTCCTATGGCAAACCCTGAGCGGGTGAAGCCCTACACCCGGCCCACCGGGGAGCGGCGGGGCCTCCTCTTGGTCTACACCGGGGACGGCAAGGGAAAGAGCACCGCAGCCTTTGGCCTGGCCCTTCGGGCTCATGGCCGGGGCCTGAAGGTGAGGATCTTCCAGTTCATCAAGCACCAAGGGGCCCGCTTTGGGGAACATCGGGCCTTCTCTGCCCTGGGGATTCCCGTGGAGGGCTTGGGGGATGGGTTCACCTGGAAAAGCCGGGACCTGGACCACTCAGCGGCCCTGGCTAGGGAGGGCTGGGAAAGGGCGAGGGCGGCCCTTCTTTCCGGGGAGTGGGACCTGGTGGTTCTGGATGAGGCCACCTATCCCGTGCGTTACGGCTGGATTCCCCTGGAGGAGTTCCTTGGGGTCCTGAGGGAACGGCCCCCCCACGTGCACGTGGTGGTGACGGGTCGGGAAGCCCCGGAGGCTCTCCTGGACCTCGCGGACACCGTGACCGAGATGCGCAAGGTGAAGCACGCCTTCGACCAGGGGGTGCCAGCGCAACGGGGGATAGAGCACTAGGGCTAAAGGGCTTGGCCTTTCCGGGTGGTGGGTGGATTTTCTCACAGGGAAGTAGAATGGTACCCATGACCGATAAGAGCCTTGGCCGTTTTTATGCCTTGGCCCAGGAGTTCTGGTCCCAGCTTCCCCCCTCCGCCCGTTTCCGCCCCCTGGAGGACGCCAGGGCTTTTTCCCGGCACAAGGAGCTCATGAGGGGCTGGGTGGGCCAGGTGGTCCAGGGCTTCTACGACACCCTCTTCGGCCACCCCGCCACCCGGGCCATCTTCCGGGAAGGGGAAAGGCCAGCTCGGGAGAAGACCCTAAGGGACTGGTACCTGCGCACCGTGGAGGGCCCCTTTAACGGCCAGTATTTCGCCTGGCAGACCCTGGTGGGGCTGGTGCACGTACGCCGGGGGGTGACCAACGCCATGATGGCTGCTATGTGGAACTGGGTGGTGGATACCGTCTCCCGCCTGGCCCGGGAGCGCCTTTCCCAGGAGGAAGCCCAGGCCCTGGCGGATGCCTGGCGCCGGCTGGGCTTTACCGTAATGGCCTTGATCTCCGAAGGCTATCTCCACGCCCACCTCGAGGCCCTGGCGCAGGCGGAAGGGGTGGAGGTGGGGATTTTCCTGCAAAGGGCCCAGCAGGAAGCAGCCCGCCTCCTGGCGAGCCTTTCTCCAGGCTAAGGCCATGGTGAGGCTCCCCCGGTTGGTCCTAGCCGCCCCCCATTCGGGGGCGGGAAAGACCACCGTAGCCCTGGCCCTCCTCCAGGCTCTTGGGGAGCGGGGTCTTAAGGTCCAGCCCTTCAAGGTGGGGCCGGATTACGTGGATCCCAGCCACCTCGAGGTGGCCTCCGGGCGCAGGGTGTACAATCTGGACGGCTTTTTCCTGGACGAAACCGGCCTCCTTTCCCTCTTTCAGCATGGAGCCAAGGGAGCCGACCTGGCCCTGGTGGAGGGGGTCATGGGGCTCTTTGACGGCAAGGATCCCTTGGGCCAGGTGGGCTCCACGGCCCAGGTGGCCAAGCTCCTCAAAGCTCCCGTGGCCTTGGTGGTGGATGCTTCCGGCATGGCGGGTTCCATCGTCCCCCTAGTGCAGGGCTTCCGGAACTTTGATCCTGGGGTCCAGGTGGTGGGCGTCTTCGCCAACCGGGTGGGTTCTCCCCGGCATGCGGAACTCCTACGGGAGGCCCTCGGCCAGGTGGGCCTGCCCCTTTTGGGCTGGCTTCCCCAGGACCCCCTTCTGGAGATCCCGGAGCGCCATTTGGGCCTGGTCCTCGCCGAGGAGATACGCCCGCCTTTAGCTGCCTTGCGCCGGGCTTTCCAGGTGGACCTGGAAGCGGTCTTGCGCCTGGCCACCTCCGCCTTGCCCCTGCCCGAGGCTCCTCCTTTCCTCCCCGAGGGGAGACCGGCCTGGGTGCGGGTGGCCTACGCCTGGGATCAAGCCTTCCGCTTCTACTACCCCGAAAGCCTGGAGCTTCTAGAAGCCATGGGGGCGGAGCTTATTCCCTTTAGCCCCATAGGGGATTCAACCCTTCCAGAAGCAGAGGCCCTCCTCCTTGGAGGAGGCTACCCCGAGCTTTTCGCAGAGCAGCTTGCGGAAAACCGGGCCATGCGGGAGACCATCCGCCGTTTCCCTGGCCCGGTGGTGGCGGAGTGCGGAGGGTACATGTACCTGTCCCAGGGGCTTTGGGTGGGGGAGGATTACTTCCCCATGGTGGGCCTGGTTCCGGGGGAGGCCCGCATGGCGGAAAGGCCCATCCTTGGCTACCGGGAGGTGGAGGCCTTGCGGGATAACCCGGTGGCCAAAAAGGGAGAGGCCTTCAAGGGGCACGAGTTCCACTACGCCCGGATGGAATCCTCCCCAAGCCCCGCCTGGCGGCGGGTGGGGGGAGAGGAGGTGGAGGGCTACACGGATGGGCGCATCCTGGGAAGCTTCGTCCACCTCTACCTGCCGGCCCGCCCGGAGGGAGCCGGAAGGTTCCTGGCCTTGGCCCATGGGAAGGCGAAGTTACGCAGGCCCAGGTGAGGGCCTTTCCGTCTTCCGGGGAAGCCTTGGCTGCCCTAGACCCCTTCTTGAAGGATAGGGATCAGTTCAGGTCGTACCAGTTCGGCGGGTGGGGTTTTGCCTTCCCTTAAGAGGGACCGCACCTTGGTCATGCTGATGGAGATCCGCCTCTCCCGGTGGTGGTCGGGGCAGGTTCTTTCCGAGGCGATCCCGCCGCAGATGGGGCAGTGAAAGACCGCGCCCACCTTCACGATCTCGATGCCCAAGGGGGGAAGCTGGTCAAAGATGCGGTGGGCTGCGTAAGGATCGTAAAAATCTCCTACCCCTGCATGATCCCGGCCCACCAGGAAGTGGGTGGCCCCGAAGTTCTTGCGCACAAGGGCGTGGAATACCGCTTCCCGGGGGCCGGCGTAGCGCATCGGGGTGGCAAGGCCAAACAGGGCCACCCGTTCCCGGGGCAAAAAGCCTTCTATGAGGGCTTGGTAAGCCTTAACGATGACCTCCGTGGGGAAGTCGTCCTCTTTCTTGGCACCCAGGATGGGATGGACTAGAACTCCATCGGCCAGCTCCAGTCCCAACCGGATTAGGTACTCGTGGGCCCGGTGGGGGGCGTTGCGGGTTTGAAAGGCCACCACCCTACTCCAGCCCTTTTCCCGGAAGAAAGCCCGCATCTCCTCGGGGGTTTTCTCCAGCTGTGCAGACCGGGGTCTCCAGGCCAACACCTCTACTCGTCCCCCGAGGGCGTAGGGCCCCTTGGCGAGGAGCTTCTTGACCCCGGGGTGGGCCGCGCTTTCCGTACCGAACACCTGGCGGGCCAGGGCCTTGAGGTCCAGCTCGTAGGCGTCCTCTACCTGGAGAAGGGCCACCGGCTTTTCCCGGTGCACGAGGACCACCTGATCCCCCTTGCCCACCCGGGGTCGCTCCTGGAGCTGGAGGAGGATGGGAATCGTCCAAACCTCTCCCGAAGGAAGGCGCATCTCCTGGGCCACGGAAAGGGTTTCCTCCCGAGTCATAAAGCCTCGCACAGGGTGGAAGGCTCCCGTGGCCAGGTTTTCTAGGTCCAGCCGCTCGTCCTCGCCAATGGTCACCTGGGGTAGGGTTTCCACCATGGTCCAACCTCCGCAAGGGCCCAAGCCTGTGGCGTTTTTTGGAGAACGTCAAAGACCTCCACCACCTTGCCGATCACCCAGACCGCTGGGGCGGCCACCTCCACCTTCCCCTCCGCCACCTCTTCCAGCCGGCTTAACACCCGCGCTTCCTTGGGGGTGGTGGCCCTCTCCACGAAGAGGCAAGGTTCCTTGGGATCCCTTCCCAACCGGATGAGCTCTTGGGCAATCCATGCCCGCCTTCTCACCCCCATGAGGACCACCAGGGTGGGTACCTTGGCGGAGGTGCTTAGGTCCGGGTATCCTCCACCCTCTAAAACCCCGGAGACCACCGCGAAGCCCGAGCTAAGGCCTCGGTGGGTGAGGGGAAGTCCTGTGGCCAGGATGCTGCTTACCCCGGGTACTACCTCCACCGCCACCCCATGGGCGCTGAGGAAAAGCACCTCCTCGCCCCCTCTTCCGAAGATGAAGGGGTCCCCTCCCTTGAGCCGGACCACGAAGGGGTGGGTCCGGGCGTAGTGGAGGAGAAGCCGGTGGATGTCTTCCTGCTTGACGCTTTCCCCTTCTGCCTTGCCCACCTCCACCCTTTTCCCCCGGATGAGGGCCAGGATCCTCCCGTCCACCAGCCGGTCGTGGAGGACCACCGGGGCTTCCCTGAGGAGGCGGTAGGCCTTCAGGGTGAGGAGGTCGGGATCTCCTGGCCCGGCTCCCACCAGGTACACCTTAGCCATGGGCCACCCCCCGCCAGACCAGCTGAGCACCGATGAAGAGAAGCCAGAGGAGGAGGGCTACCCGGAAGGGCTGCTTGGGCACGCGGGTGGCCACGAGGGCTCCCAGGCTGGCCCCCACGATCCCTCCTAGGCTTAGGGAAAGGAGGAGCTTTGGGTCCACCTGGCCGAAGTGGAGGTGCACCCCACCCCCCACCAGGGAGAGGACCAGGCCGAAGAGGATGTCCGTGCCCACCACCTGCTGGGGGGTAAGGCGGGTGGCGTAGAGCAGGAGGAGGCTTCCCAGGGCCCCTGCTCCTGCCGAGGAGAAGCCCACCTCGAGGCCAATCCCGAAGGCGGCGGGAGGCAGGAGCCAGGGCCGTTCCCGGCTTAGGGTTAGCCGGCCCAGGCTCCGGTAGAGCCCAAGCCCCGCTGAAACCACCACGGTGAGCCCCACCAGGAGGAGGACCATGTCCTTGGCCCCCTTGAGGTGAACCAGGAGGAGGCTGCCCAGCAGGACCCCGGGAAGCCCCCCCAAAAGGAGGAGGCCCAGCACCCTACCCGCCACCTGGCGCCTAAAGAGGTAGACGGCGCCGGCGGGAACCTTGACCAAAAAACCGAAGAGAAGGGCCGTGCCCACCGCGATCTCCGGGGAAAGGCCCAGGCCTAGGATGAGGAGGGGGGCGGTGATGGTGCCAGCCCCCACCCCGGTGATCCCGATGGCGAAGGCGATGAGGAAGCCCAGAAGAAAGGCCATCTATTCCTCCTTTGGGTGGAGATGGATTCCACACTCCAGCTTGCCCTTGCCCGCCCAACGGCCGGAGCGGGGGTCCTTGGGGTCTAGGGGCTTGGCCGTACAGGGAGCGCAACCGATGGAGAGGTAGCCTTGGTCATAAAGGGGAAGGTGGGGAAGATCGGCCACAGCCAGGTAGAGGAAGACCTCCTTCAGGGTCCAATCGTAAAGGGGGTTCACCTTGATGAGGCGGTGGCCGCTTTCTAGGATGGCTTCCTCCCGGGGCTTCAGGTGGACCCGGGTGGGGGACTGCTCCCGTCTAAGCCCTGTGAACCAGGTGTCGTAGTCCTCGAGGGCCCGGAATAGCGGGTCCACCTTGCGGATCTGGCAGCAGCGGGTGGGGTCGGTCTCGTAGAGCTTCCCGTAGAGGCGTTCCTGCTCCTCCCGGGAAAGGCTTGGGGAGAGGTTGATGAGCTGGAAGCCAAGCTTCTCCTTTAGGGCATCCCGGTAGGCGTAGACCTCCGGGAAGTGGTAACCGGTGTCCAGGAAGAGGACGGGGATGTCGGGTTTCTCCTCCAAGAGGAGATGGAGCACCACCACGTCCTCTGCTTGGAAACTGCACGTGAAGCAGGGCCTTTGGCCTTCTGCTAGGGCGTCCCGGATAAGGGCCTTGGCGCTTGTTACCTTGTCCATGGCTGGACCTCCGCAAGCACTTCCTCTACCTTTTCCTTGGCCCTGGTCAGGCCGGCCTCCGGATCCAGGTCAAGTTCCTCTAAGGCCAAATCCACTAGGCGGTACCAAAGCCGCTTGCGCTCTTCGAAGCAGGGGATCTCCGCTATCCGTGGCCTAAGGCGGCGCAGATAGGCTACAAGTTCCCCGTACTCTGGACCCAAAAGCCGAAGAAAACGCTCCTTTAGGCGCACCGCCAAGGCAGGGGCAGCCCCAGAGGTGGAAAGGGCCACCACCAACTCCCCCCTTCGCACCACGGCGGGGAGGATGGCGGTGGCGTTTTCCGGGTCGTCCACCGCCACCAAAAACACTCTTCGCCTTTCCGCTTCTGCCTTTACCTGGGGATGGATCCCCTTGTCCCGGGGATGGCTCACCACCAGGAAGAAGCCCTCGAGGTCCCCTTCCCGATAACCTCGGGGAAGCCAGCGGATCCTTCCCTCCTTGGCCAAGTCTGCCAGATTCCAATGGTCCTCCTCGGCCAGGACGGTAACCTGGGCCTGGGCCTCCAAGAGGGCTTGGAGCTTGGCCCCCGTCTCCGGGCCGCCGGCGATTAGGAGAACCGGCCTGTCCCTCAGGTTCAGCATGAGGGGAAAGTAGGTCATGCCACCCCCCGGTACAGGCGTAAGAAGCCCTGGAGCATGCTTCCTAGCCGCTCCTGCTCATCCACGTAGAAGGGCTGCACCCCCCACTCCCTTAAGGCATCCGCGGTAACCCGGCCCACGGCCAGGGCCTTTACCTCGTGCTGGAAGGTTTTCCTCAACTCCGAGGGGTTCCGGGCTCCCTCAAACAGGAACTCCACCTGGATGGCGGCTACAAAGGCTACCGCTTCCACCTCTTTGGCCAAAATGGTCTCCTCCAGAAGGCGGATCCGCTCAGGGTCCGGCAGGTGGCGGTAAGGCATGAGGGGGAGAACCTCATAGCCCCTTTCCTCCAAGGCCTGTTCCAGGAGGGGTAGGGGCTTGCCGTAAAGCTGGAGGGCGGCCACTCCAGGCCCTTGGGGTAGGAGAGGCAGGAGGCTTGGCGTGGTCCCGTCTCCTATCCCATGAGGGGCAAGCCCTAGGTCCCTGAGTACCCGGGCGGCCTTGGTCCCCCGGAACAAGCGGAGGGCTTTCTCCAGGCTCCCCTTCAGGTCTAGTTCCAAAACCCGCCCGGCTTCCAAAAGCTCCCTTACCCCTATCCCGGTGGTGGCCACGAAGAGATCCACCCCTTCTCCCAGCCGCCGGAGATGGCCCTGGTATTCGGGAACGGGTACCTTTTCCGTGGCCTGAACAGGGAGAAGGAGGGGGATTAAGCCTAGCTTTGTGGCCAGGGATTTGAACTCTTCCCTCCTTCTGAGACCGGCATAGGCGATGCGCATCCCCAACCTCCCTTACACCGCGCACTCCCCACGGCCTAGCTGCACCCGGAAGGTTTCCCCTTCCGCCCCCAGGTCCTGGTAGTACTCTGGGGCTTCCTCATAGGAAGGAATAGTCTGGAGGTCCTCGAGAAGGGGCTTGAAGGAGGCGGCCCCCACCCGGTCCAAATAAGCCTGGAAACTTTCGCCCTGCTCCCGTTCCTCCTGGTAGCGCTTCAGGATCCTTTCCACCGCCTCAGGAGTGCGCCGGGCAGGAATCCGAGCCACTACTTGGCCAAAACGGGCCTCCCCCTCCCGGGTGCGCCCCCCCAGGAGGAGGGTGTAGTGAGGAACTTCGTTTTCCCCTACCTTACGGCTTGAGCCGTAAAGGCCGATATCAGCTATGTGGTGTTGACCGCAGGAGTTGGGGCAACCGGAGATCTTGATGCTAATGGACCGCACCGCTGGATCATGGGTCAGAGGAAGGGTGTGGAGGTGCGCTTCCAGGGCCTGCGCCAGTCCCCGGGAGCGGGTGATGGCCAGGTTGCAGGTGTCAGCTCCAGGGCAGCGGGTTATGTCCAGGATGGTGTGGGCCTCAGGATGGGCCAGGCCCACCCGCAACAGGGCTTCGTAAAGCCCACCCAAAGCGTCCTCGGGCACGAAGCGAAGGAGTAAGTTCTGGCTGATGGCACTCCTTATTTCTCCAGCGTAGGTTTCGGCGATATCCGCCAGCGCCCTGAGCCCTTCCGGGGTGATATCCCCAAGGGGAAGGCGCACGGCCACGGTGTAGTAGCCCTCTTGCTTTTGACGAAAGAGGTTGGTGCGGCGCCAGGCATCAAACCCGGGAGCGAAGGAGAAGGGCTTCCTGGGAGGGGAGGGAAGGCTTGGGGGTGGGAGGTCCTGGGGAGGTTGCCAGGCCTTTAGGTCCTCACCGCTTGCGGTGAGCTTCACGATCCGCCTTTCCTCCCTTACCGCCTCGCGGAAGGCGGCAATTCCCCACTTCTTTACCAGAAACTTGAGCCGGGCTTGGGTTAGGACCTTGCGGTTACCGTGGCGGTCAAAGAGGCGGATGATGGCCAGCATGGTGGGGAGGAGGTCCTCTTCTGGGGTAAAGGGTTCCAAAAGTTCCGCGCTCATGGGAGCCGCTCCCAAGCCCCCGCCCACATAAAGGCGGAAGCCCCTTTTGCCCCCCTCCACCGCGGCCACCACCCCGATGTCGTGAATGGGGGTACGGGCATGGTCTGTGGCGCACCCCTCAAAGGCAATCTTGAATTTGCGGGGCAGGTTCTGCCCCACGGGGTGACGGAGGAAGTAGCGGTAGGCGGCCTCGGCGTAGGGAGTCACGTCAAAGGGCTCCTCAGCGGAAACTCCGGCGTACGGGCAGCAGGTGATGGCTCGGATGGAGTGGCCGCAGGCCTCGCGGGTAGTGAGGCCTACCCTGTTTACAGCCCGGAGGACGTGGGGTACGTCCCTTCGGTGCACGTGGTGGAGCTGTACCGCCTGCCGGGTGGTTACGTGGGCCAGACGGTTTTCTGCATACCGCTCCGCCACCTCTGCCAGAACCCTTAGGGCCTCTGGGCTTACCCGGCCCACGGGGAGTTTGATGCGCACCATGTGGTGCTCTGGCCTTCCCCGAATGCCGTAGATGCCGTTTTTCAGGCGGTAGACCCGGAAGTCCTCGGGGTCTTCCTCCCCCGCCTCGAGGCGGGCAATCATGGCCTCCAGATACTGGATTTCGGCTTCGGCCTCCACGCTGAGTCCTGCCATTCCGCCTCCTTTCCCCCCTCCCCGGGGGATTGCCCGGCATAGTATACCATTGAGTGTATGAAAGTCAAGGGTATATGCCCTGTTCCCCAGGTCGGGTTTTCGAGAGCCCCGCATGCTATAGTGGAAGGGACAGGCTAGGGGTGCCCCAATGGAGGGGCTGAGAGCTGGGTTTCTCCCAGCAACCCTTAGAACCTGATCCGGGTAATGCCGGCGGAGGGAAGCCTATGCGGAAGAATCCCCTTACAAACCGACCTCTCCCCAGGCCGCGTGGGCCTTGGATACCCGCTTGAGGCTTTACCCGTAGGGCACATGCGCTGGGGAGGTGAAAGCTTGCTGGGAAGGCTCTATCTGGTGGTGACCCCGAGGCCCGGTTGGTCCATGGCGGAGGTGCTGGATCGGACGGAACGGGCCCTGGCGGGTGGGGTGGAGGTGTTGCAGCTTCGGGCCAAGGACTGGGAGGCGAGGCCCATCCTGGACCTGGGGGAGAGGATGCTGGCCCTGGCCCGACGGTATGGGGTGCCCTTCTTCCTCAACGACCGGCCGGACCTGGCGGCCCTTCTGGGAGCGGATGGGGTGCACCTTGGCCAGGGGGACCTGACGCCCGCGGAGGCCCGGCGCTTCTTTCAGGGGATGGTGGGCCGCTCTACCCACGCTCCCGAACAGGCCCTAAGAGCCCTCGAGGAAGGCGTGGACTACCTCTCCATAGGCCCTGTGTGGGAAACCCCCACCAAGCCGGGGAGGCAGGCCGCGGGCCTGGGCTATGTGCGCTGGGCCCGGGAGAACCTGGGGGAGAGGCCCTGGTACGCCATCGGCGGCATCACCCTGGAGAACCTGGGGGAGGTTTTGGAGGCCGGGGCGCGCCGAGTTGTGGTGGTCCGCGCCATCCTGGACGCTGAGAACCCCGAGCGGGCGGCCCAGGCATTCAGGGAGCGGCTTTATGGTGTGGCTTAACGGGGAGGCTAAGCCCCTCGAGGGCAAGACGCTCAGGGAGGTTCTGGAGCAGCTGGACGTGGATCTTTCCCGGGTGGCGGTCCTCCTCAACGAGGAGGCCTACCCGGGGCGGGAGCTTCCTCATCACGTCCTGAAGGAGGGGGATGTGGTGGAGGTGGTCACCCTCATGCAAGGAGGCTAGATGGACACCTGGAAGGTCGGGGACATAGAGCTTAAAAGCCGTCTTATCCTGGGCTCGGGCAAGTTCCGGGACTTCGGGGTGATGCGAGAGGCCATAAAGGCTGCGGGGGCCGAGGTGGTCACCGTGGCCATCCGCCGGGTGGAGGCCAGGATGCCCGGGCATGTGGGTCTCCTCGAGACCTTAGAGGGCGTGCGCCTCCTGCCCAACACAGCAGGTGCCAGGACGGCGGAGGAAGCGTTGAGGATAGCCCGGCTGGGCCGGGTCCTCACCGGGGAGAGGTGGGTGAAGCTGGAGGTGATCCCTGACCCCACCTATCTCCTCCCCGATCCCGTGGAGACCCTGAGGGCGGCGAGGATGCTCATGGACGAGGGCTTCCTGGTCCTGCCCTACATCGGTCCTGACCTCGTCCTGGCCAAGAAGCTTTCGGAGCAGGGCACGGCTACGGTGATGCCCCTGGCGGCCCCCATCGGCTCCGGCTGGGGGGTGAAGACCCGGGCCCTTTTGGAGCTCTTCGCCCGGGAGAAGACCTCACTGCCCCCGGTGGTGGTGGATGCAGGGCTTGGCCTCCCTTCCCATGCAGCGGAGGTGATGGAGATGGGTTTGGACGCCGTGCTGGTGAACACCGCCATTGCCGAGGCCCAAGATCCCGTGGCCATGGCTGAGGCCTTTCGTTTGGCTGTGGAGGCGGGGAGGAAAGCCTTTTTGGCCGGCCCCATGCGACCCCGGGAGGTGGCGAGCCCCTCGAGCCCCATGGAGGGCATCCCTTTGGGAGGTCCTAAGCCGTGAGGGTAGAGGTGGCGGTGGTGGGGGCGGGGATTATCGGAACCCTCGCCGCCTACGAGCTCAGGAAGCGGGGGCTTTCCGTCCTCCTCCTAGATGCCGGTAAGGAGGGAGCGGCTACCCTGGCCAGTGCGGGGATGCTGGCTCCTTATCCCGAGGGGCTTTCCGGGGAGGTTTTGGAGGCGGCCCTTTTCGGCCTAGAGTACTATCCAGGCCTCCTCGAGGAGCTTGCCGCCAAGGGATGGAAGGTGGAGGCGGGGTTTAGCGGCACCCAGGTGGTGGCCCTGTCCGAGGTGGAAAAGGAGGCCTGGGAGGCCCAGGAGTCCTTGTCCTACCCGGTTCGCGGTGGAAGGGGAGCGCGTACCTTCCCTGGGGGGTATGTCCATCCCAGGGCCCTCCGCGAGGCCTTACTGAAAGCCTTGGAGGTCATGGAAACCCCTTTCCTGCAAGCCGAGGTGGAGGAGGTGAAGGAAGGGGGAGTGCGGGGGCGCAGGCTAGAGGAGCCCTTTACCGCCCAGGCCCGGTTCGTCCTCCTGGCCGTGGGCGCCTGGGGTAGCCGATTTGGCCTTGGGGTCCGGCCCCTGAAGGGGGAGGCCTTGGTCCTCGAGGGCCCGGCTCCTCCTGCCCCCCTCTTCGCTGGGGAAGGGTACCTCCTTCCCCGGGAGGGTGGGGTATTCGTGGGGGCCACCCAGCGAGAGGGATGGGCTCAGGGAGTGGATCTATTCGGCCTAAGGTGGCTTTCCGACTACGCCCACGAGCGCTTTCCCCTGCTGGCAGGGGCCAGGTTCCGGGAGGCCCTTTGGGGGTACAGGCCGGTGGGAGAGCTTTTCGTGGGTGAGGTGGAAAGGGGAGTGCTGGCTGCGATGGGCCATGGAAGGAACGGCGTCCTCCTGGCCCCGTGGACGGCGAAGAGGATTCTCGAGCTTTTGGGGGTGTAGCTATGACCCAGCTGGAAGCGGCAAGGAAGGGCATCGTGACCGAGGAGATGGCTTACGTGGCGGAGAAGGAGGGGGTTTCCCCTGAGTATGTGCGGGAAGGGGTGGCGTCGGGGCGGGTCGTGATTCCCAGGAACCCCAACCACCGCACCCTTCGGGACTTCAAGGGGATCGGGGAAGGGCTCAGCGTGAAGGTGAACGCCAACCTGGGTACTTCCTACGACTACGTCAACCTCGAGGAGGAGGTGGAAAAGGCCAGGGTGGCCATCCAGTACGGGGCGGACACCATCATGGATCTCTCCACAGGGGGGGACTTGAAGGCCATCCGGGAAAGAATCCTCGAGGTGGCCACCGTTCCTTTGGGCACCGTGCCCATCTATGAGGCGGAGTTCCGCGCCGCCAAGCGGAAGAGCTTCTTCGACATGTCCGCGGACGAGCTTTTCGAGGTCATAGAGGAACACGGGCGGCAGGGGGTGGACTACATCACCGTGCACGTGGGGGTTACCCTGAAGAACCTGGAGGTTTACCGGAATTCCTCCCGGACCACGGGGATTGTGAGCCGGGGTGGAGGGCTTCTCGCCGCCTGGATGCTCCACCGGGGAGAGGAGAACCCCCTTTACGCCCGCTTTGACGACCTCCTGGACATCGCCCGCACCTACGACATGACCCTCTCTTTGGGCGACGGCCTCAGGCCAGGGTCCCTGGCGGACAGCACCGACCGGGCCCAGATCGCCGAGCTCCTCACCATCGGGGAGTTGGTGGAAAGGGCCCGCCGGGCAGGGGTGCAGGCTATGGTGGAAGGACCGGGCCACATTCCTTTGAACGAGGTGGCCACCAACGTGCAGATCCAGAAGAAGCTCACGGGCCATGCTCCCTTCTACATCCTGGGAATGCTTCCCGTGGATACCGCCGCTGGCTTCGACCACATCGCCGGGGCCATCGGAGGCGCCTTGGCCGGCTGGATGGGGGCGGATATGCTCTGCTACCTGACCCCGGCGGAGCACCTGGGCCTGCCCACTCCTGAGCACGTGAAGGAAGGGGTGATCGCCTTTAAAATCGCTGCTCACGCCGCTGATGTGGCCCGGGGGAACCCGCGGGCTTTGGAGAGGAACCGGCGCATGTCCGAGGCCCGCTACCGCCTGGACTGGGAAGGCCAGTTCGCGCTTTGCCTTTATCCTGAGGAGGCCCGCCGCCTCAAGGAGGAGCGGGGCTCGAGGACCAAGGCCTGCAGCATGTGCGGCCCCTTCTGCCCCATGAACCTGGTGGAGGCGGTCTTACGGGGCAAGGCCCGGATGGAGCTTCAAGGTGCACCCTACGTCCACGACCCCGTGGGCTAGGAGTGGCGCATGCAGGTAGCGCTTACCATCGCCGGTTCCGACTCCGGGGGCGGGGCCGGGGTGCAGGCGGACCTCAAGACCTTTTTCCGCTTTGGGGTCTATGGGGTAAGCGCCCTTACCCTGGTCACCGCCCAAAACACCCTAGGGGTGCAACGGGTGGAACTCCTACCTCCTGACCTGGTTTATGCCCAGATCCAAAGCGTGGCGGACGACCTCCCCATCCACGCTGCCAAGACGGGGGCTTTGGGCAACACGGCCATCGTGGAGGCGGTGGCCGAGGGGGTGAAGCGGTATGGGATCCGTCCCCTGGTGGTGGATCCAGTGATGGTGGCCAAGGGCGGGGACCCCCTCCTTTCCCCAGAGGCGGTCCGGGCGCTGAAAGAAAGGCTTTTCCCCCTGGCCACCCTCATCACCCCCAACCGCCTCGAGGCGGAAGCCCTCCTTTCCCGGCCTATCCGGACCCTGGCGGAAGCCCAGGAGGCGGCCCGGGAACTTTTGGCCCTTGGCCCCCAGGCGGTCCTGCTTAAAGGCGGCCATTTCGAGGGGAAGGAGGCGGTGGACCTTCTAGCTACTCGGGAGGGTATCCAGGTTTTCCGTGCCCCCCGCATTCCTACTCGTAACACCCACGGCACGGGCTGCACCCTTTCCGCAGCCATCACTGCCCTCCTGGCTTTGGGAAAGCCCCTGGAGGAAGCCGTGGCCGAGGCTAAGGCCTACCTCACCCGGGCCTTGGAAACCGCTCCTTCCTTGGGTCAGGGCCATGGCCCCGTGAACCACTTCGCCTAGTTCAGAGGGCGGTAGCCCCGCCGTCCACGGGAAGAATTGCCCCGGTGATGTAGTCGGAGGCGGGGCTTGCCAGGAAAAGCACCGCTCCTCCCAGCTCCCCGGGTTTCCCGGGACGCCCCAGGGGCAGGGTGGCCTTCAGGAAGGCCTCAGCCTTGGGCAGGACCTTCTCCGTCATGCGGGTGGGGAAAAAACCCGGGGCTAAGGCGTTCACCCGAATACCGAACCGGCCCCATTTCACCGCCAGATCCCGGGTAAGGGCGATAAGCCCACCCTTGGAAGCGGAATAGCCCACGGCGTCCAGGACCTCAGGGTACTCTCCTTTTAGCCCTGCCACGGAGGCGATGTGGATGATCTTGCCGTAGCCCCTTTCCCGCATGCGCTGGGCGGCGGCGCGGCTTGCCAGGAAGGCTCCCACCAGGTTGACCTCGAGGACCTCCCGCACCTTTTCCACGGGCATCTCCCAGGAGGGGGTCCCCCAGGAGATCCCGGCGGCGTTCACCAGGATGGTGAGGGGCCCAAGCTCCCGCTCCACCTGGTCCACCACCCCGAGAAGCCGCCCTTCGTCCCGCACATCCCCTTCCAGGTAAAGGGCTTCCCCAAGGTGCTTTTTGGCCTCCTCAAAGAAGCTGGCCCTCCGGGCCAGAACCGCCACCTTGGCCCCGGCCTCCTTGAGGGCTAGGGCCGCCTCGAGGCCAAGCCCCCGGGATCCCCCCGTCACCAGGGCTACTTTGCCGTTCAGGCGGAACTGCTCCAGGAACATAGTCCCCCCTTATCCCTCTGAGGAATCGTGGAACAGGTCCTTATACTGTTCCCTGAGGGCACGCTTTAGGAACTTCCCTGCGCTGGTGCGGGGGATTTCCTCCACGAAGACGAAGGCATCGGGAAGTTGCCACTTGGCAAAGCCAGCCTTTAAGAGATGTTCCCGAAGCTCCTCCTCGCTGGGTTTCTCTCCCCTGGGCACCACCACGGCTAAGGGCCTTTCCTGCCACCTGGGGTGGGGAATGGCCACCACCGCCGCCTCCTTCACCTTGGGATGTCCCATGAGGGTGTTTTCCAGATCCACGCTGGAGATCCACTCTCCGCCCGACTTGATGAGGTCCTTCAGCCGGTCTTTAATCTCCAAGTAGCCCTCCTCATCCCACACGGCGATGTCTCCGGTTCGGAACCATCCGTCGGGGGTTAGGGCGTTACGGCTAGCCTCCTCGTTCCGGTAGTACCCTCCGGTGATCCAGGGTCCCTTGAGCTGGACCTCCCCCATGGTTCTGCCATCCTTGGGCACCGGGCGGCCTTCCTCGTCCGCCACCCGAAGGCGCACAAGAGGGGTGGGGAGGCCGGTCTTGGCCTTGAGGCGGATCCTTTCCTCCCAGGGGAGGCCTTCCAGGTGGCTTTTCACGAAGTTCTGCACCACCACCGGAGAAGTTTCCGTGAGGCCGTAGCCCTGCCGCACCTCTATGCCTATGCGCTCAAAACGCTCCACTAGGCTTCTCGGGGCGGCGCTTCCCCCCACGACCAGGCGCCGCAGGGTCTTAAGGCGGTGTCCCGTGTTCTCCAGGTAATCCGCCAAGGCCAGCCACACCGTGGGCACGCCGGCGGTAAAAGTCACTCCTTCTCCGTCAAAGAGTTCCACCAAGGAGGCGGGATCTAGCTTGGGTCCTGGCAGGACCTGTTTGGCTCCCACCAAGGTGGCGGCATAGGGTAGGCACCAGGCGTTCACGTGGAACATGGGTACCACTGGGAGGACCGAGTCCTTTTCCGAGAGGGCGGTGCCATCCTCGAGGCTCGCCGCCAAGGTGTGGAGGACCAAGGCCCGGTGACTGTAGACCACTCCCTTGGGGAGACCGGTGGTCCCCGTGGTGTAGGCCATGCCGCAGGCGGCCCGTTCGGGTACCCGGATGGGGTCCGCCTCCTCCCCCAACACCTCCTCGTAGGCCAAGTATCCCTCTGGCGCCTTCTCGTCCATCACCACGAAGTGGCGCACGGTGGAAAGCGCCGGGCGCAGGGTCTCCACCAAGGGAAGGAGCTGGGGATCAAACAGAAGGACCTTGTCCTCCGCATGGTTCAGGATGTAGGCGATCTCCTTGGGGGAAAGCCGGGGGTTTGCCGTGTGGAGGACCGCCCCCATTCCCGGCACGGCGAAGTAGGTTTCCAGGTGGCGGAAGTGGTTGAAGCCCAAGGTGGCCACCCGATCCCCCATCTCCACCCCAAGCCGCCTCAGGCCCCCCATGAGCCTTCTAGCCCGCCGGTAAACCTTGGCGTAGGAGGTGCGGTGGACCTCCCCTGTGTGGAGCCGCGATACCACTTCCTTCCTGGGAAAAAGCTCTGCCGCCCGTTCCAGGAAGTCCCACAGGTTGAGTTCCTCCTCCATCATGGTGCTCGGGAACATACCGCCTCCTTTCCGATTTGCCCCCAGCATATCCCCAGCAGGGCGTTCACGTCACCCGGTAGAACTCCCCCTCCTCTAAGAGGTTCCGGAACGCCCAGGGAACCGCCCACACCGGTAGCCCTTCCCTGGCGCTTGGGCTGGAGCTGGGCTTGGAACCACCGGGCAAGGGGGCTTTGCATGCGCTATTCCTGGGGTTTCCTGCGGACCAAGGTGACGAATTCCCCTTCCTGAACCACCTCGTCCCGCTGGTTCAGGACCCGTACCCGCTGCACCACCACACCCCGGTCGGGCTTACTGGTTTCATGCTTCTCCAGGATCTCGCTTTCCCCCCTCACGGTGTCCCCTATAAATACGGGTTTCAGGAACTTGTAGTTGCGGATCTCCATCCAGGCGATAATGGTGCCCTCAAAGTGCCCGCTCCGCTGCCGAAGGCCGGTGAGCATGGAAAGGACCAGAAGCCCATGGGCGATGCGCTGGCCGAAGGGGGTGTTCTTGGCAAACTCGGCGTCGGTGTGGATGGGGTTGTAGTCCCCGGAAACTCCGGCAAAGTTCACCACGTCCGCCTCGGTTACCGTGCGGGCTGGGGTGGTAAAGCGCTGGCCTACCTGGAAGTCCTCAAAGTACATGGGCATCCTTATCACCTCCCTAGCCTTCTCCAAAAGCTTTGATCCCGGTGAGGTGGGCCCCGATCACCAGGGTCTGCACCTCGCTGGTTCCCTCGTAAAGGGTGAGGATGCGGGCATCCCGATAAAGCCGGGCCACCTCGTACTCCTCGAAGAAGCCGTAGCCCCCGTGGACCTGGATAGCCCGGTAGGCCACGCGGTTGGCAGCTTCGGAAGCAAAGAGCTTGGCCATGCTGGCCTCGAGGGTATACCGCTCCCCCTTAAGCTTCTTGGCCACTGCCTGGTAGGTGAGGAGGCGGCTGGCCTCGAGGTCCAGCTTCATCTGGGCCAGATGCGCCTGGACCAGCTGGAAGCTGGCGATGGGCCTTCCGAACTGGTGCCTTTCCTTGGCGTAGCGTAGGGATAGGTCCAAGGCCCGCTGCATCAGCCCCACCGCTCCCGCTGCCAGGGAAACCCGGCCGGTATCCAGGGTGGAAAGGGCGATTTTGAAGCCTTGTCCTTCCTCTCCCAAAACCCTGTCCTTGGGTATGCGCACCCCCTCCAGAAAGACCATGCCCGTGTCTGCAGCCCTAAGCCCCAGTTTCCCCTTTAACGGCGTGGTGCGTACCCCATCCTCCCGTTCCACCAGGAAGGCGGTTATGCCCCTGCTGCCCTTGTCTGGATCGGTTTTGGCGAAGATGAGGAACACCTGGGCCACGTTGGCGTGGGAGATGAAGGTCTTTTGTCCTTCCAGCACATAGTGATCGCCGTCCCGGTAAGCCCGGGTGCGGAGGCTTCCTGCATCCGAGCCCGCCTCGGGCTCCGTGAGGCCGTAGGCTCCTAGGATCTCCCCCTTTGCGAGCCGGGGGACGTACCGCCTCTTTTGCTCCTCCGTTCCGTAGGCGAGAAGGGGAGTGAGGACCAAGCTTTGCTGCACGGAAAGGATGGAGCGCAAGGAAGCGTATCCCCCAAGCTCCTCCAGAAGGGCGATGTAGGCCCAAAAGTCCAGGCCAGCCCCTCCCAGCTCCTCGGGCACGAACACCCCCAGGAAGCCCAGCTCCCCCATCCGCCTCACCAGGGGCCAGGGAAAGGCCTCCTGGGCCTCGTACTCCGCCAGAGCAGGACCGGCTTCTTCCAGAAAGCGCCTGGCCAGCTGCCGGATCTCCTTGTGTTCAGGAAGCTCCATGTTCTAACCCCTTTATGATGAGATCAAAGTAGAACCTGGCCACCTCCTCCGCCCGCAAGGGCCCGCCCGGGCGGAACCAGCGGATCATCCAGTTGAGGAGGGAGAGGATGGCCCGGGCTGTGAGGCCCACATCCAGAGGGCGGAATACCCCCAGTGCCATGCCCCGCTCCAGGATGCTTCGGAGCATGCCCTCGTACCGGTCGCGCAGGGCGATGGTAACAGCTCGCTTCTCGGGAGAGAGGCTTTGCAACCCTTGAAGCATGGCCACGAAAAAGGGCCGATTCTCTTCAAAGAAGCGGGCATGGCCTTCCATGAAGCGCAGAAGGGCTACCTTGGGGTCGGGTTCGGATAGGGCTCTTTCTCCTTGGCGACGAAGGCCCTCCAGGGCCTGAAGGCTGATCTCGTAGAGAACCTCCTCCTTGCTCCGGAAGTGGTGGTAGAGTGCCGCCTTGGAGAGGCCCAGTGCCTCGGCCAGATCTTGGACGCTGGTCGCCTCGTAGCCTCTTTCCGTGAAAAGCCGGGCGGCTTCTTCCAGGATGCGGTCGCGTGTGGCGGTTCCCATATCTCACCGACCGGTCGGTAAGTACACTCTACCCCTGGAGAAGGGGATAGTCAAGTGGCTTGGTGCCCTCTTCCACGTTTCCAAGCGCCTTGGCGTTATCTGGCCGATAGGGTGTTGCCAAACCCGCCATAAGTGTGGAAGTATGGAACACGAAGGAGGAGCTTATGAAAATCACCCTTAGCGTCCTCAAGGCCGACATCGGTTCTGTCGGAGGCCACACCTTACCCAGCCGCAGGGTGCTGGCCAAGGTGGAGGAGGTGGTACGGGAGGAGGTGGGCCGCCTGCTCTTGGACGCCCACGTGTTCCACATCGGGGACGACATCGTCCTCCTCCTGTCGCATACCCACGGCATTCGAAACGCATCCGTCCACGAGCTGGCCTGGAAAGCCTTCCGGGAAGGTACCCAGGTGGCCAAGGAGGAGGGTCTTTACGGGGCCGGGCAGGATCTTTTGAAGGATGCCTTCTCCGGTAACCTCCACGGCCTGGGGCCCCAGGTGGCGGAGATGGAATTCGAGGAGCGCCCCGCCGAGCCCTTCATGGTCCTGGCCGCCGATAAGACCGAGCCCGGGGCCTTCAACCTGCCCCTATACCTGGTCTTCGCCGACCCCATGTACTCCTCTGGTCTCCTCCTCTCCTCGGAGTTGCGCCCCGGTTTCCGCTTTCGCATCATGGACCTAGCCCAGACGGAGAGGGATAGCTACGTTGTTTTGGATGCTCCCGAAAGGCTTTATGACATAGCTGCCCTACTTAGGGATTCCCACCGCTTCGGGATAGAGTCCATCTGGTCCAGGCGCTACGGGGAAATTGCTGCGGTGGTGAGCACCACGCGCTTGCGGAACATCGCCGGGCGCTATGTGGGTAAGGACGATCCCGTGGCCATCATCCGCACCCAGAAGATCTTTCCAGCAACGGAGGAGTTCGGCCCACCCTTTGCCCTGGCGCCCTTCGTGGCCGGGGATACCCGGGGAAGCCACCACCTGCCCCTCATGCCCGTTAAGGCCAACACCGCCGCTTCCACCTTTTTCTGCGTACCCATGGTGTGCGGGCTGGCCTTCTCCCTCAAGGAGGGCCGGTTCTCTGAGCCTGTGGATCTCTTTGCGGATCCGGTGTGGGATACGGTGCGGGCCAAGGTGGTGGAGAAGGCGCAGGAAATGCGCCGTCAGGGATTTTACGGCCCGGCCATGCTGCCCATGGAGGAGCTGGAGTATACGGGCATTGCCGAGCGGCTTAAGGAGCTTGAACGGGAGTTCTCCTAGAGCCTCGAGGGGCCCCTGGGCTTAAGGCTTAGCGCTTCGGGTGGGGATGTAGAGCTTATTCAAGGCCAAAAAGAAAAGGGCGAGAGCCTCTTCCTCCACTCGCCGGGTAAGTTGCGCACAAGCTGGGCGAGGTTATGCTCGCAGGGATGCAAGCCCAGAGCGAACGGAAGGCTTTTCAGGGCCCTTTCCCCGGCTTACTCGGCCATGATAGCGGCCCAAGCCTTTAAGCCGCTTCTTCTCAGGGCTTATAAAGGAGCACGGCTTTCTTTTCCCAGGCCCTGATGCCCCCGCCAGGTCATCCCGCCAGGTCATGGGTTAGAGGATAAGATGAGCGGCTCTACCCGCCTAGGTTTCCGTCAGATGGGCGTGTAGAAGCAGGCGCACACCCTCCCGCTTCAACTTTTCGCATACGAGCAGCGTCTGGACCGTCCCTAGGGACACCCTTCTCATGGTGGTGCATGGCGGGGTCATCCGGGCCCTGGTTTCCTACGCCCTCACCGGGGAGAGGCGGTTACTGGCCCTCGAGGTGCATCCCTGCGGCCTTTCGGTTCTGGACATCGGCGAAAAGACCCTGCTCAGGGCCCACAACATCGTGGCCTACGATCTCTTGCCGGAAAGCCGCCTGTCCACCATGGAAATGCTATGGGAGATGTACCGGGCGTAACAGAGGGCGTTCCCCACTGGCTACGCCTTGCTTGGTTGCCTATACCAGAGCTTCGAGTGAGGATGCATGGCGAGGATTTGTTGGAGGGGTTTTCTTGAAGCCAGAATGCCTTCTTGAAGATCCCTGGAAGCTTATGCGACTCTCTGCATCGGCAAACCGCCCCGTTCCCTTTAGGTTTCCCTCAAGGCTTCTTGATTGGCAGCCTTGCTTGGCTGTGGACTTAGGAAGCATGACCCGTCATGCGTACCAGGGGCTGGGAGGGGAACAAACCCCGTAGGCACACGGATCGAAAAGCTGGCGGTAAAGGTCCTGGCGGTCCTTTATACCGGCTGGCCACCCTGGTTAAGGCCGACGCGAGGACTTGTATCCGGAGTGTGTACGAAATAGCCCTGCACCAGATCCACGTTCAGTGCTCGGGCGAGGTTCAGATCTTCTTTCGTTTCGACACCCTCGAGAACCACGGAAAGGCCAAGCTCGTGGGCCATTTCAACGATGTGCCGGAGCACGGGAGCAGGTGTTCCGTTGCTGCCCCTATGCGCCCAGAAGAACTCCCGGCTGATTTTGAGGAAGTTAATGGGTAGGCTTTTCAGGTAAGTCAGGGAGATCTGACCGGCACCAAAATCGTCCAGGGCTAGTCGGATCCCCAAGTTCCGCAACCGCCATAG
This sequence comes from Thermus sp. KWY1, assembly GCF_057547025.1. Classification (NCBI taxonomy): domain Bacteria; kingdom Thermotogati; phylum Deinococcota; class Deinococci; order Thermales; family Thermaceae; genus Thermus; species Thermus sp. KWY1. The sequence goes on from NZ_BAAJPG010000011.1 coordinate 38,380, forward strand.
GGCGGGGGCAATGCGGCTGAGTTGGGGTTGGACGAGTTGCTCGCTGATTTCTAGGATCACCCTGTCTGTTTGTAGACCCCTTTCCACCTCTTGGTAGAGTAGGGCGAGAAACGCGGGGTCGGAGAGGGACCAGGGGGTTATGTTGAGCCAGAGGGTCAGTTGGGGATACTTGCCCTGCAGGCTGCGGGCTTGGTTGATGACGAACCGGTCGAGCGCCTCGTTCACTGAACGCCTGGACAGGTCGAGATGGACCAGAGGGTTGATGAGGCCCTCGGGGCTGGGTATGCGAAAGAGGGCCTCGGCGTGGGTTAAGGTTTCTTCCTTCAGATCGAGCAGGCTTTGAAAGACGAGCTGGGCGTCGCCCGCGGCCAGGGCGCGGTGGAGGGCAGCTTCGTAAGAGAGGGCTTTTGGAGTAAGGCCCTCGAGATCGGGGGTGAACACCTCGGGTTCTGGGAGGCGGAAGAGCTTGGCCCGGTACATGGCGAGATCCGCCCTCCGTAGGAGCTCGCTTAGGGTGGCGCCGTGGTCGGGGAACAGCGCCACGCCCATACTTCCCTCCAAGTGGACGGGCTGCCCCTGGACATGGATTTCCATGTTGATCGCATCGAGAAGGAGTTTCCCCTTCGCTTTAGCCTCGCTTTCGGCCGCCGCCGGGTACCAGGCGGCAAACTCGTCGCCCCCCATCCTTCCGACAATCGCCTGAGGCAGAGCGGCCTGCAGACGGCGCCCCAATTCCGCCAAGATGGAGTCCCCTACCTGGTGGCCCAGAAGGTCATTGACCATCTTGAAGCGGTCCAGGTCGATGTACGCTAACGCCCGTCCCTCATTGACCGAAATCAGTTCCCCCTCTACTTTTTCGATGAAAGCCCTACGGTTGAGGAGCTGCGTTAAGGGATCATAGGTAGCCAGGTGCTCAAGCTTTGCCCTGAAGGCCATCTCTTCGGTTACGTCTCGGCTAGTCGCCACCAGGTAGGCCACCTCGCCGGAGGAGTTCCTGACGGGAGTAACGATCTTCTCCTCGGTGTAAAGGGAGCCGTCCTTCCGGCGGTTGACAAAGTACCCACGGTAAGGGATCCCGGCCAGGATTTGTTGCCAAAACTGGCGATAGAACTCTTTTGTATGGTATCCGGATTTAAGGAGCTTGGGGTTTTTCCCCAATACCTCCTCCCTCCGGTATCCCGTTAGTTGCTCAAAGGCCTCGTTCACATAGAGGATCCGACCCGCGGAATCGGTAATGAGCACACTTTCGGCGAGTTGATCCAGGACGGCTTCCAACACCTCGAGCGGGAGAACGTTCAGGCTCATGTCTACTCTTTGCGAATGCTTTCCAGGATGCCTTCAGCCTCTGCCACAATCAGCCGCTCCAAGAGGGGCGGTTCCATTCCGGCCACCCTGTGGAGGGCTAGGGTGCGGTAACGGACGTACGCATGGGTGATCACCGCACCCAGGGTCGTGCTCAACCGGTAGAACGCTCCAGCAAGGGCCTCCCCCCCGGGAAGGGACAGGCTCTGGGCCTGCTTGTCCACAAAGGAGGCCACGAAGGAAGCCATGGCCAGCATCATGGGGCTCTCCATCCCGCGCACCACGTGCGCCAGGCCCACCTTGGCCATCCAGGCGAAGTACTCCTCGTCCAGTGGACCTTCCACAGTCCGTTCCCACCAGGCGAGAAAGGTGGTTTCCCGATCGGGGCGCTCCCCCTCCCGGAAGATCCTCCGGGTGGGGGGATGGGCGAAGAGGGTGTCGAAAAAGGTTTGCAGCAGCTCCCTTGACCAGGAGAGGAGTACGTCCTTGTGCTGGAGGATGACCTGGGTGTCCTCAGGGCGCAACCGGGTTTCGGCGGGCATCTGTTCCAAGGCTTCCCTTGCCAATAGGAGCAACTGGGTCATCATTCTCTACCTTTCTCGCAAGGCCCGGCCGATCCAGGCCATTGCCTCAGGGGCCACGGGCGTTCCATAGCTCGTCGGGCAACCCCCGAAGCTAGGGCGACGCCTTCCCCGGGGGTCGAGTACCCCGGGATGCCCCAGGAGCAGACGAGGAGTACCCGTCCACGGGCGTCGATGAGGGGGATGGGCGGGGGATCCAGAGCAAGGAGGCCCAAGGCCACGTGTTCTGGGATTTTGGCGGCCGCTTTCTCCTGGGAGGCCCGTGCCCTGGGTTTCCTTTGGGGTATCTCGGACAGGTATGGGATAAACCTGGTCCTTCCGAGGTGGACGGGCCTCGCAATCTCCCTCTTGGGGGCGTGGTTCATGTTCTCCTCCCCAAGGAGGGTGCTAGGGACCGTCGCAACCCGCCTTGTCGCAGCCCTGGTTTCTCCCTGAGAGGTTGTGCTGTGGCCCGCGCTGAGCGCGCTTGTCCGGCAACCGGGGGCGCGTGAAGGTGGTAAACAATCCACCTGCCAGAGCCCTAGGCCTTGGGCCAGTTCCTCGAAGGCGACCGCAACCCCTCCTGTCATGAGAGGCTTGGATTCCTCCCTGAAGGACCGATAGGTTTCCCCGTGGGTGGAGGCCACGCTGAGGCGAGGGCATGTCCGGGGCTGGCCTTGTGGAACTGGCCACGGTGTACTAGTCGCCCTCCTCAATCTCCCTGCTAAGGAGGGCACGGATCTTCCCCTCAGGACTGGGACGATCGCCATATTTCTCCCACCGCCTCGTTGAGCACAGGGGCTATCTCGTAGCACCGCCGACAGGCGGAACCGTCTTCGGGGGTTTCGATCGCACACCGTCGGCCAAAGGGGAGGGATACCCCCAGGGCCGCAAAGGCCTGGCCGTTTCCCGAAAGGAGGGGTACCGCAAGTCCGCAGCGGTCGGGGATCATCTCACCCCTGGCCCGGGCGAAGCCAAGCCTGCGGGCCTCAGCTAGCCGTTCCAGCACCTGGGGAACGGTGGTGGGGGTCAAGGGGGTGAAGGGTTTAGGGGGAAAACGATGTAGGTGCCCGTGGACCAGCTCCTCGGGCAGGTGAGCCAGGATGGCCCGGCCACCGGCTGAGGCATGGGCATGGGCTGTGGCGGGCTTTCGATTCCAGGGGAAGGGCCATAGCCGCTGTCCCTGGTGGCCGGATGTGGCCTCGAGGTGAAGTCCCCAGGGCCTGACGCTCAGGACGTAGGAGCGAAGGTGCGTCCGGGCGAAAACCGCATCGACCAGCTCCTGGTAGAAGAGAGGGTCGTCTACCGCTTGAGGGATGTCCACGAATGGGTGGGGATAGCGAATAAGGTAACGGCGGGACATGGGGTCGAAGGCGGTGAATCCCTCCGCCTCGAGGGCCCTTAGGGCGCGTCTTACCACGCGGGACGAGAGCTCCAGCTGCCGAGAGATTTCGGCCAAGGGCAGCCCCTCCGGATTAAAGTACAGGAGCTTCAGCACCTTGAGGGGGCCAATGTCCCGACTGTCCATATGGGGCAAAGGATAGCCGGGGGCCCGCACGGATGCAAGAAGATGCGCCAACGGCGAAAAGCCCCTCTTTGGAAAAAGCAAACAAGAATTGGTTAACACTCGGTATCCATTACGATGTGAAAATGGGTTAGACCCAACATGTGTCCTTGTACACGCTGTTGCGGATCTCGCTTGAGCGGGGCGGATAGGTTGGGACTACTCTGGGGCGCGGACAATTCTAAGGAGGCGTGAGTGATTGTCTTGCAGGGCAGCTGAGCCATATTCAGCAAGGTGTGGTCTAGCGTGCCGGTGCTTGCCAAGGTCGCCACACGCTCGTTTGCCCCGCTCCCCATGTCCTGGGATCTAGATGCAGTTCATACCTATCCATAGGGCGAACCTTGGGGCGGTTGACAACTGGTCCCAAACCGGCTAGCCTGTCTGGCATTAGTGGTCTAACCATAAGACCAAGGACCTGCATGAGACGCACCCGGTTAGCCAACCTCATTGCCCACGAGCTGGAAACCCTTATCCAGGAGGGGGTTTGGGTGCCGGGTGCGTACCTGCCCCCGGAGCGGGTTCTTGCCGACCGGTTTAAGGTCAGCAGGGTTTCCATACGGGAGGCCCTGCGTTTGCTGGAGGCTCGAGGGGTTATCGAGATCCACCCAAGCAGTGGCGCAAGGGTTAGGTCCTCGACCACTGCGGTAGGGCACCTGCTGGCCAGCCGCCTGGAAGGCCTGAGCCTTACCGACCTCTTCGAATTCCGCTACATCGTCGAGCCGGAGGCGGCGGCCCTGGCCGCGAGGCGGGCGGATAAGGATGTGCTGGACCGCCTGGCGGAAATCCTTACGGAACAGGAAGCGTCCCTCCAGGACGTTCACGGCTTCCTGGCCCTGGATTTGGAATTTCACCAACTCATCGCCGTGGCCTCCGGGAACGGGGTTCTTCAGGAGATGGTTTCCGCGCTGAATGCGGGGCTCAGGGAAACTCGTCTGCGCGCGATCAAGGCCACATTCGACCCGATCCGTAGCCTGGAGGGCCACAGGCGGGTGCTAGAGGCCATCCTTTCAGGGGATGCAGATGGGGCCCGCCAGGCGATGAGGCAACACCTGAAGGAGGTGGAAGCGTCGGCTCTGGGAGCTGGCGTGCCACGGGGAGGTGATGAAGGATGGGAAGGGCATGGCTAGTGGCGGCGGTGGCGCTGTTAAGCTGGGCTACCGCGAAAACGACGGTGACCGTGGGCCTGGATGCGGATCCCCCTAACCTCGATCCCGTGTTTTCCTCGGCCTTGGTGGACCGTCAGGTGCTGAACCAGATCTACGACAAGCTCCTCGACATCGACCAGGATTTGAAGATCGTGCCCATGCTGGCCACCAGCTGGTCGGTGGGGAACAACGGCACGGTATACACCTTCAAGCTCCGCCAGGGGGTCAAGTTCCACGATGGCACGGACTTCGATGCGGAAGCGGTTAAGTTCAACCTTGACCGCGCGCTTACCGCCGAGGGTTCGCGTCGGAAAGGGGAGCTTGCCCCGGTAAAGGAGGTGCAGGTCGTCGACAAGTACACGGTTCGCGTTGTCCTGAAGGACGCCTTTTCGCCGTTCCTTTACGTCTTAACCGACCGGGCCGGGATGATGGTCAGTCCGGCTGCCGCGAAGCGGTACGGCCAGGACTTGGCCAACAATCCCGTGGGCACCGGACCCTTCCGGTTTGTTGAGCGGAAGCGCCAGGACCGCATTGTTCTCCAGCGGAACGAGGGCTACTGGAAGCGGGGCTACCCGAAGATCGATGAGCTGATCTACAGGCCTTTCCCTGACGACGATGTCCGGTTGGCCAACCTGCTTTCGGGTGCGGTCACGGTGATTACCCCTGTGGCCCCCAAGGATCTGGCACGGGTTCGGGGCGATGCGAACTTGAACCTCTTCGCCTTCCCGAGCCTGGGGTTCCAGGGCGTCTGGCTCAACGTGACCCGGCCCCCCTTCAACAACAAGGCTCTCCGGCAAGCCTTTGCGGCCACCATCGACCGCGACACCATCGACCGGGTGGTTTTCCTGGGCACGGCCACCCCGGCCAACGGGCCCTTTCCTCCTGGCTCCCCGGCCTACGATCCCAGCATCCCGATTCCCAAGCGGGACATCAACCTCGCGCGGAAAAAGCTTCAGGAGGCGGGCTTTGCCAGCGGCTTCTCCTTCACCCTGCTAACCACCCCCAGCCCTGTCCTGACCCAGCTGGCCCAGGTTTACCAGGCCATGGCCGCCGAGGCGGGGATTCGCATTCAGATTCAACAGGTGGAGTTCGGCACCCTGCTGGACCGGACAGATAAAAAGGACTACGAGGCAGCCCTCCTGGGCTGGAGCGGCCGACCGGATCCGGACGGAAATATCTACGACTTCATGCGCTGCGGCGGCCCCTTGAACAATGCGGGTTACTGTAACCCCAAGGTGGACGCCCTGCTTAACCGGGCCCGGGCGACGCGGGTCATGGAGGTGCGGAGAAGCCTGTACTCGGAGGCCCTCAGGATCATCCACGAGGATGTTCCCTACGTCTACGTCTATCACCCTCAGGTTCTGATCGGGGCCTCCAAGCGGCTCAGCGGTCTTCCCCTGATCCCCGATGGGATTCTTCGGTTTGTAGGAGCGGAGCTGAAGTGATCCCCTACCTCCTCCGCCGCCTTGTGGAAGCTTTGCCCACCCTGTTCCTGGTGTCGGTGGTGGTGTTCTTCCTGACGCGGATACTTCCTGGCGATCCCGTCCGCCTCTTGCTCGGGGAAGAGCCCGACCCCAAGGTGGCGGAGGAGGTGCGGAGAAGCCTGGGTCTGGATCGACCTCTCCTCGTGCAGTATGCCAGTTGGCTGTGGAACCTGTTTCAGGGTGACCTGGGCCGGTCCATCAAGGATGGAACTCCCGTGGCGAGGCTGATTCTCGAGAAGCTTCCCACGACCCTAGAGCTCGCCACCCTGGCCATGCTGGTGGCGCTGGCCATCGGCCTGCCTAGTGGAGTGGTGGCGGCCGTTCGCAGGGGGACGTGGCTCGACGGCCTGGTGACGTCAACCTCCCTAATGGGCGTTTCCGTTCCCAACTTTTTCCTCGGCATCATGCTGATTTACCTTTTTAGCCTGCGCTTGGGCTGGGTGCCGCCCTCGGGATACGTGGAGCTATGGATCGACCCCAAGCGCAATTTACTGCTAATGGTCTTGCCGGCCGTCACGTTGGGCACGGCGTTGGCTGGAGCGATCGCGAGGTTTACCCGTAACAGCTTACTGGAGGTCCTTTCTCAGGACTACATCCGGACGGCGAAGGCGAAAGGGGTTTCATCCGCGGCCGTCGTACTGAAGCATGGGCTCCGCAACGCAGCCATTCCCATCGTGACGGTCCTGGGTCTACAACTTGGAGGGCTTTTGGGGGGCGCTGTGGTCACAGAGCAGATCTTCTCCATACCGGGGTTTGGACGTTTGGTGGTGGACGCCGTGTTTACCCGCGACTTCACCGTTTTGCAGGGAGTGGTGTTGACATCCGCCCTGGCCGTATTCGTGGTCAATACCGCGGTGGACGTCCTTTATGCCCTGATCGATCCCCGGATCAGGTATCGGTGACCCATGGTTGCGCGTAGGGTATGGCGCCGCCTCCTTGGGCATCCCACCGGGGCACTGGGTGGGTTGGTCTTAGGGCTCTTTGTCCTGGGCTCCCTGGGTGCTCCTTGGCTCAGCGCTCACTCCCCCGTAACCACCGACTTCAACAGCCTCCTGCGCCCGCCGTCCCTTACCCACCCCTTTGGTACCGACGAGCTGGGAAGGGACGTGTTGGCCAGGGTCCTGTACGGGGGCAGGGTGTCCCTGACCGTAGGGGTAGCCTCAGTAGCACTCGCCCTCCTGGTGGGCGGTCTTTGGGGGTTGGCGGCGGGTTACTTCCGAGGGTGGTTGGACTCCGTGCTCATGCGGTTGGTGGATGCGCTCCTGGCCTTCCCCTTTTTGGTGCTCGCCATCACCTTGGCGGCGATCCTGGGGCCGGGTCTTTCCAACAGCATCCTGGCCATTACCGTGGTAACTTCCCCGGCGGTAGCCCGGCTGGTGCGGGGCCAGGTTCTGGCGGAGGTGGGAAAGGATTATGTGACCGCGGCAGAGGCCATAGGGGCACCCCATTCCCGGATCCTCTTTCGGCATATTCTGCCCAACCTGTGGGGCCCGTTGATCGTGCAGGGAAGCCTGGCCACAGCCAACGCCATTTTGGCGGAGGCGACCCTGTCCTTCCTTGGCCTGGGGGTTCAGCCTCCCACGCCGGCCTGGGGCTCGATGCTAAACGCCGCTCGCGGCTATTTGGACAGCGCACCCTGGCTGGCGGTCTTTCCCGGTTTAGCCATCTTTTTGGTGGTGCTGTCGTTCAACCTGCTGGGCGATGCCCTGAGGGATGCCCTTGACCCACGGACGGAGAGGAAGCTTGCGTAAGGTAAGGGAATCCAGGACCCGATACCGCAGGCCCCACCGCCTCCTTGAGGCCGGGGTGGCCCTGGGTAACGGGGTGGAGGTGGTCGACGCTTCTTGGGGGCGGGTATTCCAAAGCCCTGCGGCCCGGAACGGGCGATGGCTTGGCTTTGCCCAGGTTTCCTCCGTACCAGGGTACATTCGGTGCGGTGAGGACCGTGACGGGATCGGTGGAGAGGGGCGGTGAGGATCCGGGGGCCTGGCCTGCGGGCAGAGGATTTTCCTGTGCGCTATTCGGAGGTTTCCCTATGGGAAGGGGAGAGCATACGGAGATCCTCGATCTGGGGGAGGTGCCCTGCTGACCACAAGGACCCCTCGGGTCCTTCAAGAGGAGGGCGGAATGGGGGCCACCTGGTTGGAGCGTATGGGGGGCAATGGGCCGTCAGGCCCTGCCCTTGGGACTCAAATCCAATGGGAGGAGGTCATGGGCTGGATAGCTTTCTTTGTCACCCCGCTCATGGGTCAAGACCTTCAGCTGGCCACGAGGAGGCGATACATGATAGGGCGGTTGCTTAGGAAACACCATCAGTTTCAGGAGTTGACTTGCAGGCTTTGGGGAGCGGCTATGGATCCCAAGGTGGATGGGGTGGCGGATGCGCCCATACGGGTTGGGTCCACCCGCGGCGGTAGGGGGGGTGCACGGTGATGGACCTCACCTACTACCCCTACCCTTCCCGCCGGCACGTGGTTCTTGGCCGCCGGGGTGCGGTGGCCACCAGCCAACCCCTGGCGGCGTTGGCGGGGATGGAGATGCTGCTTAAAGGGGGAAACGCGGTGGATGCGGCCATCGCCATGGCGGCCACCCTCACGGTGGTGGAGCCCACCAGCAACGGGATCGGGGGCGACCTGTTTGCCATGGTATGGGACGGCACGCTCCACGGGCTGAACGCTTCCGGAAAAAGCCCCTTAAGCCTGACCCCCGAGCGGATTCCCGAGAGGGGAATGCCGGAGAGGGGCTGGCTCCCGGTGACGGTGCCCGGAGCGGTTTCGGGATGGCGCGCTTTGCACGAACGCTTCGGCAGGCTGCCATTCCCCGAGGTCCTTGCCCCCGCCATCCGCTACGCGGAGGAGGGCTTCCCGGTGGGACCGGAGACGGCCCGGGCCTGGCGCAGGGCGGAGGGGATCTACCTTCCCCTGAAGGGCCCGGAATTCCAGCCCTTCCAGGAGACCTTCTTCCCCCAGGGAAGAGCCCCCCGGGCCGGGGAGGTGTGGCGAAGCCCGGGCCACGCCAAGACCCTAAGGGAGATCGCTGAAACCTACGGGGAGAGCTTCTACCGGGGAAACCTGGCGGAGGCCATGGCGGGGTTCAGCGAGGCCACGGGAGGCCTCCTTACCCTGGAAGACCTCAAGACCCACGAGGCGGAATGGGTGAACCCCCTCTCCCTGGAGTACCGGGGCCTCACGGTCCACGAACTTCCCCCCAACGGACAGGGCATCGCCACCCTGCTGGCCCTGGCCATCCTGGAGGGCTTCGAACTCCGACCGGAAGACCCCTTCAGCTACCACGTACAGATCGAGGCCATGCGCCTGGCCCTGGCGGACGCCTTCCACTACGTGGCCGACCCCCGCTACCTGGAGAAACCTCCCCAGGCCCTGCTCTCCCCCGAATACGTGGCCTCCCGCCGAAACCTCATCGGGGAACGAGCCCTGCCCCAGGCCCTGCCCGGGGTGAAACCCGGGGGAACCGTCTACCTGGCGACGGCGGACGGGGAACTCATGGTCTCCCTCATCCAGTCCAACTACCAGGGTTTCGGCTCGGGGATCCTGATCCCGGAAACGGGGATCGCCCTGCAAAACCGGGGCCTGGGCTTTTCCCTGGAGGAGGGCCACCCCAACCGGGTGGGACCGGGTAAACGGCCCTACCACACCATCATCCCGGGATTTCTCACCCGGGAGGGTAGGGCCCTGGGCCCGTTCGGGGTGATGGGAGGCTATATGCAACCCCAGGGACACCTGCAGGTGGTGGTGGGTCTGACGGACTTTGACCTGAACCCCCAGGCGGCGCTGGACCGGCCGCGGTGGCAGGTGGTGCCGGGTAGGGGAGGGGAGGACCGGGTGGTGCTGGAGCCGGGAATCCCGCAGGCCACTGCCTTGCTTCTGCGGGACCTGGGGCACCGGGTGGAATACGGGATGGAGCCTGGATACTTTGGCCGGGGCCAGGTGATCCTGCGACAGGGCGAGGTGCTGGTGGCTGGCTCGGATCCTCGGGCGGAGGGATTGGCTTTGGTGTGGTGATTTGGGGAGAAAAGATGCACAAGCGGTTTTAATCGTGAACATAGGCACAAATTCCCGTGTGCAAGCCCCTCACCACTCACGCCACCCTTTCTCCAGGGCGTACAGGTACACCACCGCCGCCGCATCCCATGCCTGGGGCCTGCAAGCCACAGGATAGGGAACCGGAGGCAAGCCTCCCTCTCTGGGAAAACCCCCTACCAGTTCGGGCAGGCGCATGTCGGGTTGGGAGAGGGCCAGGTCCAAAAGCGCTTTGGCCACCTTCTGGCCTTCTTCCCGGAAACCATATCGAAACAATCCCCCCGCCAAAAGCGCCGTGTCGTGGGGCCATACTGAACCGTTGTGGTAGGAAAGAGGGTTATAACGCACCTCCCGGGCACCCAAGGTACGTATTCCCCAGCCCGACCACAATTCCTCGGAAAACAAGGTTTCCAGCAATTCGGGCAGGACTTCCCTAGGAACGGCCCCGGCCCAGAGGAGATGGCCAGCGTTGGAAGCCTTGACCTTAAGGGGCTCTTTATAGCGGTCTAAGGCCAGGGCGTAGGTGGAAAGCTCGGGAAGCCAAAGCTTTTCCTGAATGATACGGAAGAGCCCTTCTGCGCGCTCGAGTAAACGCTTGGCCTTATCCTCTTCCCCTAGAACCCGGTAGAGCTTTGCTCCTTCCAGGTAGGCAGCGTAGGCGTACCCCTGCACTTCGCTCACCGCCAAAGGAGGCTCGGCCAAGTGGCCATCCCGGTGGCTCATGGAGTCATGGGAATCCTTCCAGGCTTGAATGGCCAAGCCTGTGCCGCTTGGCTGAAACTCCAAAAGCCCATCCCCATCCAGATCCGCCTGACCCAGCCAGGCCAGGGCGGCCTCCCACTGTGGCCGAAGCTCCCGAACCAGGGCCAGGTCTCCTGCCAAATCCAGGTACCGGCCCAGAAGAATGAGGAAGAGGGGGGTGGCGTCCACCGTGCCGTAGTACCGGAAAAAGGGTACCTGGTGGGTACGGGAAAGCTCTCCAACCCGCACCTCGTGCAGGATCTTTCCTGGCTCCTCTTCCCGCCATGGGTCAAAAACTGCTCCCTGCCTTGTAGCCAGGTAGCGGAGAACTCCCTGGGCCACTCCCTTTCCCCAGGGGAGGATCATGAAGGCAGTGATGAGGCTATCCCGACCGAATGGGGCCACAAACCAGGGAATTCCGGCAGCAGGCACGGGCCCCTGGGGGGTGGAAAGGAGGAGGGCCCTGAGGTCTAAGAGGGCCTGACGCAAAGGACCTTCCCAGTAACCCTCTCCTTGAGGAAAGGCCTCGAGGAACTCCTCGTACCCAGGTAGGGAACCCGGAGCCTCGAGGGGACTTTCCAACCGTACCTCCCAACCCACCTCCCCAATTCCCTTGGGGGGTAGGTAGAGACGAAAACCCCCCTCCGGTGCCTCAGGAACAAACACTACCCGCTGCTCCACTCCATCTGCGGCTCGGTAGAGAAAACCCACCCCGTTTTCCACCTTGGGATGCCATCCCCGGGCTTGAAAGAGGTCGGAGAACTCACCTTGGGCCTGCACCTCCACCCGCACTTCCTCAGGCTCAGGGGAAAGGTTTAGGAAGCTTAACCGCTCCTCCACCTTCCCCCGGTGAACCCGGAGGAGGCGGCGTAGGTAGAGCTCCCCGTCTGCGCCACGAAAGCGGGCCCAGTCCTGAACCAGGTAATCGGGTCTTGGAGAACGGCTTTCCAAGAGCACTAGACCTCGCGGCAATAGAAGCCGGTAACGGGAAAGGAAGCGGGTGTCGTGCCGGTAGAATCCCTCCGCCTCCTCTTCAGCAAAACCCCTCTCGTTCAGAACCAGGTAGGTGTCGTCCTCCTTAAGAGGCACCATGGCTACTCCCTTAGGGCACCCAGGCTGGGCCCCTCCACAAAATAGCGCTGGAAGAACATGAAAAGCACCAGGACCGGGATCATGGAGAAGAACCCCCCTGCCAGGATCAGCCCCCAGTCTCCCACTTGACCGTAGGCGTTGCGAAAGGAAAGAAGACCTAAGGGCAACGTGTAGATGTCCCGGGGGCTGGTGAGGACCACAAAAGGCCAGAAGAACTCGTTCCAAGCCCCCTGGAAGGTCAGGATCGCCAGAGCTCCCAGAGCGGGAGTGGACATGGGCAACACAATGCGGAACAGGATCTGCACCGGAGTGGCCCCATCAATAAGGGCTGCTTCTTCTACCTCCCGAGGGATGGACTCGAAGAACTGCCTCATGATAAAGACAGCTCCCGCACCCACCAGTCCGGATAGGACCAAACCGGTATAGGTGTTGAGAAGGGTATCCACGCCAAAAAGCTTAGAAAGGCCGAATATCCCATCCCGCAGGACCAGGTAGTTGGAAATAAAGGTCACCTGTGCCGGCACCATCATGGAAAAGAGCATGAACAAAAAGAGAGCCTGCTTGCCGGGAAATCGCAGCCTGGCCAGGGCGTAGCCCGCCATCGAGGCGAACACCAAGGTGGTCAGAACCTTCACCGAGGCAAGGAGGAAGGAATTCAACGTCCAGCGGAGGAAGAGGCTTTCTCCTGTTTCCAGACTCCGGGTTTCCCGGAAGGCCCGCACGTAGTTGTGAAAGACATAGCCCAGAAGCCCAGGAGCAACGTTATCCCAACTGGCCACCCGTCCCCGCCGCTCCAGCCGGGTGGGATCCAGGGTTGCGCCCACCAGGACCACCCCGCGAGGCGTTTCAAGGTCTAGAGGCACCCGCTCCAGAAAGGGACCTTCCCCCGAGTAAACCAGGCGCAGCCGATAGCGAAAAACAGTGCCCTCCTGATCCCCCAAGGTAGCCGCCCTGACCTCCACCAGCTCGGGTCCCTCGAGGCGCACGTAGTCGGCAGCATAGGGAGTCTCAAACACCGCTCCCATGCCGGCTCCCGGCCTTCTGCGAGGTATCACCGCCAGGACCTCGGGCTCCTGCCCTCCAGGGCTGAAGTAGGCCACATCGAACACGAGCGACCTGCCCGGGGCCATGCCGCCCAACCATGGGTTTCCTGCGCCCTCCCAACCGAGTTGCCAGGCCGCCATCCAGTTTTTAGGATTCACCTGAGCAAAGCGCAGGGTAAAGGGCCACTCCAAGGGATTGGCCTTGAGGCTGGCTAGGAAGCCCATAACGAAGGGACCGACGAAGAATACTCCAAAGGCCAGCAGTAGCCCGTAAACCCACGCCAGCCTGGTCCATATGCGCAAGGGGGTCATTAGGACCACCCCCTTTCTCCCACACCAAAGCGTCGTTGAAGAAGTACGATGGCCAGGGTAAGCACCGCCAGGACCAGGGCGGCAGCCGAGGCCAGGCCTACCCGGGGCGAGGCCCCGGCGGGGAAGACGTTTCCGTACACGTAGTAGGCCAGGGTGATGGTACTCTCCAAGGGCGCACCCCCTGCACCCCCTACGAAGAGCACCTGGTCAAAGAGCTGCAGGGTGCCGATGAGGCCCAGGGTGATGACCAAAAAGAGAACTGGTCTCAGAAGGGGCAAGGTAATACGCCAGAACATCGTCCAAGAAGTGGCGCCGTCCAGGGCAGCCGCTTCGTAAAGGGTTCTGGGGATGCCTTTCAGCCCAGCTAGGAAGATGACCATGAAGGTAGGGATGGTGGTGTAGGTATTCATGAGAATGATGGCCCAGAGGGGGTAGGGGAGACCTAAGAGGGTGGCCCGGCTGGTAAACCAGGGAATGTCCACCTGGACCTCCCGAGCAGGAGGCCAACCCAAGTGCCCCAGGGCGTACATCCCGAGGAAGGCCAAGGCAAGGGAAGCTAGGGCCAGACCAGGGTCCCAGAAGGGGGTGGGGAAACCCTGTCGCCTTCGCCAGAACACCTGCAGGCACTGCAAAAGGACGAAGAGCCCCGCCCCGATTAGGAGGTGGGGCAGGTAGCTGAGCATCAGGGACAGCCCCTGGTTCACCACGCCGGTCCGCTGGAATAGCCAAAGGAGGAGAAGGCTTGCTGCAGCGGTGGACACCACAGAAGGAAGGTAATAAACGGTTCGGAAAAAAGTAACACCTCTCAAAGGTCGATTCAGGGATACGGCCAGAAGAAGGGCCAGAGCCGTTTGAAGGCTGGTGACGATTACGCTGTAAGCCAGGGTATGCTTTAGGGCAATCAGGAAAAGGGGGTCTTGAAATAGGCGTAGATAGTTCCTCAAGCCCACCCACTGGGGTGGCTTGAATAGGTCGTAGTCGGAGAAGCTAAAAAATAAAGTGCGTAGAAAGGCGTAGAGGAAGAAGACCGTCAACGTAAAAACAAAAGGGAAGATGAGGAGAAGGGCGTAAAAGCCCTCGAGGGTCCGCGCCTTGAACCGCATAGGGGTTCCCTTAAGGGGGGCGGCTAAGCCGCCCCCCTTTATGATCACCTTCTGCCCGTAAGGCGATCCAATGCGGTCTGGGCGTCCCTTATGGCTTGATCCACGCTCTTTTGCCCGCTGATCACCGCCTGGATCGCCTCGTTGATGGGCCTCATCCAGTCACCGCCGAACCCCCGGAAGCTGAAGGGGTAGACATTCCCTCCTTGCGCAGTAGAACCCTGGAAGACCACCCGGTTCAGTTCCGACTCCTTGGTGGGGCGTTGGAAGTAGGGATTGTTGGCCAAGGCTCGGCGGCTGGGGATGGCGAGACCACGTTCCAGCACCCACTGCTGGGCCTCAGGGGAGGTGAGAGCCTTTAAAACCTTAACCGCCGCTGCTTTGTTGGCGCTGGCCGCGTTAAGGCTCCAGGAAACGGTGAAGATGAAGTTTCCACGCTTCCTGGTGACGGGATCCAGGGGCAGGAAGGTGGTGCCGTACCTCAGGTTGGGGGCTTTGTCCCTTAGGAATCCTGCGATCCAAGCTCCCTCGAGGGCCGTAGCAGCTTTCTCACTACCGAAGCACCCTCCGGTCCAGCCTTCACCCAGGTCCTGGGCAAACTTTGCGGCACCTCGCCGGATGAGGCCGGTGTACCACTCGAAGGCACGCCGGAAGTTCTGGTCCAGGACGGAGTGTCCTTTCTCGTCAAAGGGCTTCCAACCGGTGGCAAAAGCAAAAGCACCGAAGCGAGCAAAGTCCGCCACCAAGCATATCCCCGCCACATCCTTCAACTGCGACTGCACCTGACGGATTTTGGCTTCAAAGGTTTCCCAGGTATCCTGCTGATTCGGGTAGGGGACCTTGGCCTCGTCAAAGAGGTCCTTGTTGAAGACCAAGGCCAGGGTGTTGAAGTCCTTGGGGATTCCGTAGAGCTTTCCCCGGTACGTGAAGGCCTGGACCAAGTTGGGGAGGAACTCGCCGACTTCCTGTTTACTAAAGTGGGCGTCTAGGGGCTCTACCCTTCCCGTGGCAAAAAGGCTTTCCGCCCAGAAGATGTCCACATAGAAGAGGTCGGGAGCCGTGCCAGCGGAGAGGGCATTAAAAAGCCACTGCGTGTAGTCGCCTTCGATGGGTTGGTAGATAACACGTATCCCTTCCCGGTCCAGCTTAGGCTGGACCACCTCCTTGAGAAGACCGTTGACAATGGCGATGTCTGTACCGCCCCAGCCGGAGATGCGTACCTGCGTTTGGGCCAAGGTCAGCCCGAGCATGGCTAAAACGACAACCAAGATTCTTAGCATACCCCTCCTCCTTCACCAGTCTGCCTAAAGCCTATAGCCTGAAGCCGATCGGGCGAGATCCTTTCCCTATTCCACCTCCCTTCGCGCCGTAGAACCCCTGGGAACCAGATGAACAGGCACCCGCTTCCCATATGGGCTCTTTCTCTGTAAAGCTTCCCGGAGAAGCCTTACCGCTTCGCGGGCGATGGTAGGGATGTCCTGGTGGATGGTGGTGAGCCTTTCCCCTACCTCGGGGAGGTCGTCGTACCCCACCAGGCTAACGTCAGCAGGAACATGAAGGCCCAGATCCTCCAAAGCAGCCCAGGCCCCCAAGGCCATTTCGTCGGAGGCGGCAAAAAGAGCCGAGAAACGCAAGCCCCCCTCCCATGCCCGCCTCACCGCCCGGTAGGCATGGAGGGCATCAAAGTTGCCGTCCAGAACCAGCTCCGGGCGCCACGTTAGCCCCGCTTCCAGAAGGGCCCTCTTATACCCAAGAAGCCGCTCCCTTCCCGCCTGGTGATGTAAATGCCCCGTAAGGTGAGCAATGTCCCGGTGACCCAGTTCTAACAGGTGTCGGGTGGCCTTATAGCCCCCCTCCTCATCGTCTGGGGCTACCCAGAAGGTTCCGGGATAACAGCCGATGAGCACAAAGGGTACGTTGTCCTTTCGTAGGGTTTCGATACGGGGGTCGTGGTCATGAGCACCCAGTAAGAGGTACGCCCTTGCCTTCTCTAAAGGCAGGCCGCGGGTATCCGTGGCAACCTCCATCACCCGCAAACCCAGGCGCCACACCTCCTCGGAGAGGGCTTCCAGCAGGAGGGTAAAGTAGGGTGTATAGCGCCGCACTCCTGGGGCCAGAAGGAGGCCAACGGCCGTGGATTGCCCCACTAGTTCCCTGGCAGCGGCATTGGGAACGAAACCCTGGGTACGAACCACCTCTAACACCCGGGCCCGGGTTTCCGGGCTAACCCCAGGCCGGCCATTGAGGACTCGGCTTACGGTACCTACGGAAACGTTTGCGAGCCTAGCGATTTCCTTTATCGTCAGCTTCTTTCTGGTCTCCATCGTAAACGTTTTCCACAGCTTAACCCAGGACCCGGCCCGCGTCAAGCCAAGGTTGCCCCGCTAGGATAGGGACATGGGAATATCCGAGCTGGAGGAAACCTTGAGGGCCAAGGCGGAAACGTTCTTGGCCCAAAGGCAAGGCTTCCGGATTGAGAAAACGGAGGACGTGTTTGCCCGGCGCTTTTACCTTTCCCCGGAGCGGGTGAAGGTGGTGAACCACTTGAGGGGGAAACCCCTGGCGGTATTTAACCCCGGGGTAGCGTACAGGGACGGAGTAGTACACCTTTTTGTACGTCTGATCTTCGATTACTACGGCTACGCCTCCAGCGTGGGGTACGTGGCCCTTCCCCTGGAAGACCTGCTCGCCGGTCAGTTGCCTGACCCTTTGCCGGTGGAGATCGTCCTTTACCCAACCGAAGTCTGGGAGGCCTCGAGGGGATGCGAGGATCCCCGGGCCCACGCCTGGGGTGCAGGCTTCCTCCTCTTCTATACCGGCGTGGGCAAGTTGGGTGAAGCTCGCCTCACCGACCACAAGGATGTCTTTTTCCCAGCCTTGGCCCTGGCCGAGTTCGATCCGGACCTAAAGCTCCGGCGCAAGGGATTGGTGCGAATAGGCCCGGCAGGAAAGAGCCTCCTTTTGCCGGCTAAGGGGGCCACGTTACTCCAGGGGAATGCCGTTCTTCTAAGGCCCAGCCTTCCCGGAGTTCCAGACATGGGTTGGCGGGGGCGGTTGGATTGGAACCACCTCTCCATCGACCAGTTGGAACCCATCCTGGCCCCAGAATCCTTTGAGTTCAAGGTGGGGTGGTCCACCAATGCCTACCCCTTGGGGGATGGAACCTATTTGGTGGCCTACCACGGCATCCTCCGCCGGGACTTGTCCTATCGCCACGGTTTCGCATTGCTTTCGGGCGACGGTGAACTTCTTGCTCTGTCCTCCTACCTTTTGGCCCCTCAGGGTCTTGTGGAAACGTACGGGGACCGGCCGTTTACCTTGTACGGCAACGGTCTCTTCCTGCACGGGGACGAATTGGTTTTCGTGGGTGGGGTAGGGGACTACGCCGTGGGTGTTTTCACCGCCCCTTGGCAGGAGGTGCTCGTGCGGCTCACGCCCCTGTAATGGACTGCACCACAAAAGTCTGCGATCAGGCAACCGGGAAAACCGGCGCAGGGTATTGACGGTTTTCCCCAACAAGTTGTAGCCTCCTGAGTAGGACACCCAATACTTAGGGTGTCCCGGCCGCGATGCCAGGCCGACAGGCCTGGACGCCAGCCGGCGGTGGGGGAAGTCCGGTGAAAGTCCGGCGCTGTCCCGCAACGGTAACCGGCTTTGTCCGGAAGCCCGAGTACCCGCTTCGCGGCCTTACCCCGTAGCCCTCGAGGCAAGGGTGAAGGTGGTGATGCCTGTGGGACCTTAGACTCCTAATCCCCCAAAACCCGGTGGCCCAAGGTCCTTGGGCCAGGCGACCTTAGGCAAGTTCTTGCCCAGCGCGGGGTTATTCCCCTTGGGCAGGTAGAAGGGATGGCTTAGCTTTTACGGGCCCAAAGACGGCCCTCGGAGGTCCGTGGTGAAGGAAACGCGCATGGTCTACCCGGTTTTCCCTGGGGAAACCAACCATTACGGGACCCTTTTTGGCGGCACCGCCATGGCCTGGATGGACCAGGCAGCCTTCGTGGCGGCAACCCGCCACGCCAGGCGCAAGGTGGTGACGGTGCACTCGGATGCGGTGGACTTCAAGCGCCCCGTGCCCCTGGGCTCCATCGTGGAGCTGGTGGCACGGGTGGTGGAGGTGGGCCGCACCTCCATGCGGGTAGAGGTGGAGATGTGGGTGGAACCCATTGAGTCAGGTAAGGAAGCCTATCTGGCGGCTAAGGGTGGGTTCGTGCTGGTGGCGGTGGATGGGGAGGGGCGTCCCGTTTTCGTTCCGCCTTTGGAGCCCGTGGCTTAGGGGGACACCATGCTCACGGATCCTAGGCCCCACTACCGTCCCTACGAGTATCCGAGGCTTTTAGCCTACCGGGACGCCATCCGGCACAGCTACTGGCTCCACACGGAGTTCAGCTATGCGGCAGACGTCCAGGACTACGCCCTGGCGGGCCCTGAGGTGCGCTCGTTGGTGGAGCGCTCCCTTCTTGCCATCTCCCAGGTGGAGCTTTCCGTGAAGCTCTTCTGGGCCCGAACCTACGAGGTCTTCCCGAAGCCAGAGGTGGCCGAGGTGGGCATGACCTTCGCCGAAAGCGAGGTGCGTCACGCCAACGCCTACGCCCACCTTTTGGATCTCCTGGCCCTCGAGGACCGCTTTGCCCAGGCCTTGGAGGAGGAGACCGCCTTAGGGGAACGGCACCGCCACTTAACCGAGGTCCTGGGATCCGCCTTCCGAGGCAACCTGAGGGGTCACGCCCTCGCCCTCCTTCTCTTTTCTGCCTTCACCGAACACGCCTCCCTTTTCTCCCAGTTCTACGTGCTTATGGCCCTGAACAAGCGCCTTGGGCGCTTCAAGGGGATCTCCAACGCCATCGAGGCCACCAGTAAGGAGGAAAACCTGCACGGCCTCTTTGGGGTAGAGCTCCTCAGGATCCTTAGGGGAGAGCGGCCGGACCTCTTCGGGCCCTCCTTTACCGAGGAGGCCCTGGATAGGGTAGAGGCCTTCTTTCGCACGGAGGAGGCCCTTTTGGAGTGGATCTTCGCCCGGGGGGACACCGAGGCGGTGAGGGGAGAGGAGGTCCTGGAGTTCCTTAAGTGGCGGTACAACCAGGTTCTTTCCCTCCACGGCCTGCCCGCGCCCTTCCCCGTGCGGAAGGAGTGCCTAAGGGATACGGAGTGGTTTGACCTGGAGCTTTTGGCGGACAAGGAAGTGGACTTCTTCAACAAGAGGAGCGTGGCCTACGCCCGCAGGGTGCAGAGCTACGACCCGGAAAGCCTTTTCTAGGAGGGAAGGATGACCAAGACCAAGCGGGAATACCGGCCCTGGTACTGGGCCAATGAATGGACGAGGCTCTACATGAGCCGGGGCTACCTTCTCCCTGGGGTGACGCTGGAGGAAAGGGTGAAGGAGATCGCCGACCGGGCGGAGGCCCTGACCCGCATCGAGGGCTTCTCCCGCAAGTTCGAGGAGTACATGGCCAAGGGTTGGTACTCCTTGGCCACCCCCATCTGGGCCAACTACGGCCTCAAGCGGGGTCTCCCCATCTCCTGCTACGGCACCTACGTGGAAGACGACACCGCCTCCATCCTGAGGGCGGTGGCGGAGATCAGCATGATGAGCAAACAGGGTGGGGGCACCTCGGTTTACCTGGGGGCCCTTCGCCCCAGGGGAGCCCCCATCCGGGACAACGGGGAAAGCAATGGTTCCTACGCCTTTGCTTCTCTCTTCGACCGGGTGATCGAGGTGTTCAACCAGGGTTCCACCCGGCGGGGGCAGTGCGCCGCCTACCTCCCTATCGAGCACCCGGACCTCGAGGAGTGGTTCAAGATCCAGCGGGAAGGAGGGGAGATCCAGTCCCTCTTCTGGGGGGTTTCCGTGGGGGATGCCTGGTTGGAGGAGGCCATCGCCGGGGACAGGGAGAAACGGGAAAGGTGGGCTAAGGTACTCAAAAGCCGCACCGAGGTGGGGATCCCCTACATCTTCTTCCGGGACAACGCCAACCGCCAGGCCCCGGAGGTTTTCAAGAAGCTGGGGAAGACGATTCATGCCAGCAACCTCTGCACCGAGATCATGCTCCCCTCGGGCCCCGAGGAAAGCTTCGTGTGCTGCCTCTCCTCCCTAAACCTCCTCCACTTCGACGAGTGGAAGGACACGGACGCCGTGGAAACCCTCACCATCTTCCTGGACTCCGTGCTGGACGACTTCATCGAGAAGGCGGAGGGCATCCCCTACATGGAGCGGGCGGTGCGCTTCGCCAAGCGGTACCGGGCCATCGGGATCGGGGTTTTGGGCTGGCACAGCTACCTCCAGTCCAAGGGGATTCCCCTGGAGAGCACGGAGGCCCTTTTCCTTAACAACCTCATCTTCAAGACCATCCGGGAAAAGGCGGAGGAGGCGAGCCGCTGGCTTAGGAAGCGCCATCCGGAGGACGAACTGGCCGACCTAATGGAAAGGCGAAACGCCACCCTCCTGGCCATCGCCCCCACCAAGAGCAGCTCCTTCATCCTGGGACAGGTGTCCCCCTCGATCGAGCCCTACACCAGCAACTACTACCTCAAGGACCTGCAAAAGGCCCGAATCGCCTTCAAGAATCCCTTTTTGGAGGAGCTCCTCCAGGCGAAGGGCAAGAACGAGGAGAAGGTGTGGCGGAGCATCTTGGAGCATAACGGCTCCGTGCAGCACCTGGACTTCCTCTCCGACGAGGAGAAGGACGTGTTCAAGACCTTCTCCGAGATTTCCCAAAAGACCCTGGTCAACCTGGCCATCGCCCGGCAGAAGTACATCGACCAGGGCCAGTCCCTCAACCTGGTCATCCACCCCGAGGCCCCGCCCAAGGACGTGAACGAGCTGTACCTGCACGCCTGGAGGGGCGGGCTCAAGGCCCTTTATTACCAGTTCAGCGCCAGTGCGGCCCAAGCCTACAGCCGGGACCTGCTGCTTTCCTGCCGGGCTTGCGAAAGTTAAGAGCACCCTTGGCAGCCACCACGCAAGGGGGTTATACCACCCCACTTTGGAAGGACCGAGCTTGGAGCTCAGGCAAGGATCTTCCTTAGTTGGGCCTTGTCTCGGGGTGGCTGGGGGGGCACGGTGGGGCGGGAAAGGGAATGACCGGGTTGGATCCCGGCTCTATGTTCGTGAACGTTTTCTTTCGCGAAGGGAGTTTCCTGGCTCCCCTTGAGGAGGGCAAGCGAGCCTTCCTAGCCTGCACCCCTCGGGTGTGGGCCAGAAGGAGGCTTTGAGCTGAGGGTGGGGAAGGCATAACCACGGAAGGAAGTTCCTTAGGGAAGGCTCGTAGAGTTTCACCCGGGTGA
The DNA here is from genome assembly GCF_057547025.1 of Thermus sp. KWY1. Classification (NCBI taxonomy): domain Bacteria; kingdom Thermotogati; phylum Deinococcota; class Deinococci; order Thermales; family Thermaceae; genus Thermus; species Thermus sp. KWY1. The sequence continues at coordinate 60,044 of NZ_BAAJPG010000011.1, forward strand.
GGGGGCTAGAGAGTACAAGATTAGGGACGCGAGACCAGTGGTTGCTAAACCAAGTCCTGAGCTTCTCAAGGGGTTAACCCTAAGAGGTGTTTGAACGCCTAAGTGAGGGTCACAAGATATAGTCTAGACGCGATGCCGCGAAGCGGTTAGAACTGTAATATAAATGAAGCAACCGCTTTTTGCAGTCTATGCGCTATGGCTGGTCGTGTCAAGATTTATGTGTAAGCGTCTGTGTACGGGGGGCATACCTCTCCAGAAGCATCTTCTCCAGCACTTCCCGCACCTCAGCAAAGCCCTTCAATCGCCGCTCAGACCACCTCCCCTCCTGACGCTCCGCCTCCAAGTAAAGGAGCTTAAACACAGACTCGGGTCGGGGGAACTTATGATCCCGCACCTTCGTCCCACGCC
>NZ_BAAJPG010000012.1:0-3725 GCF_057547025.1 Thermus sp. KWY1
TTGGGTACGGGACGTTCTCCTCCACGAGGATGCCTGCCAGGTGCGGGGGGTGGGGGCACAGGTCTTGGCGGCCCTCCGGGCCTTTCTGGTCTCCATGCTTCACCGCCAAGGGGTCAGGGAGAAGAAGGCGGCCTTGGAGGCCTTCTCCTTCAACCCCCTCTCCGCCCTGCGCTTCCTGGGGCTCTATGCGGCATAGCGGTCAAGTCTGCTTCTGCCTAGGCCACCTCCTCCACCTCCTCGCGGATGCGGATGGGGCCCTGCCTCTCGGGCCTCAAACCCACCTTGTCCTGGTAAAAGGCCCGGATGACCTCAAAATCCTGCTTGAGGTTTCCGGAAGGCCAGAGGTAGCCCCCGATCCCCACCTCCTTTTTCCGGAAGTCCACGTAGCCGAGGGCAATGGGCACCCCGGCCTTCAGGGCCATGTAGTAAAAGCCGCTCCGCCAGTAAGGTGCCTTCCCCCGGGTGCCCTCCGGGGTGATGAGGATGGCGATCTCCTCCTCCTGCTGGAAAACCTCCGCCACGCTGTCCACCAGGTTGTTCCGGCGGGAGCGGTCCACGGGAATACCCCCAAGAAGCTTTAAGAGCCAGCCCAAGGGGGGCCGGAAAAGCTCCTTCTTCCCCAACCACCGGGCCCGAATCCCCAATGCCCATAGGGCCAGGAGGCCCACCGGGAAATCCCAGTTGGAGGTGTGGGGGGCACCGATCAGCACGTACTTCCGGCTGGGAGGAGGCGGCATATGGTACCGCCACCCGAGGCTTCGCAAAACCAGGCCTGCCAGTTTCTGCATACCCTGAAAGTATACCCCCTGTGGTAGACTGGTCAAAGGCGGGGTGGGGGCTTCCCCCACCCCAGTTTGCTGGGGTGAGGATGCATAAGGTAGTCATCGTAGGCCGACCCAACGTGGGCAAGTCCAGCCTCTTCAACCGCCTCCTGGGCAAAAGGAGTGCGGTGGTGGCCGATGTTCCCGGGGTTACCCGCGACCTCAAGGAAGGCGTGGTGGAAACCGAGAAGGGCCGCTTCCTCCTGGTGGACACCGGGGGGCTTTGGTCGGGGGACCGATGGGAAAAGAAGATCCAGGAGAAAGTGGACCAGGCGTTGGAGGACGCCGAAGTGGTCCTCTTTGCCGTGGACGGCCGCTCAGAGCTCACCCAGGCGGACTATGAGGTGGCGGAATACCTGCGGAAGAAGGGGAAGCCCGTGATCCTGGTGGCCACCAAGGTGGACGATCCCAAGCACGAGCACTACCTGGGCCCCCTCTACGCCCTGGGTTTCGGGGATCCCATCCCCACCTCCAGCGAGCATGCAAGGGGCCTCGAGGAACTCCTGGAAGCCATCTGGGAAAAGCTTCCTGTTCGGCAGATCGAGTCGGAGCCGGAAGTGGCAGGCATCAAGCTCGCCATCGTGGGCCGACCCAATGCCGGAAAGAGCAGCCTCCTGAACGCCATCCTGGGGGAGGAACGGGTCATCGTGTCGGAGGAGCCCGGCACCACCCGGGACGCCATTGACGTGCACTTCACCTTCCGCGGCCAGCCCTTCGTCCTGGTGGACACCGCCGGCATCCGCAAGCGCCCGGAAAGCCTGGTGGAGGAACTGGCCATCAGGCGGAGCCTTAAGGCTATAGAGGAAGCCGACGTGGTTCTTCTGGTCGTAGACCCGTTCCAGGTGGGGGACCGGGAGCTCAAGCTGGCCAACCACGCCCTGGAAGCGGGCAAGCCCGTGCTCCTGGTCATCACCAAGTGGGACCTGGTAAGGAAGGAGGAGGCCCCCAAGGTGCGCCGGGAGCTCAAGGAAAAGCTTGCGCACCTGGAGCATCTTCCCCGGGTCTACACCTCGGCCTTCACCAAGCAGAACCTGGATAAGATCTTCAGCGAGGCGGTGCGCCTATTCGAGCTCAACCACACCCGCATCCCCACCGCCGAGCTCAACCGCTGGCTTTCCGTCTGGACGGCGAAGGTGCAGCTTCCCAACTTCAAGGGAAAACCCTTGAAGATCTTCTACGCCACCCAGCCCGAGGTGGCCCCACCCACCTTCGTCTTCTTCGTAAACCACCCGGAGTTCGTGACCCGGGCCTTTGAGAACTACCTGAAAAACCGTATCGGTGAGGACCTGGGCCTTAAGGAAGTGCCCTTCCGCCTGGTCTTCCGCGGACGTCGGGAAGAAGGCTAGGGACGGCTTTCCCGGCGCGCGGAAGCCAGGAGGCCCGCGTCCACCATAAACTCCACCACCACCCCTAAAAAGCGCCTTCCATCCAGAAGAAGCATGAGAAAGGCCCAGATGACTGCTTCCCAAAAAGCCTCCGGGGCCAGTTTCTGGGCGTAGTAGAAAGGGGCGAAGGTGGCCGGTACTTGCAGGAGCATGGAAAGGCTTTTCTTGGGATAGCGAAGGAGAAGCACCAGGCTCCCCACCGCCCAACTCCAGGCGACACCTTCCGGCACCAGCCCCGCCCCCACCAGATAGGCCAGGCCTGCCCAGGCAAGCCCGGCATCCAGGGGATAGTCCCAGGCCGCCAGGGGCGAAGGCCGCCTCGAGGCACGGGCCAGCCAACCATCCAGAACATCCAGGGTCCAGCCCAAAAGCAAAAGGTGCACCACCCCGGCCAAGGCCTCGGGTCCCTCCCCCACCCGGAGGAGAACCAGGGCCACCACTCCACCCCGGGCCAGGGTGGCCAGGTCAGCCAGAAGCCGAAGGATGCGTTCCGCTCTCCCCATATCCCAGAGCCTGCAAGCCCTCCACCGCCCCCATCCGCAAGGAGAGGTGGGCCAAGGGGGTAAGGGGGGTGGGTTCGGGATTGACCTCAATCAGATACGCCCCGCCCGTGAAGGCAATGCGTCCCAAGGAAGCCGCTGGTTCCACCTCGGCGCTGGTGCCCACCACCAGGGCCACATCCGCCTCGGCAAAGGCCTTTTCCGCCTTCTCCCAGGCCCCCTCAGGTAAGAACTCCCCAAACCAGACCACGTCGGGCCGGGCCCTATGCCCACAAAGGGGACAGAAGGGTGGAGGGGTGAAAGGGTCGGGGAGCAAGAACCGGTGCCCGCACGCCTCACAGCGGGCCCGCAGGATGTTGCCGTGGAGCTCCACCAGGTTCCGGCTTCCCGCCAAGGCGTGGAGGCCGTCCACGTTCTGGGTCACCAGGAGGAACGCCCCCCCTCGCCCAAGCACTTCCTCTTCCAACCGCACCAGGGCCAGATGGGCGGGGTTGGGCTTGGCTTCCCGCACCCTGGCGATGCGCCAGGCATACCATTCCCAGACTCTTTCCGGGTTCCTGGCATACGCCTCCGGGGTGGCATAGTCCAGAGGGTTAAACTCCTTCCAAAGCCCCTCGGCATCGCGGAAGGTGGGAATCCCCGAGGGCTTGGAAATGCCCGCCCCCGTCAGGACCGCCACCCGCCTGGCTTCCCTTAGACGGCGCTTGGCCTCTAGCATAACCCCCACCCGTTCCCCCATGATAGTTGCTAGGTAAGGGTATGCCCAGGCGTTTGCTTCTTCCCCTCTTTCTCGTCTTTGCCACGGTGCTCCTGGTCGTGTCAAGATTTATGTGTAAGCGTCTGTGTACGGGGGGCATACCTCTCCAGAAGCATCTTCTCCAGCACTTCCCGCACCTCAGCAAAGCCCTTCAATCGCCGCTCAGACCACCTCCCCTCCTGACGCTCCGCCTCCAAGTAAAGGAGCTTAAACACAGACTCGGGTCGGGGGAACTTATGATCCCGCACCTTCGTCCCACGCC
>NZ_BAAJPG010000013.1:0-21747 GCF_057547025.1 Thermus sp. KWY1
CCGGGGCTCCGGCTGCCGGAGCCAAATCCGCAGGGGCTGGGGCACCAGGAGCAGTGGGGGTGGGCAGGGAGGGAGGCGAGGCCGCAGGGGCAGTTACCGCTTGCGGCAAGGCCACCACCTGCACCTCGCCTCCTCGGCGCACGGTCAGCTTGTAATCAGGGGTTTCCAGGGTAAGCTCGCTCACCCCGTGCTCCACCAGGGCCTGCAGGATCTGTTTCAGCTCCTTGGGCGTCATGGGTACACCTCGCGGCATAAAGCTTACCCCATGTGCCCACGAAACGGCTTTTGTACCCGGTCAAAATATGCCGGAGGCAAGAGGGACCTGGGATTCCCCCAGGCCCCTTATCCTGGCCTAGGCCCGGCCCACGTACTGGCCCGTGCGGGTATCCACCTTGATGACCTCGCCGGGCTCCACAAAAAGGGGCACCTGCACCACCGCTCCCGTTTCCAAGGTGGCGGGTTTGCTCCCGCCGGAGACCGTATCCCCCCGCACCCCCGGGGGCGTGTCCACCACCTTGAGTTCCACCACGGTGGGCGGGGTAATCTTCAGGGGTCGCCCCTCGTACATATCCCCCAGAACGGTCATGCCCTCCTTGAGAAACCGGGCAGCCTCCACCTGATCCTTGGGCAGGTGGAACTGCTCGTAGGTCTCCAGGTCCATGAAGACCAGGTCGTCCCCCTCCTGGTACAGGTACTGGAGCTCCCGGGTTTCCACGTAGATGTCTTCCAGCTTCTCCCCGGAGTTGAAGGTGCGCTCGATGGTGGCCCCCGTTTCCAGGTTCTTGAACTTGGCCACCACCTTGGCCCCCCCGCGGCCAATCTTCTGGTGCTGGTACTCCACGCACTCCCAAAGGCCGCCCTCCATCTTCACCTTGGTTCCGGGTCTAAGGTCGGTCACGCTGATCATGCTTCCTCCTGTAGGTCCAGGACCTGGGGCCTAAGCCCTAAGAGGTCAATATACCGGAGGTACTCCTCTTCCCCAAGCTCCCGCCCGGCCAGGGCCACCAAAAGGGCCTCCATGACGTTGGTGCCAAAGCTTCGCCCGTTCAAGCGGGGGGTGGTGGTGATGAGGCGTTTCACCCCCCTCTCCCGCAAGAAGGCCACGTCCTCCTCCGTGGTGGTGTTGGTGAGCACCATCTTCCCCCGCATCTCGTCGGGCATGTGCCGCTTGATGTAGTGCCAGTCCCCCGCCACCAGGTCCGCCCAGGTGTAGTAGCGGCTTCGCCAGTCCACCGCCCGCTTCTCCTGCTTTTCCCCTGTGGGGTAAAGAAGCTGGAAGGGAAGCTGGGTAAGGACCGGGAGGAGGACGAAGGCCAGTTTCTGCAGGAAGGAGAGGGAGTAAAGGGGTATGGGTAAACCCAGGGCAAAGATGAAGTCCCCGTAAAGAACCTTGGCCCCGGCCTCGTGCAGGGCCTCGGCCAAGCCGAAGCGGTCCACGGCGGAGGGTAGAAGCACCTTGGTACTTTTCCAGTCTATCAGCCCCGCCAGCTGGGCCACTGCCCGGCGCTCCAAGGTGTGCTTGAGGCCCGAGCCATCCACCACCGGGGTTTTACGGGCCGCCTCCTTTAGCCTTTTGGCATCCCGGATGGTGTAGCGCCGCCCCCCTGCCCAAAGGTAAAGGTCAATGCCCCCGAGGCCGATGGCGTCCACCTTCCCATCCAGCTCAGCAATGAGGCGCAAGGCTTTCTGGAAGTCGCCATCCGTGCCCCGCCTTTCCAACACCACTTCCTCCCCGAGGAGCTCCACCTGGACCACGGAGTCCCGGCGGCTAGCCCCCAGGGACACGGAAACCACGCGCTTGGCCACGAAGGGCTATTCTAACCGAAGGAGGAGGCCAAGGACCAGCCAAAGGGCAGCCAGCAGGAAGAAGGGCCAGGTGCGCCGCACCCCCAGCAGGCGGGCTAGAAGGCCAAAGACCACACTCCCGAAGGCAAGGGCAAAGAAGAGGGCCTCGAGGTTCTCAAAGAAGGCCTGCATGGCCCAAGGTTACCGCAAGACCCGTCCGAAAAAGGCCAGAACCCTCTGGCGGAACGCCTGGTCCACCGGACCGCGGAAGAGGTGGCCCGCCGGGTAGCTGAAGCACTCCACTGGCTTCCCCAAGGACTTAAGCCTTCGGCAAAGCTCCCATGACCACTCCGGGGGCACCTGGGCGTCCTGGATGCCATGGTGGACGCTGAAGGGCACGGCAACCCTCTCCAGGTAGGTCCAGGCGGAAGCCTCCGCCAGGGTTTTGGCAGGAAGGGTGAGAAGCTCCTGGCCTCGAGTACCCCCCGACCAGTAGCGGATCCGCTCCAGATTCCGCCTCTCGTCCCCGCTCATGCTCCCGTAAAGCACCACACCCTTCAGGCGGGGATCCACCAGGGCCACCACCTGGGCAATCCCCCCACCCATGGAGTGGCCGAAGAGGCCGATGCGCCTCCCATCCGCCTGGGGCAGGACGCCCTTGCGCACCTCGGCCAATAGATTCAGCACATCCACCGCGTAGGCGTGGCGCAGGCCCATGGCGGGCCTCCCCTCCGAGGGGGGATGGCCCCGGTAGTTGGGGTGGAGGACCAGGTACCCTGCCTCCGCCAGAAAGTCGGCGTAGGGAGCGGTGTAGGCCAGGGTTTGGTAGCGGCTCGGCTCCACATACCCGTGGAGCACCACCACTACGGGAAAGGGACCCTGGCCCAAAGGCAGGTTGGCAAACCCGTACACCCGAAGCCCATCGGAAAGATGGGAGAAAAGCACCCGGGTGAAACGGGGGTTCCTCTCCAAGACCCGTTCCACCCGGAACCCCCCTTCCCCATAAGCCCTCTCCCAGAGGTCGGGCAGGGTGAGGGGCTGGGCCAGGCCCACCCCCAGGAGGAGCACGCCCAAGAGCCAGGGCATCCTCTTCCCAGGCTACGGGCAAGCGGGGGAAGGAAATGTGGCCTACAGGCCCCTGGCCTCGAGCCACCCTGCCTGGAGGCCCTTCAGGCCGATGGCGTGATAGACCAGCTGGGCCGCGGTCATCTCCGCGTGGAACTGGCCGTTGGGAGAAAGCTCCACGAAGTCCATGCCCACCACTTCCTTTTCTCGGAAGACCGCCTCCAGGAGGTCCACCACCTGGCGGTAGGAAAGCCCCCCGGGTAAGGGAGTGCCCACGCTGGGCATAACGCTGGGATCCAGGGCGTCAAAGTCCAGGCTGATGTACACCCTCTCCCCCAAGGCATCGAGGATCTCCCTTAACGGAAGGCCCTCCCGGTGCAGGCGGTGAGCGGGGAATAGGGCCACCCCCTTCGTCCTGGCCAAGGCCAGGGAATCCTGATCCATGGCCCGGATCCCCACCTGGACCAAGGGGAAACCCTCCCCCAGCAAGCGGTAAAAGGGCGAGGCATGGGAGTACATCGAGCCTTGCCACTCGGGGTAAAGGTCGGCATGGGCATCGATGTGGAGAAGGGAAAACGCCCCCAAGGCCTCCCGGTGGGCCTGGACCAGGGGGTGGGTGATGGAATGGTCCCCCCCCAGGGCCACCAGGAACTTGCCCGCCCGAAGGTGGGTGAGGGCGGCTTCCCGGATCAGAGCGTGGCTTTCCTCGGCGTTTCCCGCCACCCAGGGCACCGGCTCCGCCGCATGGATGCCCACCTCCTCCGGGGCCACCTCGATCTCCAAGAGAAAAGGCTCCAGCTCCCGGCTGGCCAGCAAGATGGCCTCAGGGCCCCGCCTCGCCCCCGGCAAGAAGGAGAGGGAAAGGTCGTAGGGCACGGGCAGGACCACCACCCGGGCCTCCTGGTAAGGGGTATCGCGCTCGCCAAAGAAAAGACGCATACCCCTAAGAGCCTAGCAGATGGCGCTAGCTTCCGAGAAAGTAAAGCTCAAGAAGCCGGAGAAGGGCCAGGGTGCCCCGCTCAAAATCCCGGATGCGGATGTGCTCGTTGGGGCTATGCACCCGGCTTCCCGGATACCCCACCCCCAATCCCACCGCCGGGGCTCCCAGGTGGTGCAGAAAAGGATGCATGGGACCGGACCCCGCCATGTTGGGGTAAAGCACCGCCTTCGCCCCAAAGGCTTCCTCTAACGCCCTCTGGGCAAGGCCCACAAAGGGATGCGAAAGATCCGAGCGTGCCGGGTGCTCTCCCTTCTCCAGGACCACCACCTCCACGTCGTGGAAGCCCTGGGCCTCGAGGTGCCGCCTCAAAAGCTCTGGGATCTCCTCCGGATCCTGGTCGGGTACCAGGCGGAAGTCCAGCTTGGCAAAGGCCTCCGCCGGCAGCACGGTCTTGGAACCTGGGCCCCCATAGCCCGAGTGGAAGCCGTTTACGTTGACGCAGGGCTCCGCATAAAGGCGCTGGTGGAATTCCAGGTTCCTGGCCCCGCCCAGGAAGTCCCGCACGCCCAAGGCTTCCTTCAGCGCCTCCGACTCATCGGGAATCTCCGCTAGCACCTCCATCTCCTTGGGCGAAAGGGGGCGGACCCGGTCGTAAAAACCCGGGATGAGGACCCTTCCCTCCTCATCCCGCAGGCTGGCGATGGCCCGGCTCAAGCGGTAAATGGGGTTTTCCACCACCGCCCCGTAGGAGGAATGCAGGTCAAAGGCAGCGGTGCGCACCCGAAGCTCGAGGGCCACGATGCCCTTAAGGCCGGCATACAGGTAGGGGCGCCCCTTGGCGTCCACCCCCCCTGCCTCCCAGACGATGGCCCCGGACTTCAGGAGGTCCTTTTTATCCCGGACGTAGTCCGCAAGATGGGGGCTTCCCACCTCCTCCTCCCCCTCCACCACGAACTTCACCCGGGGAAGAAAGCCGTGCTTTTCCTGGAATAAGCGCAGGGCCATAACCCTGGCCACCAGCTCCCCCTTGTCGTCGTGGGTACCCCGGCCATACCAGAGGCCGTCCCGTTCCACCAGGCGAAAGGGCTCGGTTTCCCATAACTCCAAGGGATCGGGGGGCTGAACATCGTAGTGGTTGTAAAACAAAAGGACCCTTTCCCCCTCACCCCCCTCGGCGTAGACCACCGGGGGCCCATAACCCCGATGGAGCTCTGCCTTAAGGCCCAGGTCCTGAAGCACCTCGGCCACCTTGGCCGCACCCTCCTCGAGGGCCCTTCCCTCCGCGCTCACCGTGGGCAAGGCCACCAGCTCCTCCAAAAGCACCCTGGCCTCTTCCAGAAACGACCTCATGGTAGACTGAGCATACTATGGTGGAACCTTCCCTGGTCCTCTACGGGACCCTGTACCAGCGGGCCATGGACGTGCTGCAGGAAACCCTGCAGGAAACCGGGGCCCGCTATGCCCTCTTCATTGACCGCAAGGGATTCGTCCTGGCCCACAAGGAGGCCCTCTGGGCCCCCAAGCCCCCGCCCCTGGACTCCCTGGCCACCCTGGTAGCGGGAAACGCCGCCGCCACCCAGGCCCTGGCCAAGCTGCTGGGAGAGGCACGCTTCCAAGAGGTGGTGCACCAAGGGGAACACATGGGGCTCTATGTGGACGAAGCCGGCGAGGCGGCCCTCCTGGTCCTGGTCTTTGACGAGAACGCCCCCCTGGGCAAGATCAAGCTCCACGGGAAGCGGGCGGCGGAAACGCTGGCCCGCCTGGCCGAGGAAGCCCTGGCCAACCCACCCAAGCTGAACCTGGACACCCAGTACCGCGAGGAGGCCAAAGCCCTGCTGGACGAACTCTTCGGCAACTAGCATGAGCACCATCAACTTCGCTAACCGCGAGATCAACTTCAAAATCGTCTACTATGGCCCGGGGCTCTCCGGGAAAACCACCAATCTCAAGTGGATATACAGCCGCATCCCCGAAGGCCGTAAAGGGGAGATGGTTTCCCTGGCCACCGAGGACGAGCGCACCCTTTTCTTTGACTTTCTTCCCCTGGACCTGGGTGAGGTCAAGGGTTTCAAGACCCGCTTCCATCTTTACACCGTGCCGGGGCAGGTCTTCTACAACGCCAGCCGCAAGCTGATCCTGAGGGGTGTGGACGGCATCGTTTTCGTGGCGGATTCCGCCCCCAACCGTCTCCGGGCCAACGCCGAGAGCATGCGCAACATGCGGGAGAACCTGGCGGAATACGGGCTCAAGGTGGAGGACATCCCCGTGGTGCTCCAGGTAAACAAACGGGACCTACCCGACGCCCTTCCCGTGGAGATGATCCAGGCGGTGGTGGACCCCGAAGGGCGCTTTCCCGTCTTCGAGGCCGTGGCCACAGAGGGTAAAGGAGTTTTTGAAACCCTGAAGGAAGTGAGCCGCCAGGTGCTGGCCCGAGTGGGAAGCACTTAGGGATCTCCCTTCCCAAGGGGCGAGGCATCAGGCCTCGCCCCTATCTTCTTGAAAGGAGCCCCCATTGCCTCAGTCCTTCTCATATAGGGACAAATGTACTTCACCCTTTTCTCAGCTTTGGGCTAACATGGGCCCCGTATACGGCAACCTGCCGTAAGGGAGGAAGGGTATGGAGGAAAAACCGGTCGGCGCAATGGGAGTGATAGTGGTTCTTACCCTCACCATCCTCGTCTTCTGGCTGGGGGTATACGCCGTCTTCTTCTCCAGGGGGTAGGGTATGGTGGATGAGCACAAGGCCCACAAAGCGATTCTGGTTTACGAGAAGGGATGGCTGGCCTTCTCCTTGGTCATGCTGGTGGTCTTTATCGCCCTCATCGCCTACACCCTGGCCACCCACACCGCCGGGGTGATCCCTGCAGGGCAGCTGGAGCGGGTGGATCCTACCAAGGTCCAAGACAAAGGCCCGTGGGCCGATCCCGCCCAGGCAGTGGTGCAGACCGGTCCCAATCAGTACACGGTCTATGTCCTGGCCTTAGCCTACAGCTATCAGCCTAACCCCATTGAGGTTCCCAAAGGGGCAGAGATCATCTTCAAGGTTACTAGCCGCGATGTGATCCACGGCTTCCATGTGGAGGGCACCAACATCAACGTGGAGGTTCTCCCCGGGGAGGTGTCCACCGTGCGGTATACCTTCAAAAAGGCCGGGGAATACCGGATCATCTGCAACCAGTACTGCGGCATAGGCCACCAGAACATGTTCGGCAAGGTCGTGGTGAAGGAGTGAGCCATGGCGGTGCGTACCTCTGATTTGAGCCGGATCTACGAGGCCTATCCGGAGAAGAAGGCCACCCTCTACTTCTTGGTCCTGGGCTTCATCGCCGTGATTATTGGAAGCCTCTTTGGCCCCTTCCAGGCCCTGAACTACGGGAACGTGGACGCCTATCCCCTTCTTAAGCGCCTTCTTCCCTTCGTGCAGTCTTACTACCAGGGCCTGACCCTGCACGGGGTGCTCAACGCCATTGTCTTCACCCAGCTTTTCGCCCAGGCCATCATGGTCTACCTGCCCGCCAGGGAGCTGAACCTGCGGCCCAACATGGGGCTCATGTGGCTTTCCTGGTGGATGGCCTTTATCGGCTTGGTCATCGCTGCCCTGCCTCTTCTGGCCAACGAGGCCACGGTCCTCTATACCTTCTACCCACCCCTTAAAGGACACTGGGCCTTCTACCTGGGGGCCAGCATCTTCGTCCTCTCCACCTGGGTTAGCATCTATATTGTCCTGGACCTCTGGCGGCGCTGGAAGGCCCAGCATCCTGGTCAGGTGACCCCCCTGGTCACCTACATGGCCGTGGTGTACTGGCTCATGTGGTTCATCGCCTCCATCGGGCTGGTGCTGGAGGCGGTGCTTTTCCTCCTCCCCTGGTCCTTTGGCCTTATCCAGGGCGTTGACCCCTTGATCGCCCGCACCCTTTTCTGGTGGACGGGCCACCCCATCGTCTACTTCTGGCTTATGCCGGCCTACGCCATCATCTACACCGTGCTTCCCAAGCAAGCAGGGGGCAAGCTGGTATCCGATCCCATGGCCCGTCTGGCCTTCCTGCTCTTCCTTCTCCTCTCCACCCCGGTGGGGTTCCACCATCAGTTCGCCGACCCCGGCATTGACCCCACCTGGAAGATGATCCACTCCATCCTCACCCTCTTCGTGGCCGTGCCCAGTCTCATGACCGCCTTCACCGTGGCCGCCAGCCTGGAGTTTGCTGGCAGGATGCGGGGGGGTAAGGGGCTCTTCGGCTGGATCAAGGCCCTGCCCTGGGATAACCCCGCCTTTGTGGCCCCTGTGCTGGGCCTCCTGGGTTTCATCCCGGGGGGAGCCGGGGGTATCGTCAACGCCAGTTTCACCCTGGACTACGTGGTCCACAACACAGCCTGGATCCCTGGCCATTTCCACCTCCAGGTGGCCAGCCTGGTGACCCTCACGGGCATGGGTTCCTTGTGGTGGCTCATCCCAAACCTCACGGGTAAGCCCATCTCCGATGGGCAAAGGCGGCTCGGCCTGGCAGTGGTCTGGCTTTGGTTCATCGGCATGATGCTCATGGCCCTGGGGCTTCACTGGCAAGGTCTCTTGAACGTACCCAGGCGGGCTTACATCTCCCAGGTGCCAGACGCGTACACCCATGCCGCCCTGCCCATGGTTTTCAACATCCTGGCGGGCATCATCCTGCTGGTGGCCCTCCTCCTTTTCATCTACGGCCTCTTCAGCGTCCTTCTGGGCCGGGAGCGCAAGGCAGAGCTGGCCGAGGCCCCGGTGCCCTTCGCCGAGGTCATCTCCGGCCCCGAGGACCGTCCCTTGGTCCAGGCCATGGACCGGATCGGCTTCTGGTTCCTGGTGGCGGTGATCCTGGTGGTGCTGGCCTATGGCCCCACCCTGGTGCAGCTGTTCAGCAACCTGAACCCGGTGCCGGGGATGCGCCTCTGGTAGATCATGGGTGGCGCAAGGGCCGGAGACTTCCGGCCCTTGACCTTTTTCCCGCAAAGGAAAAGGCTATGGGCGTGGGGTTTATCCCTGGTAGGAGTCTCCCTTGGGTGGTGGGCCTCTCCCTCCTTCCCTTCTTCCTGCAATTTCTGGGACTGGGCTTGGGGGATAAGCTGGGCCAGGGGCTTTGCGGAAGCGCCCTAGGGGTTTCCGAAGCTGAGGCGGTGATGTACGGCTTGGTGAACGAGTACTACCTTTACGGCCAGCTCTTTTTGGTCCTCCTGGCCTTGAAGGTAACCTATGCTCTAGCCCTTTGGGTCCTCCGCTTCATGTACCCGGACAGGGACCCTTCCTTCGCCCCCGTGGTATGGAAGGTTGGGGTGGGGCTTTCTGGGATGTTTCTCCTGCTTTTCCTGGTCACCCGCACCCTGCCCTTGCCCTTTTTCACCCCGTTGGGTCCTGCCCTTCTCTCCCCCGCTCCCCTGGACCCCCTTTCCCTCATCATGGTTCTGCCTGAGCCTTTCTTGCTCTGGCTCTACTTTCGCCATCGTCCATGAAACTTCCTCCCTTGGTTTACCTTTTAGGGCTGGTCAGCTTCCTGATGGATGTGGCCAGCGAGATGGTCTACCCCCTTTTGCCCCTATTCCTCGCCAGCCTGGGCGCAGGAGCCGGGGCCATCGGTTTGGTGGAGGGAGTGGCCGAGGCCACCGCCAGCCTCTTCAAGGTGGTGGGGGGAAGGATTTCGGATCGGGTAGGCCGCAGGAAACCCCTCCTGCTTGCGGGCTATGGCCTTCCCGCCTTTCTCAGACCCATCCTGGCCCTGGCCTCGAGTCCCTGGCACGTCCTCCTCTACCGCTTCCTGGACCGGCTCGGGAAAGGCCTGCGCACCGCACCCCGGGATGCCCTTCTGGCGGAAAGCGTGGACAAAAGCGCCCTGGGGCGGGCCTACGGCCTTCACCGGGGCCTGGACACCCTGGGGGCCACCGTGGGACCCTTTCTGGCCTTCCTTCTCCTGCCCCAGGTGGGGGTGCGGGGGGTGTTTTGGCTTTCCGCCATTCCCGCCTTCCTGGCCGTGCTCACGCTCCTTTGGATCCGGGAAGCCAGAAGCGTAAAGGTGGCCACGGACTCCCTTCCATCCCTTCGGTCAGGCTACCTAAGGACCCTACCGGCCGCCTACCGGCGCTTCCTCCTGGTTTCCAGCATCTTTGCCCTGGCCCTTTCCTCCAATGCCTTCCTTCTCCTTCGGCTCAAGGACCTAGGCCTCCCGCAGGAGCAAGTCACCCTGGCCTACACCGGCTACAACTTCCTTTATGCCCTTTTGTCCTACCCTCTGGGCGGCCTTGCGGACCGGGTGGGGTTAAGGCGGGTGGTGGCCTTGGGATTTGCCCTTTACGCCACGGTCTACCTGGGTTTCGCCTGGGCTGAGACGGCGTTTTGGGGCGTGGCCCTCCTGCTTCTTTACGCCCTGTACTCGGCGGCCTTTGAAGGGGCGAGCCGGGCCTATCTGGCCACCCTCATACCCCAGGAGGCCAAGGCCACCGCCATCGGCCTTTACCACACGGTGGTGGGGATTCTGCTCCTTCCGGCCAGCTTGATCTTCGGCTTTCTCTGGCAAAGTTATGGGCCTGAGCTGGCCTTCAGCGTGGGGGCGGGTCTGGCCCTTTTGGCTCTCCTGCTTTTCCTGCTTGACGGAAGGAGGGCCAGGCCCTAACCTGATAGAGGTCCTTCGGGGCCTCGAGGAGGAAGGGGCCAAAAGCGCCTTCCCCCCTGACGGAGGTAGAGATGCCCATCAGCAAAGAGGAAAAGCAAAAGGTCATAGAGGAGTTCGCCCGCTTCCCCGGGGATACGGGGAGCACTGAGGTGCAGGTGGCCTTACTCACCTTGCGCATCAACCGGCTTTCCGAGCACCTCAAGGTCCACAAGCACGACCACCATTCCCACCGCGGCCTTCTCATGCTGGTGGGGCAGAGGCGCAGGCTTCTCCGCTACCTGGAGCGGGAAGACCCCGAGCGCTACCAGGCCCTGGTTGAGAAACTGGGCCTTAGGAAGTAAACTGGTAACCAGGTCGGGGGCGGGGCCTTAGGGCTCCGCCTTTCGCTTGAGGAAACTATGCCGGAAGCCACACCCAACACCCCACAGGCCCATAGGTACGAAACCCAGGTGGCTGGCCGCCCCCTGGTGCTGGAGGCAGGGAAATACGCCAAACAGGCCTCGGGCTCGGTCCTGGTGCGCTACGGCGACACCGTGGTCCTGGCCACCGCCCAGGCCTCCGAGGAGCCCATAGAGGCGGACTTCCTCCCCCTCACCGTGGAGTTTGAGGAGCGGCACTACGCCGTGGGCAAAATCCCGGGAAGCTTCATGCGCCGGGAAGGGCGGCCCGGGGAAAAGGCCATTCTCTCCGCCCGCATGACGGACCGGCCCATCCGCCCCCTCTTCCCCAAGGGGTTCCGGCACGAGGTACAGGTGATCGTCACCGTGCTCTCCGCCGACCAGAAGAACCCCCCGGACATCCTGGGGCCCACGGCGGCCAGCGCCGCCCTCATGCTTTCGGACATTCCCTGGGAAGGCCCCGTGGCCGCGGTGCGGGTGGGCCTCATTGGGGGGCAGTTCGTCCTGAACCCCACCCTGCAGGAGCTGGAGGAAAGCGCCCTGGACCTGGTGGTGGCGGGAAGCCGGGACGCCATCCTTATGGTGGAGGCCGGGGCCCAGGAGGTAGATGAGGAAACCCTGGTCCAGGCCCTGGAGTTCGCCCACCGGGAGATGCAGCCCATCCTGGACCTGCAGGAGGAGATGGCCAAGGCCTTGGGCAAGCCCAAGATGGCCTGGACCCCACCGGAGACCCTCAGCGAGGAGGAGAAGGAAGCGTTCTACCGCTTGGCCGTGGAGCGGGGGCTTTCCGCTGTGCTCCAAACCGCCAGCAAGGGGGAGAGGAGCCGGGCCCTCGAGGCCTTCGCCGAGGCCCTGGTGGCCGAGGCCCTGCCCAAGCTGGAGGACGGCACCCCGGACGAGAGCAAGAAACCCCTCTACGAAAGCGCCTTTGACGAGGTGGTGCGCAGAGAGCTCAGGCGCCTCGTGCTGGAGGAAGGCAAGCGGGCGGATGGCCGCACCCCCAAGGACCTCCGGCCCATCTGGATCGAGGTGGACGTCCTGCCCCGCACCCACGGCTCCGCCGTCTTCACCCGGGGGGAGACCCAGGTGCTGGGCACCGTCACCCTGGGCACGGGACGGGACGAGCAGATCATCGACGACCTGGGGATTGACGAAACGGAAAAGTTCCTGGTGCACTACAACTTCCCCCCCTTCTCCACCGGGGAGGTTAAGCGCCTGAGGGGGGTTTCCCGCCGGGAGATAGGCCACGGCAACCTGGCCAAGCGGGCCCTGAAGGCGGTCCTGCCTCCCGAGGAGGCCTTCCCCTACACCATCCGGGTGGTGGGGGATGTGCTGGAGTCCAATGGCAGCAGTTCCATGGCCACGGTCTGTGCGGGATGCCTGGCCCTGATGGACGCGGGTGTTCCCCTCAAGGCGCCGGTGGCCGGGGTGGCCATGGGTCTTGTGTGGGAGGGGGAGCGGGCGGTGATCCTCACCGACATCCTGGGGCTCGAGGATGCCCTGGGGGACATGGACTTCAAGGTGGCGGGAACCCGAAAGGGGGTCACCGCCTTGCAGATGGACAACAAGGTGGGTGGGCTTCCCCGGGAGGTGCTGAAGGAAGCCCTCATGCAGGCCCGTGAGGCCCGCATGAAGATCCTGGACCTCATGGAAAGCGTCCTTCCCGCCCCGCGCCCCGAGCTCAAGCCCTTCGCTCCCCGCATCCTCTCCCTGAAGGTCCCGGTGGAGAAGATCGGCCTCGTCATCGGGCCCGGGGGGAAGAACGTGCGGGCCCTCGAGGAGCTTGGGGTGGAGGTGGACATCGAGGAGGACGGGACGGTGCGCATCTACTCCAGCGACATGGAGGCGGCCCAGAAGGCCAAGAAGCGCATCGAGGAGCTCACCATGGAGGCCAAGGTGGGCGAGATCTACGAGGGCACCGTCACCAAAATCACCCCCTTTGGGGCCTTCGTGAGCCTGTTCCCCGGCACCGAAGGGCTCCTTCACATCAGCCAGATCGCCCCCGGCCGGGTGGAGCGGGTGGAGGACCACTTGAAGGTGGGGGACGTGATCAAGGTCAAGGTGCACCGCATCGACGAGCGGGGCAAGATCGACCTGATCCGGCCCGAGCTGGAGGGCAAGATCCCCCCCAGGCGGCGCAGCTAGCCCTGGGGGGTTTTCCTTAGGGCAAGATCCCGGCCAGGCCGGGAAGATGGGAGGTTTATGGAAAACCAAGAACGCAAGCCAAGGAAAAGACGGCGCAGAAGGCCATCGGACGCCGCTCCCCCAGGCCTTGGAGAGGGTAAGGACTACGTGGAGATCATTCCCCTAGGGGGGATGGGGGAGATCGGCAAGAACATCACCGTCTTCCGCTTCCGGGACGAGATTTTCGTGCTGGACGGGGGGCTTGCCTTCCCCGACGAGGCCATGCCCGGGGTGGACCTCCTCATCCCCCGGGTGGACTACCTCATCGAAAACCGGCACCTCATCAAGGCTTGGATCCTGACCCACGGACACGAGGACCACATCGGGGGGCTTCCCTTCATCCTCCCCATGGTCTTCGGGAAGGAAAGCCAGGTGCCCATCTACGGGGCCAAGCTTACCCTGGGCCTCCTAAAGGGGAAGCTGGAGGAGTTCGGTTTGAGGCCGGGGAGCTTCAACCTCAAGGAGATCTCCCCCGATGACCGCATCAGCGTGGGGCGCTACTTCACCCTGGACCTCTTCCGCATGACCCACTCCATCCCCGATAACTCCGGGCTGGTCATCCGCACCCCCGTCGGCACCATCGTGCACACCGGGGACTTCAAGCTGGACGCCACCCCCATAGACGGTAAACTCTCCCACCTGGCCAAGGTGGCCCAGGCGGGGGCGGAAGGGGTCTTACTCCTCATCGCCGACTCCACCAACGCCGAGCGCCCCGGCTACACCCCGAGCGAGATGGAGATCGCCAAGGAACTGGACCGGGTCATCGGCCGGGCCCCGGGCAGGGTCTTCGTCACCACCTTCGCCAGCCACATCCACCGCATCCAGGCGGTGATCTGGGCGGCGGAGAAGTATGGGCGCAAGGTGGCCATGGAGGGGCGGAGCATGGTGCGGTTCAGCCGCATCGCCATGGAGCTGGGCTACCTCAAGGTGAAGGACCGCCTCTACACCCTGGAGGAGGTCAAGGACCTCCCCGACCACCAGGTGCTGATCCTGGCCACGGGAAGCCAGGGGCAGCCCATGTCCGTCCTCCACCGCCTGGCCTTTGAAGGCCACGCCAAGATGGCCATCAAGCCCGGGGACACGGTGATCCTCTCCAGCAGCCCCATCCCCGGCAACGAGGAGGCGGTGAACCGGGTCATCAACCGGCTCTACGCCCTGGGGGCTTACGTCCTCTACCCCCCTACCTACAAGGTTCACGCCTCGGGGCACGCCTCCCAAGAGGAGCTCAAGCTCATCCTGAACCTCACCACCCCCCGTTTCTTCCTCCCCTGGCACGGGGAGGTGCGCCACCAGACCAACTTCAAGTGGCTGGCGGAGTCCATGAGCCGTCCCCCGGAGAAAACCCTTATCGGGGAGAACGGGGCCATTTACCGCCTAACCCGGGACACCTTTGAGAAGGTGGGCCAGGTGCCCTCCGGGGTCCTTTATGTGGACGGCCTGGGGGTTGGGGACATCACCGAGGAGATCCTGGCCGACCGCCAGCACATGGCCGAGGAGGGAATCGTGGTCATCACGGCCTTAGCGAGCCAGGACCCGGTGGTGGAGGTGGTGTCCCGGGGGTTTGTCAAGGCCGGGGAGCGGCTTTTGGGCGAGGTGAAGCGCATGGCCCTCGAGGCCCTGCAAAACGGGGTGCGGGAGAAGAAGACCCTGGAACGCATCCGGGACGACATCTACTTCCCGGTGAAAAAGTTCCTGAAGAAGGCCACGGGCCGGGATCCCATGATCCTTCCCGTGGTCATCGAGGGGTGAATCATGTACCGAAGCCTTCTTCTTCCCACAGATGGAAGCCCGGCCGCCGAAGCTGGGGTAAAGGAGGGGCTCCGCCTGGCCAAGGCCCTGGGGGCCCGGGTGGCCTTTCTCTACGTGCTGGAGCCCGTAGGGCCCAGGCTTTTCCTGGGCCCGGAAACCCTTCCCTACTACCAGGCCCTGGTGGAGGACATGCGGAAAGAGGGCATGGCCGCCTTGGACCGGGCCACCCGCATGGCGGAGGAGCTCGGGGTGGGATTTGAGGCCCATCTCCTCGAGGGGCGGGCGGCGGAGGTCATCCTTAAGGAGGCGGGAAAGCACGATCTTTTGGTGATGGCCACCCACGGACGGACGGGGTTGGATGCCGTGCTTTTGGGTAGCGTGACCCAGGAGGTGGTCCGCAGAAGCTCCAAACCGGTCCTGGTAGTCCCCTACCGCACCAGCGGAAGCGAAGCCGCAAGCAGGTAAAGGGCCACGATGGCCCAGGAATCGTAGGCCAGGACCCATAGCTTTCTCAGGCTCTGGTACATGAGCCCGGTGAGCACCGTCCCTGCCATACCCAAAAGCACCAGGACGCTCAGCAGATGGCTTCCCCCCACCTGGATCAGCAGCGGGCCAGGCGCCAGGACATCCGCGTAGGAGAGCAGAAAGCTGTTAAACATCACGCTCCCCACCACGTTGCCCAGGGCCAAGTCCACCGCCCCCAGGCGGGCAGCCGCCAGGGTCACCGTGGCCTCAGGCAAGGTGGTGACCAACCCCACCAAGAAGGTGCCCACCCAGGCCTGGCCCAGCCCGGTTTCCCGGGCTAGGGCCTCGGCCAAATCCGGAAGCAAGACCGCCGCCCCCACCAAAACCCCAGCCCCCAGGAGGTAGCGCCCCAAGGCACTTCTCAAAGGAATTTGGGCGTAGGCCTCCTCCTCGAGGACCTCATCGTGGGGGAAACGCCTGGCGTAGCGAAAGGAAAGCCACAGGGCCAAAAGGTACAGGGGAAAAAGCCCCAGGGCAAACCATCCGACTCGCCCCAGACCCCGCTCTGCCAAAAGGCCAAGCCCTGCCACCGCCAACAGGAGGACCACGAGTCCCAGGCTCAAGGCGTGCCCCTGGCTGGCCCGGACGGTGAGGGGACGGGGATGGACGGCATCCAGCACCGTGAGCAGAAGAAAGTTGACCATGCTGGCCCCAAGGAGGTTCCCCACGGCGATATCGGGGAGGCCCTGAAGGGCAGCGCTGGTGACGTTGAAGAGTTCGGGGAGGCTGGTGGTGATACCCACCAGGAAAAGCCCCATAAAGGTGCGGCCGAGGCCGGTCTTTTCCGATAGCACATCCCCGTAAAAGGCCACCTGCCGCCCAGCCAGGAGGATGACCAAGGCCACCGCCAAGAAGGCCAGCCAGGTCATAGCTGGGACTGAAGCAGGCGGAGCAGGTCAAACCGGGTGATGATCCCCAGAGGCTTACCCTCCCCATCCACCACGGGAACGTGGTTGATGTCGTAGGCCAGCATGAGCTCCAAGACGCGGGAAAGCGGTTCCTCCGGCCCCACGGCGTGCACCGGGCTGCTCATGATCTCCTCTATCCGGGTACTCTTGGCCTCCGCCAAAACTGCTTCCAGGCCGTCAGAACCCAGGAAGCGACCCAGAAGCATGGGGGCCCGAAAGGTGGAAAAGGGCACGCCCCGTTCCTTAAGGAAATCGCTTTCCGTCACAATGCCCACCAAGCGGCCCTCTTTGTCCACCACCAGCACGCTCCCGATTCCTTTCCCCAACATCAGCTGGGCCACCTCCGCCAGGGAGGTATCCGGAAGCACACTCACCACTGGGCTGGTCATGGCGTCCTTGGCCTTCATCTCTTAACCTCCTTCCGCCATACTAACCGGTCTATTCCTTCAGCCATGAGCCAGGCAAGGAGAGCCATACCCAAGGCCAGCCCCCAGATCCATGCGGGCACCGGAACGGCTTCCAAAACTCCCGGGGCCAGGGTGCCCAGCAGGAGCTGAATGACGATGCCCAAAGCCACAGCCCCGTGCAAATACGGGTTGGGCAGGGGCATCAGGTGGGTGTGCCGAGCAGCGTAAGCGAAGAAGAGCTGGCCCAGGGTCATGAAGTGGAAAGTGGCGGTACGCGCCACCTCGGCGGCACCCAAAGGGGCTTGGATCCGCCCCCATCCCGGCAGAAGGGCCAAGAGCGACAAGGCAAAGGCGGCCTTGATGGTTCCCGTGAGGAGGATGAACCGCAAGGAGGGAGCGTCCAAAAGGGGGCTGTCCTTGGGCCTGGGCGGCCGCTCCAATACCCCGGGATTACGGTCCAGGGCCAAGGCAAGGGCGGGAAGGCCATCGGTCACCAGGTTGATCCAGAGAATCTGCACCGCGGTGAGGGGAAGAAGCAGGTACCCAGCCTCGTCCCTGAGGTTGAGGAGAGCGGCAAACACCATGCCCAAGGCCACCACCAAGACCTCAGAGAGGTTAGTGGAGAAGAGGAAGCGAATGAACTTCTGGATGTTCTCGTAGATGCTCCGCCCCTCTTCAATGGCCGCCACGATGGTGGCGAAGTTATCATCCATGAGAACCAGGTCCGCCACCTCCCGGGAGACATCCGAGCCCCGTTGGCCCATAGCCACCCCCACGTCCGCCCGCTTGAGGGCCGGGGCGTCGTTTATTCCGTCCCCGGTCATGGCCACCACCTCGCCTGCCTTCCGAAAAGCTTCTACTATGCGGAGCTTATCCTCAGGCTTGACCCTGGCGAAGACATCCACCTCTAGAAGCTCTTCGTCGGAGAGTTCCCCGATCTCGTCCCCGGTGGCCACCACTTCCGCAGGAATACCCACCTGGCGGGCGATGGCCAAGGCAGTGGCCGGGTGATCCCCCGTGACCATCACCACCCTGACCCCTGCCTTCAACACCTTGGCCACCGCCTCCGGTACCTCCGGACGTGGAGGATCCAGAAGGAGGACGAAGCCCAAAAAGCTTAGCCCCTCTTCCCTCTCCCCCTCGCCATGGGCCAAGGCCAGCACCCGGAAGCCCTCCTTTGCATAGGCCTCCGCCTGTTCCAAAAGGGAAGCTTTGTCCTCCGGGCTTAGGGCAAGGCGGGGGATAAGGGCCTCGGGAGCCCCTTTGAGGAAGCTTCCCTCGGGCGTGGTAACCCGCATGTACTTCCAGGCGCTGTCAAAGGGCCTTTCAGAGAGCCTGGGGTGTTCATGGCGCACTTGCTGCACATTCAGGTGCCGGGCCGCATAGCGCAAAAGACCCAGTTCCAAGGGGTCCCCTGCGCCGGTTTCCAGATCGGCATCGTTGCAGAGGACCATGGCGAGAAGAGCCCTCTGGGGGTCCGGCCCCACCACCTTTTGCACCTCCATGCGGTTTTCCGTGAGGGTACCCGTCTTGTCGGTGGCGATAACGGTAACGCTCCCCAAGGCCTCCACCGCAGCAAGGCGCCGCACCACCGCCTTGCGGCGGGCCATGCGCTCCACCCCCAGGGCCAAGGCCAGGGTGAGCACGGCAGGAAGCCCCTCGGGCACCGCCGCTACCGCCAGGGCCACGGCGAAGAGAAGGACTTGGGCGGAAAAGCCCTCCGCCAGAAAACCCAGTGCCACTAGGGCTGCGGCAAGCCCCATCACCCAGCGGGCCACCCTATGGCCAAAGGCCTCGAGGCGCCGCTCCAGCGGAGTTTTTTCCTCTTCCATCTCTGCCAGAAGCCCGGCGATGCGGCCCATGGCGCTCCTTAGGCCGGTACGGCTTACCTCCATTAGGGCCCTTCCCCGCACCAACAGGGTTCCGGAAAAGACCTCGTCCCCTACCCTCTTCTCCACCGGAACGCTTTCCCCGGTGAGGAGGCTTTCATCCACCAAGACCCCGCTGGCCTCGAGGAGCACCCCATCTGCCGGTATGCGGTCCCCTGCCTCCAGGCGCACCACATCCCCGGGCACGATCTCCCGGCTGGGGAGGTGCTGGAAGCGACCATCTCGGAGGACCCAGGCCATGGGCTCCGCCAGGGCTTTAAGACGCCTAAGGGCCTCCTCGGAGCGCTTCTCCTGCAGGGTACCCAGGGTAGCGTTGAGGATCAGGATGGCCAGAATGGCCAAGGCCTCCAGGGGAAGCCCATGGGCTCCCTCATAGAGCCAAAGGCCCAGGTCCACCGCCAAGGCAAAGAGGAGGATGTAGATGAGAGGGCTTTGAAACTGGCGCAGGAACCGTTGCCAAAGGGGTTCAGAGGGTTTTTCCGGAAGGGCGTTGGGGCCGTATTCTACCAAGCGTTTTTGCGCCTCCTGTGAGGTAAGCCCCCGCATGGGGGCATGATACCTGGAGCACCGGGGACTTATTGTCCCCCACCTGGGCCCTGCGGTAAGATGACGCCATGCTGCAGTACCCGGAGCTACCCCTAGAAAGCCCTTTAATCGACGCCGAGCTTCCCGACCCACGGGGAGGACGGTACCGGCTTTCCCAGTTCCAGGAACCCCTCTTGGCCGTGATCTTCATGTGCAACCACTGCCCCTACGTGAAGGGCTCCATCCAGGAGATCGTGAGCCTGGCGGAGAAGTACCGGGGCCGGGTGGCCTTCGTGGGCATCAACCCCAATGACTACGAGCGCTACCCCGACGACGCCCCGGAGAAGATGGTGGAGTTCGCCAAGGAGCACGGCATCTTCTTCCCCTACCTCCTGGATGAGAGCCAGGAAGTGGCCAAGGCCTACAAGGCCTTGCGCACCCCCGAGGTCTTCCTCTTCGACGAAAGGCGCCTCCTCCGCTACCACGGCCGGGTGAACGATAGCCCCAAGTTCCCCGAACAGGTCCAGACCCACGACCTCGAGGCCGCCATCGAAGCCCTGCTCAGGGGGGAGGAGCCACCCCTTAAGGAGGCTCCCGCCATCGGCTGCACCATCAAGTGGCGGCCTGGAAACGAGCCTGAGGTCAAAATCGGCTAATCCTTACACTAGGGCCTTATAGGATGGAGGCGGTCTGCCCCGCCCTGCTAGAGGCGGGGAAGGAGGATGTGCATGCGCGTATTGGTAACGGGCGGAGCGGGTTTCATCGGTAGCCACATCGCGGAAAGCCTGGTGCGCGAGGGTGTGGAGGTGGCGGTCTTGGACAACCTCTCCACGGGCAGACGGGAAAACGTCCCCAAAGGCATCTACTTCTACAAGGTGGACCTCAGGGACAGGGAAAGCCTGGAAAGAGTCTTTAGGGAGTTCCGCCCCACCCACGTTTCCCACCAGGCGGCCCAGGCCTCGGTGAAGGTAAGCGTGGATAACCCCACCCTGGACTTCGAGGTGAACCTCCTGGGCGGCTTGAACCTCCTCGAGGCCATGCGAAAGTGGGGGGCGGAGAAAATGGTCTTCGCCTCCACCGGGGGAGCCATCTACGGGGAGGTTCCCGAAGGGGAACGGGCCGAGGAAACCTGGCCCCCCAAACCCAAAAGCCCCTACGCCGCCAGCAAGGCCTCCTTTGAGCACTACCTCTCCGCCTACGGGCAAAACTACGGGCTCAAGTGGGTGTCCCTGCGCTATGGCAACGTCTACGGCCCCCGGCAGGACCCCCACGGCGAGGCCGGGGTGGTGGCCATTTTCTCGGAAAGGATCCTCAAGGGAGAACCGGTCACCCTCTACGCCAGAAGGACCCCCGGGGACGAAGGATGCGTGCGGGACTACATCTACGTGGCCGACGTGGTGCGGGCCCACAACCTGGCCCTGAAGGGTCTGGAGGGAATCTACAACGTGGGAACGGGGGAGGGACACACCACCCAGGAGGTCCTCCTGGCGGTGGCCGAGGCCGCTGGCAAGAATCCACAGGTCAACCCAGCCCCTCCGCGTCCCGGTGATCTGGAAAGAAGCGTGCTCTCTCCCCTGAAGCTCATGGCCCACGGCTGGCGGCCCGAGGTGGGTTTCCAGGAGGGCATCCGGCTCACCGTGGAATACTTCCGCACCCGTTGACATACCCCCCACCCCTATCCGATGATGGGGGGTATGAGTGCTCGTTTCTTTCACCCCGCCTGGTTCGCCATGGTCATGGGGGGAAGCGGGGTGGCCCTTGCCTTCCACCGCTTTGGCCTCGAGGCCCTGGCCCTGGTGAATTACGGTGTGGTGGCCCTTCTCTTCCTCGCAAGCCTGGGTATATTCCTGGCGAAGCTTTTCGGCCACTGGGACCGGGTCCGGGAAGAGCTCCATCATCCCCTTCTTTCCCAGCTCTACGCCACCTTCCCCCTGGCCTTCTTGCTCTTCAGCCTGGCCACCCACGAGGTTTTGGGGCAAGGGAAGCTCGCTCTGGTCCTCTTCGCCGTGGGCTCGCCCCTGGTCCTCCTCCTGAGCCTCCTTCTCAGCTATTTGATCTTCACCCGCCTGCGCCTTCCCTTCGAGGCCGCCAACGGCACCTGGTTCATCCCGCCGGTGTCCTCCGTTGTGGTGCCCCTGGCGGGAGGCCCCCTCCTGCCCCTTATGGGCCCCTGGGCCAAGGAGGCGTTCTACTGGATGCTCATGTTCCTGGGGCTTGGCCTCATCCTCTTCCTCTGGGTGGGGGCGAACCTCCTGGCCCGCCTCTACGCCCACGAACGCCCGGCCCCCGAGCTGGTCCCCAGCTTTTTCATCGGCCTCGCCCCGGTGGGGGTGGGGATCCTCGCGCCCCTCTCCCTCCTTAAGGGCGCCAAGGCCCTGGGCTTGTTCCCAGGAAGCCTCGAGGGCCTATACCTCTTCGGGATCGCCCTATGGGGCCTGGGCGGGTGGTGGTTTGTCCTGGCCATGGCCCTTTTTCTGGAAAACCTCCTCCACCGGGTACGGTTAGGGTTCCAGCCCGGGCTATGGGCCTTCGTCTTCCCCATGGCGGCCTTCACCCTGGCCACCAGGGCCCTGGCCGAGGGCCTGGACAGCCTACTCCTGCACCTCCTAGCCCCGGGGCTCTTCCTGGTGCTCCTGGCCTTCTACCTGCCCCTGCTGATCCGTAGCCTTCTCGCCTTCCTCCGTCTGGAAACCCTCAGGCCCTTTGGCCAACAGGCGCCTGGCCAGGCGCACCCGAGCCCTCA
>NZ_BAAJPG010000014.1:0-1258 GCF_057547025.1 Thermus sp. KWY1
GGTCGTGTAAGGAATTATGTGTAGGGGTTTGTGTATAAAAGGGGGGTACCAGGATTAGGAAGGAGGTACCCCGTGGACCAGGATACCTTGCAGGTGATGCTAAGGGAAGCGGTGAGGCAGACGGTGACCGAGGTCTTGCAGATTCTCCTGGACGCCGACCGGGAAGCCTTCTTGCGCCAGCACGGGGGACGCAAGAACGGCTACTACCCCCGCAAGCTGGAGACCGCCTTTGGCCAGGTGAAGCTGGCCATCCCCCGGGATCGGGAAGGGAAATACTATCCCAGCCTCCTTCAACCCTATGCCCGCCGTCAGGTGGACGTGGGGGAGGTGGCCATTGCCCTTTACGCCGCTGGGGTGAGTCAACGCAAAGCGGCGGAGGTGATGAGCCTCTTGCTGGGCCACCGGTACACCCACGAAACCATCAGCGCCATCACCGACCAGGTGCTGGAAGCGGCCGAGGCTTTCCAGAAGCGGCCTTTGCCGGAGGAGATGGCCTTTGTTTACCTGGATGGCTTTTTCTTGAAGGTGCTCAGGGAGGGACTTGGGGTGGAGAGGGCGGCCGTATACGTGGCCCTGGGGGTGACCCCCAAAGGGGAGAGGCAGGTTCTGGGCTTCTGGCTCCTTCCCACGGAGAACGCCCATGCCTGGGGGGAGGTGCTGAAGGAGCTTTGGGAAAGGGGGCTAAGGCGGGTGTTGCTGTTGGTCACCGATGGTCTACCTGGGATAGAGGAGGCCATCAGGAGGGTTTATCCCATGGCGGGGTGGCAGCGGTGCGTGGTGCACATGGTGCGCTCTAGCCTGGGGCAGGTGCGTTCCCGGGACAGGGCTCTTTTGGCCCAAGACCTGAAGGGGGTGTACATGGCGGGGAGCCGACAGGAAGCCCTGGGTGCTTTGGAGAGGCTGAGGGAGGCCTGGGGTGCCAGGTACCCTTCCCTGGTGGCCTCCTGGTGGGAGAACTCGGGGGCTCTGCTCCGTTTCCACGATTACCCCCAGGTGCTCTGGCCCTATCTGCGGAGCACCAACCTGATGGAGAGGTTCATCCGGGAGGTGAGGCGTGGGACGAAGGTGCGGGATCATAAGTTCCCCCGACCCGAGTCTGTGTTTAAGCTCCTTTACTTGGAGGCGGAGCGTCAGGAGGGGAGGTGGTCTGAGCGGCGATTGAAGGGCTTTGCTGAGGTGCGGGAAGTGCTGGAGAAGATGCTTCTGGAGAGGTATGCCCCCCGTACACAGACGCTTACACATAAATCTTGACACGACC
>NZ_BAAJPG010000015.1:0-210 GCF_057547025.1 Thermus sp. KWY1
AGGCGTGGGACGAAGGTGCGGGATCATAAGTTCCCCCGACCCGAGTCTGTGTTTAAGCTCCTTTACTTGGAGGCGGAGCGTCAGGAGGGGAGGTGGTCTGAGCGGCGATTGAAGGGCTTTGCTGAGGTGCGGGAAGTGCTGGAGAAGATGCTTCTGGAGAGGTATGCCCCCCGTACACAGACGCTTACACATAAATCTTGACACGACCGG
>NZ_BAAJPG010000016.1:0-206771 GCF_057547025.1 Thermus sp. KWY1
TGGGGCAAGAGGTGGGGGTTGGCGCGGGCGAAGCGTTCCACGCCCCTCAGGGAGTCCACGCGGGAAAGAAAAGCCACCAGGATGAGGGCCAGGAGGCCCCAAAGGGGGTACTGCCGGTTGCGGGCCCGGGGGTCGGGGATCTGGGACAGGGCTTCGCGCAGGGTCATGCCCCCTCTTTACTCCAGGAGCCGCATATAGGTCAAGTCTGTCCGTCACGCCAAGGGCCAGAGGCTGGTGTACCTCACCGCCTACGACTACCCCACGGCCCGCCTAGCTGAGCGGGCTGGGGTGGACGCCATCCTGGTGGGGGATTCCCTGGGCATGGTGGTGCTGGGCTATTCCTCCACGGTTCCCGTGAGCCTGGAGGAGATGCTCCACCACACCAAGGCGGCCCGGCGGGGGGCCCCGGACACCTTCTTGGTGGCGGACCTGCCCTATCTTTCCTATGCCACCCTGGATCGGGCCCTTTTCGCCGCCGAGCGGCTTCTCAAGGAAGGCGGGGCGGATGCGGTGAAGCTGGAGGGTGGGGAGGAGGTGGCGGAGATCGTCTTCGGGCTCAGCCGGGCGGGGGTGCCGGTCCTGGGCCACGTGGGCCTCACCCCCCAGACGGCGAGCCAGCTTGGGGGCTACAGGCTGCAGGGGAGGCGCCCCGAGGAGGCCGAGCGCATCCTCAAAGGGGCCATGGCCCTCGAGGAGGCGGGGGCTTACGGGGTGGTGCTGGAGATGGTGCCCAAGGACCTGGCCAAGGAGATCACGGAACGGCTATCCATCCACACCGTGGGCATCGGAGCCGGCTCCCACACGGACGCCCAGATTCTGGTCTTCCACGACGTGGTGGGGCTTTACGGGGAGTTCAAGCCCCGGTTCGTGAAGCGGTATCTGGAGGGGGAAAGGCTCTTCCTCGAGGCCCTATCCCAGTACGTGCAGGAGGTGCGGGAGGGCGTGTTCCCCTCTGACGAGCACAGCTTCTAGGGGTAGGGTTTCCTCCCGCCCGGGCTTTTTATTTGCCCCAAGCGTTTGGAGATGGTCTATACTTTTGCAGGAGGGCGCTTTGGATATGGAAGGGCCTATGCCCTCGCACCCCGGATCTTTGATCCGCAGGCTCCTCCTTGCCCTACGCCAGGTGTTCCAGGCGGCCCCGCGGGAGGCGGCCTTACTTTTGGGCCTTCTCGCCCTGGGCGGGCTCCTTCCGGTTGCGGTGCTGGGTCTCACCCGCACTCTGGTGGACGGCCTGGCGCGGGAACTGGGAAGGGGATCCCTCACCCTGGACCTGTTCTGGCCCCTGGCAGGGCTTGCCCTGGCCTTCGCCCTGGATTTTCTGCTGGTGCCCTGGGTGGCCTTTCTGCAGGGGGCGGTCAACGAAAAGCTCACGGCCAGGGTGCACCTCTTGCTGATGGAAAAGGCTGCGGGCCTTCCCGACCTGACGCCCTTTGAGAACCCCAGCTTCCACGACGAGCTTCAGGTGCTGCGGGACCAGGCACCGTACCAGCCCCTAAACCTGCTGGTTTTTCTCGGCAACGCCTTCCGCCAGGGGATCACGGTGGCGGGGGTATTGGGGTTGCTCTTCAGCCTGGCCCCGGTATTCCCCCTGCTGTTGCTTGCGGGTAGCCTACCCCAGGCCCTCCTCACCTTTCGGTTGCAAAAGGGGGTGTGGGAAGCTCTTCTCTTTGGGGCGCCCGAGGCCCGGCGGATGCGCTACTTCGCCGAGGCCCTTCTGAGCCCGGAAGGAGCCAAGGAGGTCCGGCTTTATGGCCTGTTGCCCTTCTTCCGGGGGCGGTATCTGGAGGCCTTTTGGCGGTTGCACCGGGCCTTGTGGCGGGCCCGGGGACGGCAGGCCCTGGGGGCCAGCGGTTTGGTGCTGGGAAGCACCCTGGCCACCGCCCTGGCCCTGTACTTGGGGTTGCGGCAGGCTCTATTGGGGGCTTCAGGGCTCGGCAGCCTGGTGCTCCTCCTGCAGTCGGTGGGGACCTTGCAGCAGAACCTCTACGGCCTGATCCAGGATGGGGGGATGCTGTACGAAAGCCTCCTCTACTTTGAGCGGCTTGAGGCCTTCCTGGCCTTACCTCCCGCCTTGGCTCAGACTGCTTCCAAGGCGGTGCAAGGTTTCGAGGAGATTCGCTTTGAAAACGTGGGCTTCGTCTACCCCGGGGGCCGGCGGGCCCTCGAGGGCGTCTCCTTCACCATCCGGCGGGGGGAGCGGCTGGCCCTGGTGGGGGAAAACGGTGCGGGCAAGACCACCTTGGTCAAGCTCCTTCTCCGCTTCTATGACCCCACGGAGGGCCGCATCCTGGTGGACGGGGTGGACCTCAGGGAGCTGGACCTTGACGCCTGGCGCCGCCTGGTTTCCGCGGTCTTCCAGGACTATGGCCGCTATGCCCTTACCCTGCGGGAGAACATCGCCTTAGGGGACTTGGAGGCCCTTTCCGACGAGGGACGCCTGTGGGAGGCGGCCAAGGCGGGAGGGGCCTTGGAACTCCTGGAGCGGCTCGGGTTGGAGGCCCTGCTCTCCAAGGCCTTCGGGGGCACGGAGCTCTCCTTAGGCGAGTGGCAGCGCGTGGCCCTCTCCCGTGCTTTTTTTCGTGGGGGCGAACTTCTCGTGCTGGATGAGCCCACGGCCTCCCTGGACCCCAAGGAGGAGGCCCATCTCTACCGGCGGTTTGCCGAGCTTTCCCGCGGCAGGACCGTCCTCCTCATCACCCACCGCCTGGGCTCCGTGCAGATGGCGGACCGGATCCTGGTCCTGCAAAAGGGGCGCCTGGTGGAGGAAGGAACCCACGAGGAGCTCCTGGGGCGGGCTGGGGTCTATGCGGAGCTCTGGCGCTTGCAGGCCGGGCTCTACCGGTCCGATGGGGATGCCTTGGGTTCTGGGGTAGGGGCTTAAAGGACGGGCTGCCCCCAAAACAAAGCCAGGCCACCGGTGCCGTCGGCGGGCTGGAAAGCCTGTGGGAGCGTTCTTCAGGGGGGATTCTTCCAGGCGTTTCCTGGTGGGCTTGACGGGCTTGTTGAAAATGGATTAGCGTTATTGTGTGTTGGCCCTCGAGGTCCAGGACCTGTCCGTGCGCTTTGGGGAGTTCAGGGCCCTGGAGGGCGTCAGCCTGAAGGTGCCAGAGGGAGCCTTCGTGGCCATCGTGGGCCCCAACGGGGCGGGGAAGAGCACCCTCTTGAAGGCCATCCTGGGCCTTGTGCCCTTCCGGGGCGAGGTCAGGGTTTTGGGGCGTTCCTTGAGGGAAACCGATCCCCTGTGGTTCGGCTACGTGCCCCAGATCAAGACCTTTGACCGCTCCTTCCCGGCGCTTTCCCTGGAACTGGTGGCCACGGGTCTGAGGCGGCGCTGGCCCTTCCGCCTGTCCCCCTGGGAAAGGGAGGAAGCCCTTTCCGCCTTAAGGCGGGTGGGGGCGGAGGCACTGGCCTTCCGCCCCTTGGGCCGGCTTTCCGGGGGGCAGCTCCAACGGGTCTACCTGGCCCGGGCCCTCATCCGCCGGCCGAGGATCCTCCTTTTGGATGAGCCCGCCACCGGGGTGGACCGGGTGGGGGAGGTGGACCTCTACCGGTACCTGGAGGCCTACCAGGAGGAATCGGGGGCTACGGTGCTCATGATCACCCACGACTGGGAGGCCGCCCACCATGCCAGCCACGTCCTGGTGATGAACCGCAGGGTGGTGGGGTTTGGTCCGCCGGAGCGGGCCCTCACCGAGGAGTGCCTGCGCCAGGCCTTTGGACACCTGGGCCATGCCCACGGGCTGTACCTGGGGGGTGGGCATGCTTGACGCCCTGGGTTATCCCTTTTTCCAGAGGGCCCTCCTCGCAGGGCTTTTGGTGAGCCTTCTTTCCGGATTGCTCTCCCCCTTCGTGGTGCAAAGGCGGCTTTCCTTCCTGGGGGATGGGCTTGCCCACGCCGCCTTCGCCGGGGTGGCCTTGGGGCTTTTCCTAAGGGGGGAGCCCCTTTGGTTTGCCCTGCCCTTCACCTTTCTGGTGGCCATGGCCATCACCCTGGTGAAGGAGAAGACCGAGCTTTCCGAGGACACCGCCATCGGGGTCTTCTTCGCCCTCTCCGTGGCCCTGGGGGCGGTCTTCCTCTCCAAGGCCCGGGGGTATGTGGGGGACGCCATGGGCTACCTCTTCGGCTCCCTTCTGGCGGTGGGGCCCGCGGACCTTTGGGCCATGGTCCTCCTCCTCTTCCTGGCCCTCTTCCTCCTTCCCCTGTGGGGGCCCTTGGCCTACGCCACCTTTGACCGGGAACTGGCCCTTTCCGACCGGGTGCCGGTGGTTCTCCACGACTACCTCCTTTCCGGCTTCCTTGCCGTGAGCCTGGTGCTGGCGGTGAAGGTGGTTGGGATTATTCTGGTGGCGGCCTTTTTGGTGATCCCCGGGGCGGCGGCCAGGCTCTTGAGCCGCACCTTTGCCGGGCTCACCCTTCTTTCCCTCCTCCTGGCCTCCTTTTCCACGCTGCTTGGCCTTTTCCTCTCCTTCCTCCTGGACTGGCCCAGCGGGGCCAGCATCGTGCTTCTGCAGGCGGCCTTGTTTGGCCTGGCCTTCGTGAAAACCGTATTTTCCGTGAGGAAATAAAGCCTTTGCGCTATACTGGGGGCATGTGGGTGTCCACGAAGGCCCAATATGGCCTCAGGGCCCTGGTGGAGATCGGCCTCAAGGCCCCGGAGGCGGTGCCCCTTAAGGAGGTGGCGGAGGCCCAGGGCATCAGCCAGCACTACCTGGAGCAGATCGCCGCCCAGCTTAGGCGCTCCGGGTTCATCCGCTCCGTGCGGGGGGCCAGGGGGGGTTACCGCCTGGCCCGTCCCCCCGAGAGGGTGACGGCCCTCGAGGTGGTGGAGGCCCTCGAGGGCAGCCTGGCCCCGGTTTCCTGCATCGAGGACCCGGAGTCCTGCGCCAAGGTGGGGCAGTGCTCCACCGAGCTCCTTTGGAAGCGGGTGGATCTGGCCATGCGCCAGGTCCTGGGGAGCACCACCTTGAAGGACCTCATTGAGGAGCGGAAGCTCATCGAGGCCAAGCGCTTGATCCAGCTCCAGCCCGCAGGCTAGGCAAGCGGACTTGGGAAGGGCTGCCAGGGCTTGTCCCTGGCAAAGGGAATGGAGGGCAAGGAGGAAACCTTGGCTTTGGTCTATCTGGACTACGCGGCCACCACGCCCCTGGATCCCGAGGTCCAGCAGGCGATGCGCGAGGTGGAGGGAATCTTCGGCAACCCGAGCAGCATCCACCGCTTTGGCCAGGAAGCCAGAAGGGTGCTGGAGGGAGCCCGGGAGCGGATCGCAAGCCTCCTGGGGATGCGCCCCAGGGAGGTGGTCTTTACCGGTTCGGGTTCCGAGGCGGATGCCCTGGCGCTTTTGGGGGTGGCCTTGGCCAAGGGGAAGGGGCATGTGGTGAGCACGGAGGTGGAGCACTCCGCGGTCCTGGGGGCCTTGCGGCTCCTTGAGCGCCTGGGCTTTGCCGTGACCCGGCTCAGGCCCGATCGCTTGGGCCTGGTTTACCCGGAGCAGGTGGAGGAGGCCCTGAGGCCCGACACCATCCTGGTGAGCGTCATAGCCGCCAACAACGAGCTCGGCACCCTCTACCCCATCCGGGAGATGGTCGAGATCGCCCACGCCCACGGGGCCCTTTTCCACACCGATGCCGTGCAGGCCGTGGGCCAGGTGCCTTTCCGGGTGGATGAGGTGGAGGCGGACCTGGTTTCCCTAAGCGCCCACAAGTTCTATGGGCCGAAGGGGATTGGAGCCCTTTTGGTGCGCCAGGGGGTGGACCTCTTTCCCCTGGTGCCGGGCAAGCAGGAGGGGGGAAGACGGGGGGGCACGCAAAGCCCAGTCCTGGCCCATGGGATGGCGGTGGCCCTGGAGAAGGCCTTAAGGCTCTTGCCGGAGGAGTCCTCCCGGCTTCTCGCCTTGAGGCGGCGCCTCGAGGCGGGCTTGCTTTCCGTGGAAGGGGTGGAGCTCAACGGCCATCCCGAGCGCCGCCTGCCCAAGCTGGTCAACGTGACGGTGAAGGGCGCGGATGGGGAGGCCTTGCTTCTCGCCATGGACCTCATGGGGGTGGCGGTTTCCTCGGGCTCGGCCTGTTCGGCGGGGAGCCTCGAGCCCTCCCATGTCCTCCTGGCCATCGGACGCTCCCCGAGGGAAGCCCGGGCCTCCTTGCGCTTCTCCCTGGGACGCTACACCACGGAGGCCGAGGTGGACCGGGCGGTGGAGGTCTTCAGGGAGGCGGTGGCCCGGGCGCGGGCCTAAAGCTAAGGCTGCCTTTTGGCAAACTCCTCGCGGAGTTCCCGCCTGAGGATCTTCCCCACGCTGGTTTTGGGCAGGCTGTCCCGGAACTGGATGATGCGGGGGACCTTGTAGGCGGCGAGGTTTTGCCGGCAGAAGGCTTCGATGTCCTTTTCCGTGACCTTGCCCTTATACCCTTCCTTGAGGACGAGGAAGGCGGCCACGGTTTCCCCGCGGTAGGGGTCGGGTACGCCCACCACGGCGGCTTCCTGGACGGCTTCGTGCTGGTAGAGGACCTCTTCCACCTCGCGGGGGTAGATGTTGTAGCCGCCGGCGATGATCATGTCCTTTTTGCGGTCCACGATGTAGAAGTAGCCGTCCTGGTCCATACGGGCCATGTCCCCGGTGAAGAGCCAGCCGTCCTTGAGGGCTTTTTGGGTTTCCTCTGGGCGGTTCCAGTAGCCCTTCATGATGTTGGGGCCTTTGACGACGAGTTCGCCCACCTCTCCCATGGGGACTTCCTTGCCCTCCTCGTCCACCACCTTGGCGTCCACGCTGGGCAGGGGCATACCGATGGAGCCCTTTTTGATCTCCCCCTGGACAGGGTTGGAGTGGGTCACGGGGCTTGCCTCGGAGAGGCCGTAGCCCTCGATGAGCCGGGCCCCGGTGATCTCCTCAAAGCGCTTGGCCACCTCCACCGGCAGGGGAGCGGCTCCGGAGAGGCAGATGCGGATGCTCTTTACGTTCCGTTTCTCGATTCCCGGGAAGTGGTTGAAGGCCACGTAGAGGGTGGGCACCCCGGGGAAGTGGGTGACCTGGTGCTTTTCAATGGCCTCCACGATGGCGTGGATCTCCGGCCTGGGCAGGAGGACGATCTTGTAACCGGAGTAGATGCCGTAGTTCATGGCCACGGTCATGCCGTAGACGTGGAAAAAGGGCAGGGCTCCCAGCATCACCCCTTTGCCCAGGAGTTCCTTGGAGGTGGAGTCCCAGGCGTCGATCTGCAGGACGTTGGCCACCAGGTTCCGGTGGGTGAGCATGGCGCCCTTGGAGATGCCCGTGGTGCCCCCTGTGTACTGCAAAAGGGCCAGGTCCTCGGGATCAGCGGGATGGGGGGTGGCGGGGGGATGCCTCAGGAGGTCCGAGAAGGCGTGGAATCCTTCCCGTTTAGGAAAGCCCAGGGGTAGCTTGTCCCGCTTCGCCTTTAAGGGGTAAAGGAGGTTTTTGGGGAAGGGGAGGAAGTCCTTGATGCCCGTGACCACGGTGCGCTTCACCGGGGTTTCCCCCTCCACCTCCAGGAAGCGGGGCAGGAGGTGGTCCAGGATGACCAGGGTTTCCGCCCCCGAGTCCTTGAGCTGGTGCCTTAGCTCCCTTGGGGTGTAGAGGGGGTTCACGTTGACTCCCACGCCCCCCGCCAGAAGGGTTCCGTAGAAGGCGATGACGAACTGGGGGGTGTTGGGGAGCATGATGGCCACCCGGTCGCCAGGCTTCACCCCCAGGGCCTTAAGCCCCTCGGCGAAGCGCCGGGATTTCTCCCATAGCTCCGCATAGGTAAGGGTTTTCCCCAGGAACTCTAAGGCGATGTGGTGCGAGTAACGCTGGGCAGCGTCTTCCAGGAATCGCCACAGGGGGATGGGGGGTACCTCCACCTCGTGCGGCACACCGGGGTCATAGTGGGCGAGCCAGGGCTTGGCGCTGACTTGGTCCATACCTTACCTCCTTCGCCCCGAGCTTATCAAAAACTTTATACCGCGTTCAAGACCATGGGCCGGTGTAGCATGGATAAGGAGGTTTCCTATGCGCTTCCGCGACCGCAGGCACGCTGGGGCTCTTCTGGTGGAAGCCCTAAAGCCCTTGGGTCTAGAACGCCCTGTGGTTTTGGGCATCCCTCGAGGCGGGGTGGTGGTGGCGGATGAGGTGGCCAAAGGCCTGGGGGGGGAGCTGGATGTGGTCCTGGTGCGCAAGGTGGGGGCTCCGGGAAATCCGGAGTTCGCCCTGGGGGCGGTGGGGGAAAAGGGGGGCATGGTCTTGAAGCCCTATGCCCTCCAGTACGCCGACCAAAGCTACCTGGAGCGGGAAGCGGCCAGGCAGAAGGACGTGATCCGCAAGCGGGCCGAGCGCTACCGGAAGGTGAGGCCAAAGGTGCCCCTTGCGGGCCGGGATGTGGTGCTGGTGGACGACGGCATCGCTACCGGTTCCACCATGGAGGCGGCCTTGGCCGTGGTCCTTTCGGAAAAACCCCGGCGGGTGGTGGTGGCGGTGCCCGTGGCCAGCCCGGATGCGGTGGAGGGGCTGAAGGATCAAGCGGAGGTGGTGGTGCTCTCCACCCCACCGGACTTCGCCGCCGTGGGGGCCTACTTCATGGACTTCGGTGAGGTCACCGATGAGGAAGTGGAGGGCCTTTTGCTACAATGGTCGGCATGAAGCCCGTGGTCAAGCAGGGGGCCAGCGTGGAGGCCCGTCCCGTGGAGCGGGGGGAGAAGGCCTTTATCCAGGTGCTCATTGGCCCTGAGGATGGAGCCCCCCACTTCATCACCCGTAAGTTCACCATCCTGCCGGGGGGAAGGATTCCCAAGCACAAGCACCCCAGCATCGAGCACGAGCAGTACGTGCTCTCCGGGCGCATGAAGATCTACCTGGGCGATGAGGTGAGGGAGGTGGCGGCTGGGCAGGCGGTCTACATCCCCCCGGACACGCCCCATGCCTATGTGAACGAGGGGGATGAGCCGGTGGAGTTCCTCTGCGTCATCCCCAAGACCAACGCCTACGCCACCGAGTGGCTGGAGGACTAGGGTTTCTGGGGTCCCCGCTGGGGTGCTCAGCCCCAGCGGGGTTTTCTAGGCGCGCACCTCTTGCCGCTGGAAGGCCACGTAGGCCAGGGTGAAGAGGAGGATCACCAGAGCCATGAGCCCGGTGAGCTGGGGCCAGATCAGGAGGAGGCTTTGGGAGAGGGGAAGGGGGGTTCCCAGCACCGCTCCCTCCAGCTGGGTGATGAGGATGGGGCCCAAGGAGCGCACCGCCGGGTTAAGCACAGCGGTGAGGGTTTCCGCGTAGAGGGTGTTGGGGGAGAGGCGGGAGATCCAAAGGGCCAGGTTGGCCTGCCTGAGCTGGCTTTCCGGGTCAAAGGGGTCGGCCTGAAGGAGAAGAGCGCTTGCCGCCAGGTCGGTGAGGATGGGGAAGAAGACGGCGAAGAAGAGCCAGACCCCGATGGCGGCTAGGGCGGCGGTGGCCGGCTGGCGAAAGAGGACGGAGAAGAGGAGGCCCAAGGCCAGCCAGAAGCCCGCATAGGCCAAGGTGGCCAGGAGGAAGAGGAAGGCCCGGGCCATCTCCTCGCCTCCGGGGGGCACTCCCAGGGTGAAGAGGCCCAGGCCCACCACCAGGAGGAAGAGAGCGGTGAGAAGCACGGCCAGGGTGCCGAGCCCCGCCAGGAACTTGCCGAAGAGGAGGGCGTCCCGGTAGATGGGCTGGGAGAGGATACGGGAAAGCGTTCCCCTGGCGTACTCCCCGTTCACCGCATCGAAGGCCAAGGCAATGGCCGCCAGGGGTACGAAGAAGGAAAGGAAGCCCACGAAGGAGGGCAGGGGGTCCTGAGCGGTGGTGAGGAGCTTCAGGTAGAGGTAAGGGTCCTCCCCCACGGTCTGGCGCAGGGTCTGGGTGCCGGTGTACACGGCGGCCAGGGCGGACAGGAGGATCAACCCCTCCAGAATGCGCATCCTCAAGCCCGTGAGGTGGTCGGCCATCTCCTTGAAGAAAACCGCCCAAAGCCCGGTCCAGGGGGAGCCTTCACGCCGCATGGGCCACCTCCTTGAAGTAGTGGGCGTAGACCTCGTCCAGGCTGGGACGGCGGAGGGAGAGGCTTAGAAGCTCGCCGTGTTCCACGGCTATCCGGGCCAGCTCCGGCCGGAGGTCCCGGCTGGAGAGAATCCGGTACCGCCCTCCCTCCGCTGCCACCCGGGCCACGCCTTCCAGGCGGCGGAAGGCCTCCTCGAGGCCCGGGCTGGCCTCCACCAGGATCTCGTACCCACCCCCTAAGACCCTTTGCGCCAACTCCTCCACGGTGCCCAAAAGGGCGAGGTGCCCTTTATGGAAAAGCCCCACCCGGTCGCAGACCTCCTGGACCTGGTGCAGGAGGTGGCTGGAGAGGAGGATGGTGATGCCCTCCGCCTTCAGGCCCTTGATGAGCTCCAGAAACTCCCGGGCGGCCTCGGGGTCCAGGCCCAGGGTGGGCTCGTCCAGGATGGCCACCTTAGGCCTCTTCAAAAGCACCTCCGCAAGCCCGAGGCGCTGCCGCATCCCCCGGCTGAAGGCGGAAACCCGCCGGTCCCGCACCTCCCAGAGGCCCATGCGCTTGAGCACCTCCTCTATACGGGCCCTGGCCTCGGCCTCGGGGAGGCCCAAAAGGCGGGTGGTGTAGCGCAGGTTCTCCCAGGCGGTGAGCTCCCCGTAAAACCCCACCTGGTCGGGGAGGTAGCCCACCTGGCTCTTCACCTTCAAGGGTTCCCGCATGGGATCCAATCCCAGCACCCGGGCCTCGCCCCGGGTGGGTTCGGTGAGGCCCAGGAGCATGAGGATGGTGGTGGTCTTCCCCGAGCCGTTAGGCCCCAGGAGGCCGAAGACCTCCCCTTCCTGCACCTCCAGGTTCAGGTCCTCCACGGCCACCACCCGCCCGTAGCGCTTGGTGAGGCCATGGGTTTCGATGACCGCCATGCTACCTCCGGCCGAAGCGGTTCACGGCGAAGCCCAGGACCAGAAGGGCCACGGCCATGATGCCCACCCCCACCAGGCCCCAGAGGCTGGAGCGCACCACGGTGGCCCGGTAATCCAGGCTCTCGGAAAGGCCATCGGACCCGGAAAGGCTGAGGGTCACCATGTAGTCCCCCGTCACCGCCTTGGGGGAGGGCTTGATGCGGGCGGTTACCTCCTGCTCCTGGCCGGGGTCCAGGGCGTCCAGCTTATCCGGCTCAAACTTCACCTCCCAGCCCGAGGGCTCCATGGCGCTGAAGGACAGGTTCTTGGCCGGGGCGCTACCCTCGTTCTTCACCACAAGCTTCACCGCATTTTCCCGGCCCGCCACCACCTGTCCGGAAAGCCGCCCCTCCTTGGTGGTGAAGCGC
Organism: Thermus sp. KWY1; assembly: GCF_057547025.1. Taxonomy (NCBI): domain Bacteria; kingdom Thermotogati; phylum Deinococcota; class Deinococci; order Thermales; family Thermaceae; genus Thermus; species Thermus sp. KWY1. The sequence continues at coordinate 11,321 of NZ_BAAJPG010000016.1, forward strand.
ACATCGGGCCGGCCCGTGACCTCGAGGGTCAAGGCCAGTTCCGCCTTGGCTTCCCCGGCGGCTGCCCTCAAGGTGAGGCCGTAGGTGTCCGCCTTGGTGTCCTTGGGCAGGGAAACCTCCACGTCCAGGTCCTTGCTCTCCCCGGCCTTGATGGGCAGGCTGGTCACCTGCTGGCTGGAGAAGGCGGGGGTGAAGGTCACCTGCCAACCCTTGGGGGCCTCGTACTCCAGGGAGACCAATAGGTCGCGGTCGGACTCGTTTTTCAGGGTCACCCGGTAGCGGAAGGAGCTGGTGGGAGGACCCTTGAGGATGGGGAGCTCCGCCTCGAGGCTAAGCCTCTGGGGCAGGCCCTGCCCCACCACCAGGCCGATGGGAAGGCTGGCGGTATGGCCAAGCCCCTCAGCCCGCACCAGGAAGCGGTAGGTGCCGGGCTTCACCTCCTTGGGAGGCTGGAGGCGAAGGGTAAGGGTAGCCTCCCCGTCGGGGGCCAGGTAGACCGCCCGCACCAGGCGACCCCCGCCGATGAGGCTGGCCTGCCAGCCTTGCGGGGCCTCGGCCACCTGGACCCGCACCACCCCGGGGGGAAGGCCATAGTTTTTGAGGGTGAGGGTCAGGTTGACGCTCTCCCCGGGTTGCACCCCGATCTCCGGATAGGAGGTGCCTAGGGAAAGACCGCGAAAGCCCTGGGCTTGGGCTAAGGCCACGCCGAATCCCAGAAGAACCAGGGTGAGTAGCTTGCGCACCATACCTAAGCCTCCTCCTATAAGCTAGAGAGGAAGGATGAGTCCAAAATGAAAACCCCGGGGCAAGCCCGGGAAAGGGGGGCAGTTTTCCTAGCTCACCCGGGCCTCGAGGTACTCCCGCTCCCCCAGGACGATCTTCCGGGCCAGCTCGGGGTCCTTGGGAAACTCCTTGCCCCGGTTGATCATGTAGGTTTCGTAGCGGCCGATCTCGAAAACCGCGGTGAGCTTCCTCAGCACCTGGGCCATGTCAAAGGCCTTGCAGGAGAAGATGTCGATGGAAAGGAAGCGCTTTTTGGGGAAGGTGTGGATGGCGATGTGGCTTTCGGCGATGATCACCACCCCGGTCACCCCGTCCTCCCCCTCGGGGCCGTAGCTGTAGACGAAGGGGGGAAGCACCTTGGTCATCTCCATCTCCTCGGGGAGCTCGTCCAGAACGCGGCGCACCAGCTCGGCGTCCCGGAGCTTTTCGGGATTGGCGTCGTAGCCGTCCACCATCAGATGCGGTCCGAATCCAAAGAGTTCCATCCTGACCACCTCCTTCCCGTGCCCCCCGGGGTATCCCCCCGCGGCACGCCCCCCATTATGCCCCCCCCTCCCCCCCCTGTCAATACCTTGTCCCCTGGCGGGAAAACCCCCTTTTGCTCCCCCTGGGGGTGGCCCCGGGGAAGGGGGGAAGGGGAGGTGGAGGGAAGCTCCCTTCCATGCGCCTCTTATACGGGGATGGGGTATGGATGGGGAGGAAATAAGCCCCAGACGGTGGTTTCCTTAAGAAAGGTGGTATGATATCCCCGGCAAGGAGGTGCCATGTACAGGGGAAGAGAAGGGCAGTGGGCGTTTTACCTGCACCGGATCTCGGGCCTGGGCATTCTGGTCTTCCTCATGCTCCACGTGGCCAACATCGCAAGCGCCATGTGGGGCCCGGAGGTGTCCAACGCTCTCATGAAGTTCTACCACCAGCCGGTTTTCCAGATAGGGCTTCTTCTTCTCATCGCCGGGGTGCTTTACCACGGGTTCAACGGGCTCAGGATCATCCTCATGGACTTCACCGCCTGGGGGGTGCGCTACCAGCGGCAGCTTTGGTACGGGGTCTGGGTTCTTTTCGTGATCTTCTACCTTCCCTTCCTTTTGAAGATCGGAGGGGGCATCCTGGGAGGTAGCCATGGCGATTAAGTCCAAGCGTTATGAGGAAGCCCGCCTCGAGGCCAGCACCAACCTGGAGCTTTACTGGTGGGTCTTCATGCGCATCTCCGGGGTGGTGTTGGTCTTCCTGCTCATCGGCCACATGTGGATGAACGCCGTCATCACCGACCTCAACAGCATTGACTACGAGTACGTGGCCAAGAGACTTTCCCAGACCACCTGGAAGATCTACGACCTTTTGATCCTGGCCTTGGGCCTCTTGCACGGGGCCAACGGGCTTAGGTATGTGCTGGACGACTGGATTCGGAACCCGTCCAGGCGCTTCTGGACCAAGGTGGTGCTCTACAGCCTCATCGCCTTTCTTTTCTTCCTGGGGAGCCTTTCCCTTCTCAATCACGATTTCGGGGTGAACTAGTATGGCGCACAGACACGAGGTCATCGTGGTAGGCGCAGGTGGAGCGGGCCTGGCTACGGCCCTCTATGCGGCCAGGGAAGGTGCGGACGTGGCGGTGGTCACCAAGCTCTACCCCACGCGAAGCCACACGGGGGCGGCCCAGGGAGGGATAGGGGCGGCCTTGGGCAACGTGGAGGAGGACCACTGGGAGTGGCACATGTTCGACACGGTGAAGGGAGGGGACTACCTCACCGACCAGGATGCCGCCGAGGTCTTTGCCAAGGAGGTGATCGAGGCGGTCCTGGAGCTGGAGCACATGGGCCTTCCCTTTGACCGGCTCCCAAACGGCAAGATCGCCCAGCGCCGCTTTGGCGGCCACACCAAGGACTGGGGCAAGGCCCCGGTGCACCGAGCGGCCCACGCCGCCGACCGCACCGGGCACATGATCCTCCAGACCCTTTACCAGCAGTGCGTGAAGCACAACATCACCTTCTACAACGAGTTCCACGTCACCGATGTCATCGTTGAGGACGGGGTGGCCAAGGGTCTGGTGGCCTACGAGCTGGCCACGGGGGAGCTTCACCTCTTCCAGGCCAAGGCCATCGTCATCGCCTCGGGGGGCTTTGGCCGCATCTACAAGGTGACCTCCAACGCCTACACCCTCACCGGGGACCTGCAGGCCATCCTCTACCGCAAGGGGCTTCCCCTCGAGGACATGGAGTTCTACCAGTTCCACCCCACGGGGCTTTACCCCCTGGGCATCCTCCTCACCGAGGGGGCCAGGGGGGAGGGGGGCATCCTGAGGAACGCCCTGGGGGAGCGCTTCATGGAGCGCTACGCCCCCACCATCAAGGACCTGGCTCCCAGGGACATGGTTTCCCGGGCCATGTACCTGGAGGTGCGGGAGGGCCGGGGGGTGGGCCCCAAGAAGGACCACGTGCTCCTGGACCTCACCCACCTGCCTCCCGAGGTCATCGAGAAGAAGCTTCCCGACATCACCGAGTTCAGCCGCATCTACCTGGGGGTGGACCCCTTGAAGGAGCCGGTGCCGGTGATGCCCACCGCCCACTACGCCATGGGGGGGATTCCCACCACCCTCTGGGGCCAGGTCATCCGGGACGAGAACAACACCGTGGTGCCCGGGCTTTACGCCGCCGGGGAAGCGGCTTGCGTGAGCCTGCACGGGGCCAACCGCCTGGGGACCAACTCCTTGGGGGATCTGGTGGTCTTTGGCCGGCGCGCCGGGATCCATGCGGCCCGCTTCGCCAAGGATGCCGACTACCACGAGCTCACCGAGGAGCACCTGGGCGAAAGCCGCGAGCGCATTGAGCGCATCAAAAACTCCACGGGCAAGGAGAAGGTGGCGGCGCTCCGGGCCGAGCTCCAGCAAACCATGATGGACAACGCCTCCGTCTTCCGCACCGGGGAGCTCTTGGCCAAGCAGGTGGAGATCCTGAAGGAGCTCATGGACCGCTACCGGAACATCTCCATTGACGACAAGGGGGATGCCTACAACACCGAGCTGGTGGAGGCCCTGGAGCTTGGGTATCTCCTCGAGGTTTCCGAGGCCCTGGTGCACTCCGCTTTGAACCGCACCGAGTCCCGCGGGGCCCATGCCCGGGAGGACTACCCCGAGCGGGACGATGCCAACTGGCTCAAGCACACCCTGGCCTACAAGGTGGCCGACGGCAAGGTGACCTTCCGCTACAAGCCCGTGGTCCTGGGCCGCTTTGAGCCCAAGGCCCGCACCTACTAGGAGGCGCCATGCAGGTAACCCTGAAGATCCTTCGCTTTGACCCCGCCAAGGACCAGAAGCCCACCTGGCACACCTACCAGGTGGAGGCCGAACCTTGGGACCGGGTTTTGGACCTCCTCCACAAGGTGAAGTGGGACCAGGACGGCACCCTGGCCTTCCGCCGGAGCTGTGGGCACGGGATCTGCGGCTCCGACGCCATGCTCATCAACGGCAGAAACCGCCTGGCCTGCAAGACCCTGGTGAAGGACCTGGGGAACGTGATCACCGTGGAACCCATCCGGGGTCTGCCGGTGGAGAAGGACCTCATTGTGGACATGGAGCCCTTCTTCGCCGCCTACCGGGCGGTGAAGCCTTACCTCATCAACGACGAGCCTCCGCCGGCCCGGGAGCGCCTGCAAAGCCCTGAGGAACGGGAGCGGTTTGACCACGGCACCAAGTGCATCCTCTGCGCCAGCTGCACCACCAGCTGCCCTGTCTTCTGGGTGAACGGGACGTATCTGGGTCCTGCCGCCATCGTGCAGGCCCACCGGTTCATCTTCGACTCCCGCGACCGGGGAAAGCGGGAGCGGTTCAAGGCCCTGGGCTCGGGAAGCGGGGTTTGGCGCTGCCGCACCGCCTACAACTGCACTGAGGCCTGCCCCCGGGATATCCCCGTAACCCAGCTCATAGAGGAGGTCAAGCGGGCCATCCTCTTTGACCGCTTCTAGAAGCAATCCTCTCCTGGTGCCCCACCCTGGCGAGGCCAGGGTGGGGTGGCATCAGGGGGTGAGCCGGTGCCGGTCCCTGGGGAAGGCCCGGGCGTAGCGCACGTTGGGGAGGCCGAGAAGCTTTTGCGTGAGCCTTTCCGCCCCGATGGCGAAACCCCCGTGGGGAGGCATGCCGTACTTGAAGACCTCCAGGTAGCCCTTAAAGCCCTCGAGGTCCATGCCCTTGGCCTTTAGGCTTTCCACCAGGTCCGGGTAGCGGTGGATCCTCTGGCCCCCGGAGGTGATCTCCAGGCCCCGGAAGAGGAGGTCAAAGCTCCTGGTGGTGCCGTTTTCCTCGGGGTAGGTGTAGAAGGGACGAAGGCTTCGGGGGTAATGGGTGATGAAGAGCCAGTCCGAACCCCACCGCCCCTTGGCGTACTGGCCGAGGAGGCGCTCCGCCTCCTCGGAAAGGTCCTGGCCCACGGGGTAGCCCAGTTCTTCCTTCAGGATTTTCCGGGCCTCGGCGTGGGTCAGGCGGGGGATTTCCTTGGGGAAGGAGGGCCACTCGGCTTCCAAAAGCCGGATCTCGTTTCCGGCGCTGGAAAGGGCTTCCTCCAGCATCTCCTGAAGGAGGTTTTCCTCAAGCCGCATGAGGTCCTCCTCCCCCCCGATGAACCCCATTTCCACGTCCAGGGAGAGGTACTCGTTCAGGTGGCGGCTGGTGTTGTGCTCCTCCATGCGCCAGACCGGGGCTACCTCGTAAACGCGCTCAAACACCCCCACCATGATCTGCTTGTAAAGCTGGGGGGACTGGGCCAGGTAAGCCCGGTACTCGAAGTAGTCCACCCCGAAAAGCCCCGAGCCTCCCTCGGCCCCCGCCCGCACCACCTTGGGGGTGAAGATCTCCGTGAAATCCTGCCGGTCTAGGTAGCGCCTAAAACCCCGCACCAGGGCCGCCTGCACCTTGAGGGGAGCGCGGGCCTTCTCCCCCCTTAGGGTGACGTAGCGGTATTCCAGAAGGGTGTCGGGGCTTGCCCGCCACTCCTCCTTGGGGATCTCCACCGGGGTGGGCTCCAGGGCAGGGGAGAGGATCTCTATTTCCTTTGCCTGCACCTCGAGGCCCCCTGGGGCCTTGGGGTTTTCCACCACCTGGCCCCTTACCCGGAGGCTGCTTTCCGGCAGGGGAAGTTTCTGCCCACCGGTCACCACCTGCACGATGCCGCTTCGGTCCCGTAGCAATAAGAACTGCACCTTGCCCAGGTCCCGCCGCCAGTGGAGAAAGCCTAGTAGCTCCACCTCTTCGCCCACATACTTCTTCAAGTCCCGTACCAGAACCCGCATGCTCCCTCCTCTTAAGGTTTGACCCCCCCGGCCATGGGGGGCCGGGGGGGCCGGATGGCCTTGCCCCCCGTCTAGGCGTCATTACCCTGGGGCAGACGCATATTGCCCTTGAGTTTAGGGGGTTTCTTCCCCTAGGTCAAGGCGCTCAAAGGCCAGGACCAGGCTGGGGAGGTCCTGAGGGTCCGCCACAGCGAAGAAGTTCTCCTCCACCTGGTACCGGGCTGCCCACTCCCCTGCCACCCCGGCCAGGTTCAAGGGCTTTGCCTCTTCCCTCAGGAAGCGGAGGCGCCTTAGGCGCACGTCCCCCGCCTCGGAGTAGAAGACCTGGTAGAGTACGCCCCCTCGGCGCTTCTCCCCGTAGAAGCCCCCTTCTATGGGGCTTATCTCGTAGCCTAGGGCCTTAAGGGCTTCCATCCAGCACCTCGAGGGCCGAGGGATCCTCCAGGACGATCTCGTAGTAGCCAGCGTAAAGCACGATGCGCCCCCTGGCCCTTACCTTCTTACCCAGGTAGCTTTGGGGGAAGGGTTGCCGGAAGAGAGCGTAGCTCCTTGGGAAGACCACCAGCCTCAGGTCGCTTTCCCCGGGTCCGAACCGGAGGAAGGCCACGGTGCCCCGGTCTTCCACCTGCTGAATCACCCCTTCCACCGTGGCTATACGGCCAAAGTACTTGGGGGCATCTTGCCAGGGAATGACCCCTTCCAGGGGCGGTAGGGCAAAGGGGTTTTCGGTAAGCCCTGCCTGGAAGTCCCTTTCCATCATGGAAAGGAGCCTGGCGAAGGCCTCGGGGGCTTCCCTGCGGGTGAAGCGTACGGAAAGCTCCCGGTTGGCGTTCAAGGAGTTGGCGCTCAGGTTCAGGCTTCCCACGAGGGCCACCTCCCCGTCCACCACCAGGGCTTTGGCGTGCACGTAGGGATCGGGTAGGAAGCGGAGATCCGCCCCGGCCCGCCTTAGCTCCTCCGCTCCTGCCAGGAAGTAGGTGTCCCCGGGCTCCTGCGGGCTTCCCACCAGGCGGACCCGGACCCCTCTGGCCAAGGCTTCCTTGAGGGCGGCCACCACCTCGGGATCGGCCATGGCCTGGTGCTCCAGGAAAACCTCCCTCTTGGCCCCACGGATCAGGGCGAGGAGGGTTTCCCGGGCGTTGCCCTCCTTGACCCCGCCCAGGATGCGGCTTGGGGCCCAGACGAGAAGCGCCTGGGAGAGGTCCAGCCTTTTCCCCTCCCAGTCCGCTTCAAAGACCTTCACCACCTCCGCCACCTGCCTGGGATCGTCCAGGATGAGGGCGTACTCCCGGTTGGCGGTGAAGGAGCTTCCCGTGAGGTTCATGGTGCCCACCCAGGCCCGCTTGCGGTCCACCACCAGGCTTTTCTCGTGGACGAAGACGAAGCGGAAGGGGGTGGTGAGCTTGACGTCCACGCCCCGTTCCTTCAGGGCCTGAAACACCGTGAGGTCCACCCGTCCCCCGGAGGGCTCCCGCTCCAAAAGGACCTTAACCTTCACGCCACGGGCCACAGCCTCCCCCAAGGCGTCCACCACGTCCAGGCGGCTTGGGGTCCAGAGGTACATCTTCACCAGGATCTCCTCCCGGGCCGAGGCGATGAGGTCCAGTAGCGGCTTGACCCCATCGTCCGGCTCCACCACCAACCTGGGGGCGGCCAGGGCGGTTAGGAGGAGGAAGAAAAGAAGTAAAAAGAGCTTTCTCATACCGCCTTTCATTCTGACCCATGGGGGTCAGGGAGGGGTCAGGAAGCTTGCAAACAGAGGGCGTGGGCTATGTCCAGCGGAAGCAGGTTTCCGCGTTCTGGTCGGTGATGGATTCCATTTCCTCCAGGGCCACTCCCCGCACCTCCGCAAGCCTATTCAGGGTGTGGCGCACGTAGTGGGGAAGGTTGCGCTTTCCCCGGTGGGGTTCCGGGGGCAGGAAGGGGGTGTCGGTTTCCACCAGGAGCTTGTCCAGGGGAAGCCTTTGGGCGGCTTCCCGGAGGGCCTGGTTTTTCTTGTAGGTGAGGGGGCCTGCGAAGCTGAAGTAGGCTCCCACCTCGAGGCCCGCTGCCTCGAGGGCCGGGTGCCCGCCAAAGGCATGGAGGACCACCCTTTTGGGTCGGTGGGCAAGGAGCCAGGCGGCCAGGTCTTCCTCCGCTTGCCCATCCTTGCTCCGCACGTGGAGCACCAAAGGTAGCCCGAGCTCCTCAGCCAGGGTCGCTTGGAACTCCAGGGCCTTAAGCTGGGCGGGCTTGGTTTCGGGGGTCCAGTAATAGTCCAGGCCGCTTTCCCCAACGGCCCGCACCCGGGGGTGACGGGCGTAATACCTTAAAGCCTCTTCCACCTCGGGGGAGAGCAGATGGGCCGAGGTGGGGTGGAGGCCCACCGCGGCGTACACATTTTCCTGGGCCAGGGCCAGTGTCCTTTCCCAGCGGGTTGGGTCCACCCCCAGGGTGAGGATGGCCCTGAGTTCCGGAAAGTGGGCTTTGGCGTCTTCCAGCTCGGCTTCTTCCAGGAAATCCAGGTGGGCGTGGGTGTCGGTCATGTGCTCTCTTCGTCCTCTACCAGGATCCAGATGCGCTTAAGGGGAAGTTCGGCCTTAAGCTCCTCAGGCAGGCGTTCGTAGCTCTCCAGGAGGTGCAGGATCAGGTCTTCGGAGTCCCACAGGCGGATTTCAAAGTAACTGGTGGGCTTCTCCTTTTTGGCCGTTTCCTTAAAGCCACCCCAGCTCACGAATAGGCCATAGTTGGCCCCAAACTTCTTCATAGCACCTCGGAGCTCGTTGAGTTCCTTGGTGCCTATGGGGGCATCCCCGGACTTCACCTGAACGGCAATACGGGGGGATTCAAAGCCCAAAGGCCCGGAGCCCGCCAGGATGTCCACCCCGCCATCGGGACCGGTGGGCGAGAGGAAGGTGCGGTAACCCTGGGCTTGGAGAATACCCTCCACCAACCTTGCCAGGGCATGCCCCTTGAAGCGGCGGTTAAGGTAATCCCGGATGGCGTCCCGGGCAAGCTCCTCGAGGTTTAGTTTTTCTGTCCCATTTCCGTTCTTTACATCTCCCCCATTTACTAATAGGTCGCGAACCCGTTCTTCTGCATTATTCCTTTGTATTTGGGCCACGGTCAGAGAGGAACCCAGGGAGTAGAGTAGATCCTGGTCCAGAGCCGCTCGTGGGATAGTCTTCAACCATTGGACTGGGCGTGTATGCTTGGCCCCGGGTGGGTTATCAGGTACGTAGCGATAGGGTCCGGTCACCGTTCCGAAGTGAATTTTTGGCTCTCGCTTGGAAGGGAGGGCCACCAAGTCTCCTTCCTTCATCTCTTTGGCAAAGGCCCATAACTCGCTGGCCCAGTTGATAAGGGCATTTCTGGACTTTTCTGAATATATCGTGCTCAAGTGCTGCAGAAGCGTCGCGCGGTTGTCCAACGAGGTGAGGTCAGGAACCTCGTCCCAGCCTACGGCGGCTACCTTGTTTTCGAGGCAAAAGGCCTCGGTTTCCCCTCTCTTCCCCGCCCGCACCAGCCAAAGGGCCATGTCTTTAATCTAGCATGGGAAGTTCCCCACCCTGGTCTACCGGCCCGGTTGTGTGGATTGGACCCATGCAGTGGCTTTGCCGCTTGTTGACTGCTTGTGCCCTCCACGGGTGGGGGTGGGCTACACTTCGTTTCCCTGGACCACTGGAAAAGCCCCTTGGGCTGCACGTATACGCTGGCGTGGCGCCTCGAGGGGCCGGTGGTGGAGCTTAAGGGCTACCCCGTCCTGGCCTAGGGGATGGGGGAGTTTGTGGCCGGGCCTTGGCGGCCTTGGGGTGCGCGTGCTATGCTAAATGAGGTTTAGTGCGTGGGTGATATTTATGAGTCTACGCGTGCTCGGCGTCAACGCATCGGCACGGACGGACGGGTTTACGGCAGAGTTGTTGGATGAGGTTCTGGAAGCCGCCAGGCGCCGGGGAGCTGCCACCGAGCGCCTGGACCTGGTGCGGTACCCCTTTCCCTTCTGCGTGGGGAACTACTCCCAAGACCCCACTTCCTGCGGCCCGGACACCTGCGTGCAGGGACCCTGGGATGGCTTCGGCAAGATAGCGGACAAGCTCATCCGGGCAGACGCGGTGGTTTTCGCCACGCCGGTCTACTGGTTTAGCGTTTCCGCCCGGATGAAGGCCCTTTTGGAGCGCATGACCTCCATGGAGAACCAGGGTCTCTTAAACCTGGGCAAGCCCATGGTCCTGTTGGCGGTGGCCGAGGAGGAAGGGGCCAGCCAGGCGCTTTCGCAGATGCTCCTGCCCCTTTCCTACATGGGGTTCGTCCTGGCGCCCCTGGGGTTGGTCTACGCCCATTACCGGGGTGCCGTGAGCCTCAAGGAGAACACCGAGCTTATGGAGGATGCCCGCATTGCCGGGGAGAACCTGGTGCTGATGGCGGAAAAGCTTAGGGGAACCGCTTTCCGGGAACCCCTTCCCAGTTACCAGTACCGTCTACCCCGGTTGCCAGGAGTGGCAGCGGATTGAGTGGGTGCTGGGAGTGGGAGGCAAGAAACCCAGGTGAGGGTCCTCCGCCTGAAGGGTGGACAGGTTTTTTAGGGGCCATTTCCCCCCGTTTGTGCTATCCTGAAGTTAGGGAGCGTAGGCTCCCCACAAGGTACCTCGGAGGCGAAGAAGCCTGCCCTGTAGTTGGGCGCCTGGGGCAGGTGGAGCCAGTGGCGCAACCGGCTGAGGGTTAGAAGGTCTTTCCTTTGTAGCCAAACCCTTGCCGGCCAGGCGCCCAAGCCTGGCCCTAAGGTTTTTAGGGCGTTCGGAGGCGATGAACCGTGGAACCCAAGATGGGCGCCAAGGGACACGGGGAGCCAGTGGCGCAACCGGCCGAACGTCGATCCTTTGTCCTCTTGCGGCTTTTTGCGCCACCTCTTCCCCGGACTAGCGGTGGGAGGTGGTTATGCGTAGGTTGCTCATAGGGCTGGGGTTGATGGGGGTGTTATGGGCTTTCCAGCCCGGCCTTGCGGGAGATGCCCCCTTGCAAGCTCAACATGAGGTGGGGATTCGGATTCCCGTCATCCTCCGTTTGGAGGTGGTGGAACTTGGTCTAAGGATGGAGGCCTTGCCTCAAGGCAGGCTTACATTGGGGCCTGGTAGCTACAGGCTCCGGATCGTTTCCAATACCCGGTGGCGGCTTTGGCTGGTGCCGCTTTTGGAGAATCCATCTTCCGAGGTAAGTTCCTTCCTCCTGGAAGGGAGGGGTCGGGAGGAGGTTACCTTGCAGGTTCCCGCGGGTGCCACCTGGGAAGTGTGGGTGAGGGTTGGGGGTGGATGAACATTCTTTCACAGGGTTTTCACATGGGCCATTAATATAGGCCTTGAGGGGAGGCGAGGAACCCCCGATCTCCCAGATGGGCGCCAAGGAGCGGGGGGGAGCCAGTGGCGCAACCGGCCCCTAATCCTTTTGGGAGGTTAGGATATGCGCAAGCTGGTAGCCCTGATGGCCCTCATGCTTATGGCAGGTCTGGCTCTGGCGCAGACCACGGCCAGCCACACGGTCAAGGTGACCATCCCTTCCATCCTGTCGTTGCAGCTGAACGCCACCGACTTCGTTTTTGACTTCAACAATCCTTCTCTCACCGGTACGGAAACCGTGACCGTGGGTAGCACCTCCTACACCAAGGCTTCCAAGGCGGCTTACGATACCTTCATCGATACCGCTGCCGGCACCCAGGACTTCGCCCCCACCAGCGTGGAGGGGACCGGAGGAGCGGACTACGGCACCATGACCATTCGCTCTAACCGGGCCCAGTGGACGGTGAGCGTCGATTCCATTTCGGGCACCCTCGGTGCTCCCTTAAGCAACAGCCGGGTGAAGGTCTTTGCCGAGAAGGTAAGTGGGAAGGGCGGTTCTTGGACTACCGTCCCCACGCCCATTACCAGCGTGTCCACCCTCATTAGCGCAGGTGCCGGGGGGCAGGGCAAGTCGGTCTACAAGCTCTACTACCTCCTCACCATGGACATTAACGATGACATCCCCCTTGCTGGCTACGACCAGCAGATCACCATCACCTACACCCTGACTTCTCCGTAAGGGGGGCGTTGGGCAAAACCCCTGGGAGGCCCGCATAGAGGTCCCCAGGGGTTTTGCGCTGGGGAGGTATGCTGGTGGAGAACCATGCGGAGGCCTTGGATCCTACTCGCTATCCTTACAGTCCTACCGGCCCTGGCCCAGGGGGCCTACCTGACCCTTTCCCCCGCCCGGGTGGAGCTTGCCGCTATGCCCGGGGAGGCCTTTTCCCTGACGACTACCCTGAGGAATGAGGGCCCCAGGGAAGAGGCTGTTACCGTGCGCCTCGCTTCCTTTCAGGTGAAGGAGGACGGCTCGGTGGAGGAGCTTCCCTTGTCCGGGGGGCTTTGTGCGGAGCTTAGGGTAATCCCCACGGCCTTTACTCTTCCCCCGGGAGGGTCCCTCGAGGTGCGGGTGGAGGGAAAGTCTCCAGAAGGTGAGGGAACCCTGGCCTGCCTGGTGATCTTCAGCGGAGGTCTGAGGATTCAGGACAAGGGTGGCGTGCGGCTTCAGATAAGGCCGGAGATCGGCTTGGCCCTCTACGTCACCCTCCGAGGAACCGAACGCCCGGCTTTGAGGGCCACGGTGGGTGGGGAAGGCCGGTCTTTACCGGTCCTTTTGGAGAACCCGGGAAACGTCCTCCAGCGGGTGAGCGGAAAGGTGGAAGTCTTCTCCCCCGAGGGGAAAAGGGTCGCCAGCTTTTCCGTGGAGGAGCTTCCCGTATGGCCTGGGGGAGCCAGGAGGCTTGAGTTTGAGCCCCCAGAGCCCCTTCCTCCTGGAGAGTACAGGGTGGTGGTCATCCTGGAAAGCCCCTATGGGCGCTACGCTTCGGAGGGGAAATGGACAAGATAGCCCCTAATGGGCTGACCCGTACCCTAGCCCTTGTCCCTTTTCTCTTCGCCCTGGGTCTTGCCCAGGTATCCTGCGATGCCAGCGAGGTGCGCTTCGACTTTAGCGCCCCAGGCTCCCTCAGCTTCCAGGCAGGCTACCCCGTGGCCAACCTGGGAGGGTACCTTCACCTGTTCGATGCCGGGCCTCTTATGTTCCTGCCCACCCAGGTGCTGGGAGGTAGCCAGCCCTACCGGCTGGAGTGCACGATCACCACTGGGGGCGGTGGCGGTGGGGGTGCTCTTTGCGGAGCCGGGAATACCCATTGCTTCCGCCTGACCGGCATCAGCGGTTCCCTTCCTCCGCCCCTGGATCCCAACACCCGGGTCTACGTGATGGTCCAGGTGGTTTCCGGGACCGGGGTGATCAACCATGTTCCAAGCCCCACCCCCCTTGGGGCCATCCCCGATAACCGGGGTCTTGCCAGCATCCCCCGCAACACCACGGCGGTCCTTTGGATTTACATCCTGCTCCGCATGGATCCCCTGGATGCCTTCTTGCCGGACCCTCCCGTTTCGGGAACCCTGACCTTCACCTACAGGTTGCGCAACAACTGAATCTCTGGGATGCGCCCGCCTCTATTCCCTCCCACCGCCACCCGCCTGGTTTCCGCTCTAGTCTTGTTGGGATTTATGGGGAGCCTGGCCCTGGGGAGGACCGTGGTCCATCCCGGGGAGGCCTTCACCCTGGTCTACAGCGGGGTGAGGGGTACCCTTTCCTGGCAGGTGGAGCCCTTCCGCCCCCTCCTCCTTCCCGACAAGGGGGAAGGCCTCGCCCTGGTGGTGCTGGAGGTACCCTTCACCCTCTCCCCGGGGGTTTACCCGGTGTGCCTGGTATTCGGAGAGGCCACCCTCTGCCAGGAGGTGGAGGTGCCCAGGGTGGAGCGCCTGGTGGCCCAGGTACCGGCCAGAGCCGAGGGCACCCTCACCCTCAGGCTGGAAAACCGGGGCAATGTTCCCTTAAGGGTTTCCCTGTCTTCGGCCCCGGAGAGCCCGGTTTTCCTTCCCCTTCAGGAAGTGGATCTGGCACCTGGAGAGGAGAAAGTCCTTTCCCTTGCCCCGGGGGAAGGGGGAAACCTGGTCCTCGTCCTCGCCTACGGGGAGCGAAGGGAGCGGTACCTGGTGCGGATGGAGGGCCAGGGGGGAGGTCCTTCCCCCTACCGCCTCGAGGGGAGGCTGACCCTGGGATACCCTGGGCCCTATGGGGCCTTAGCCCTGGAGGGTCCTCTGGCTCAGGGGGTGGGGGTGAGCCTGCGGGCGGAAGGGGAGGGCCAGCGGCTTTCCGGGCGTCTCAGGCTGGACCTCGGGTCCTTCGGCCTCGTCTTGAGCACCCTGCCCTCCCTGGGGCTTGCCTACCGGGAGGGCCCCCTGTACCTGGCCGTGGCCTATCCCTGGTCCCTGGAGGGGGAATGGAGGGAGGCGGGGGATACCTACCGCCTGGAGGTCAGGCCGGAGCGCTTCCGCCTTTCCTACGCCTCCTTCGGCCTTTCCCTCCAGGGAGGGTGCACCCTGGGAGAAGGAACCGGTTGCCAGGCTCCCTTTTTCCGCCTGGAGCGGACGGGGGAGCCCGCCTACTTCCTGGCCTGGGAAGGAGGCTTGCTCCTGGGTGGAAGCATCCCGGGGTTCAGCTTGGAGGGAACCCTTTTCCCCGCCCTTTCCCTTCGGGGGAGCCACTGGGGAAGCCTGGGTGAGGGTACCTACCGGCTGGAGGGGGCTCTGGACCCCTATGGAGGGATGCTTGCAGGAAATCTTTCGTGGCCCCTGGACCCTGCCCTTCGCCTTCAGCTTTCGGCCAGCCTGGGCCAGGAGAGGGCGCTCGGGGCTGGCCTATCGTACCGGCTTGGGTCCATGAGTTTTGGCCTTCAGGGGAAGCTGGGGCTTTTCCCCCTGGATGGAAGCCTGATGGGAACCTGGACGTGGGAGGAGGGACCTTACGGGCTCCGCCTGGAGGGATGGTGGACTCCCGGTAGCACCCGCCTGGGCCTGGAGGGACGGTACGCCTTCAGCCTGGGGGTTCCCCAGGAGGTAACCCTGGCCCTGGGTGGCTACGACCGGCTTCCCCTGGAGGGGCAGGTGCTTCTGGAGGGGAAACCCGTGGCCTCGGCCCGGGTGGTGGTCCCCGGGATGTCCACCCTGACCGATGGGGAAGGGCGCTTCCGCATCTACCTGCCCCGGGAGGGGGGAAGGGTGCGCATCCTTCCGCCTCCGGGAACCCTGGCCTTTCCCCTGGAGGTGGAAGCGGATGGACGGGCTCCTTTGCGCCTGGAGTTGCCCCCGGCTTCGGCCCTGCGCCTGGTTTGCGAGGGTGAGGGAGGGAGGGGAGCCTATCTGGCGGCGGGGATGGTGGCCCAGGTGGCCTGTGGGGCTCAGGCGGTCCTGCCCCCCGGGGTTTACCGGGTGTATCCCCAGGCCCTCCCGGGATACCAGGCGAGGGAAGGGGATGGGGAGGTTCTCCTAAAGGCCCTGGAGGAGAAGTCCCTGGTCCTGACCTTCCAGAAAAGGCCCGTGGAGGTCTTGGAGGAGGCCGCCTTCCGCTTTATCCGCTTCTTCCCGCCGAAGCCTGCCCCCGGGGAGGAGGTGCGCCTGGAGGTGGGAGGGGTCAGGGGCAACCTCTGGCTTGCCTGGGATGGTAAGACCCTTGCGGGCACTCCGCAGGCCGATGGAACCCTCCGTTTCACCTTCCAGGTTCCCTGGGAGGCGGAGAAGACCCTGGTCCTGAGGCTTCAGGGAGAGGGGTTTTCCCGGGAGCTTCTCCTTCCCCTGGATGAAGGCCGGGAACTCCTCGAGGTGGAGGTGGTCCCCGCAAGGGCTTCCCCGGGGGAGGAAGTGGAGATAAAGGTGCGGGTCAGATTCCCCGCAGAAGGGGTTTCCCTCCTCCTTCCCACGGGGGAAGGCTTAGCCCTGGCTTTAGTGGGGGAAAGAACCTATGGAACCCGCCTCCTGGTGGACGAGAAGCTGGCCGGGCTGGCGGAGCCCCTGGGTACCAGGCGGGCCTTGGTGTTCAAGGTGGTGGCCCGGCAGGGGCAGAAACTGGTGGAAAAGAGATTCCGAATCTTCCTGCCTTGAGGTTCACTGGCAAGAGAAGCCTCAAAGGTACAAGGGCTCCACCCCATCCCTGGCAAAGGGCAGAAGCTCGTAAAGGGCCCTGGGATCTGGGGGGACGTCCAGGAGAAGGTGGCTACCCGGGAGCTGGGCCCTTGAGACCTCCTGGGCTTTGAGCTTCCTGGGGGGCTCGAGCACAAGGGTTTTCCCCTCACGCCTGGCATAGGTGGCCCCATAGTAGAGCCCGTTTCTGGCGGTGAAAAGGGCGGTTAGGGGAGGCCCACCTTCCTCCAAAAAGGGCCAGCAGGCGGCAAGGAGGGAGCTTACCCCAAACACCTTGGCTCCATGGGCTAAAGCGATGCCCATGCCGGCTGCCAAAGCGATGCGAAGGCCCGTGTAGGAACCCGGGCCTTCCCCCAGGACCAGGGTGCCGATCTCCTCCCGCTCCACGCCCACTTCCCTTAAGAGCTCGTCCAGTAAGCCGAACAGGGCTTCCTCGTGCTTACGGCCCAGCCGCACCACCCGGCCCACTCCCTCTTCCCCGCGGAAAAGGCCCAAGGAAAGGTAGGGAGTGGCGGTGTCCAGGGTGAGGGTCCACACCCTTCCATCCTATATACTCCGGCACGGGATGCGGACCTTTCCCCTTCATGCCCTTCTTTCCTTGGGGGCGCTCCTTGCCCTGGGTGTGTACGCTTCCCGGCTCGGCTTTCTCCCAGGGGCCTGGGTGGGGGCGGGGCTTGGGCTTTACGCCCTTCTCGTCCTGTGGGGGCTTCGTTTCGGTCGGCACCATGCCCTTTTGGGGCTTGGGCTTTTTGCGTACTGGCTCCCACCCCTGGCCTTTCTGGCTCCTCTCTTGTTCGCCCTCTTGTTTGGCCGGGGCCTGAGGGAAAAGGAGCAGGCAGCCCTCTACGGCTGGGCCTTGGTTTGGCCGGCCTTAGCCCTCCTTTTGGTCTGGCATGTTTTCCCCACCTTTTACGCCTTTTACCTGAGCCTCTTTGAACGGGTTAACTTCCTGCGCCCCGCGGCCTTCGCTGGCTTGGAGAACTACCGCATCCTCCTCCAGGACCCTCTTTTCTGGAAGGCCTTGGGGAACACCTTCTGGTACGTGGTCTTTACCGTGCCGGTGGGTCTTCTCCTGGCCACAGGGGTGGCCATCCTCCTGAACACCCAGGTGGCCTTCCTGGGGTTCTACCGCACCCTTTACTTCCTCCCCTACATCACCGCCCTCACGGCGGCCGCGGCGGTGTGGCGCTGGATCTACCACCCGGAGTTCGGTTTTCTCAACTGGCTTCTTCGCACCCCGGGTCTCGACTGGCTGAACACGCCCAAGGGTGTCTTCGCCCTTCTCCTCGAGCCCCTGGGAGTTCAGCCCCAGGGTTTTTGGGCGGGGCCCAGCCTGGCCTTTGTGGCCATCATGGTCATGAGCGTGTGGCACTTTCTGGGATACCAGGTGGTGATCCTCCTGGCCGGGCTTCAGGCCATTCCCAAGGAGTATTACGAGGCGGCGGAGCTGGATGGGGCGAGCTTTTGGCAGAAGCACCGGCTCATCACCTGGCCCCTTCTTTCCCCCACCACCTTCTTTCTCTTCACCCTGGGGCTCATTGGGGCCTTCCAGGTGTTCACCCAGGTTTACGTCCTGACCCCCACGGGCGGGGTGTTGCAGGATACCCTTACCCTGGCTTTCTACCTCTACAACAAGGGTTTCCGCGACTCGGATTTCTCCTACGCCAGCGCCATCGCCATGGTGACCTTTCTCCTCATCCTGGTCCTCACCCTGATTCAAAGGCGGGTTTTGGAGAGGCGGGTGAACTATGAGATTTAGGCCCGGTGTCCTGTTCGTGCACCTGCTCCTCCTCCTGGGGGGGCTCGTCATGGCCTTTCCCTTCTACTGGATGCTGGCCACCAGCCTGAAAAGCCCCCAGGAGGCCCTGCAGGCCAAGCCCATCTGGGTTCCCGAGCGCATGAAGCCGGCGAACTGGCTCAAGGCAGCCCGGCTGGGGGATAGCCCCCTATGGGGGGGCTTGGCACCTGGAAGGAGCGTGGAACTGGTTTTCCCTGGGAGGGAAGGGCATCCGCCCAGGGCCTTGGTACCCCGCACCCCCGGGGCCTTCTTTGACCCTCGGGCGGATGGTACCCGGGTGGAGGTGGTGTATCGGGAAGGGGCTTGGCGGGTGCGGCTGACCAACGCCACGGAGGAAGCCTTCCGCTTTTTGCCCCTGGTGGTGCTCTGGCCCAAGGAAGTCCCTCTGGAGGCACCCTTGCCCCCCGACGCCATCCGCTCCCAGGGGGAGTACTGGCGGCTGGAGTGGGTGAATGCGGTGCCCGGGGCCTTGGGCTACGTGCTCCACAACTACCTGGAAGCCTGGCATGCGGCTCCCTGGGGGCGCTACTTCTTCAATAGCTTCTTCACCGCCTTGACCCAGGTGGCGGTGGGGCTTTTCCTGGCGGCCCTGGCGGCCTTTGCCCTGGCCCGCATTCCCTTTCCCGGCAAGGAGGCGGTGTTCGTGCTCATCCTGGCCACCATGATGGTGCCGGGGGAGGTGCTCCTCATCCCCAACTACGTGCTTCTGGCCAGGCTGGGCTGGCTGGACACCTACTACGCCCTTATCGTGCCCTGGCTGGCCTCGGTGTTTGGCATCTTTCTCCTTCGGCAGTTCTACCTTTCCTTGCCCCAGGATCTTTTTGATGCCGCCCGCATAGACGGGGCGGGGTACCTGACCCAGCTTTTCCGTATCGCCCTGCCCTTAAGCCTTCCCGGGCTGGTGTCCTACGGGATCTTCACCTTCCTGGGGGCCTACAACGCCCTCCTTTGGCCCCTCATCGTCACCCAAAGCCCGGAGATGCGCACGGTGCAGCTGGGCTTGCAGGCCTTTGTTTCCGAGGCGGGGTCGGACTACGGGGCTTTGATGGCGGCCAGCACCTTCGTGATCCTCCCCGTGATCCTGGGCTACTTCTTCGCCCAGCGCCAGTTCATCCAGGGGATTGCCCGCTCGGGGCTTAAGTAGGCTGACCTTGGCTTGACAGGGCAGGGAGTATACTTTCCCTGGAGGTTTTGCGTATGCGGAAAGCGCTTTTACTGGCGGCGGTTTTGGGGCTAGCGCTGGCCCAGCAGGCCAAGCCCGAGGACGTTATCAAGGAGCAGTGCGCCAAGGCCAAGGTGGTGGCGGAGCTCTGGCACGGCTTCACCGGCGGGGCGCCCAAGGCCGCCCTGGAGAACCTGGTGGTGGAGTTCAACAAGACCCAGCAGGGCCGGTGCGTGCGTCCCGTGCCCCAAGGGGGGTACCGGGATCTTTCCACCAAGATCAAGGCAGCCTTCGCCGCAGGGAAGGTGCCCGCCATGGCCCAGGCCTACGAGAACAACATTGCCTTGTACCTCGAGGCCAAGGCCCTTCTGCCCATTGAGTCCTTGGGGGTGAAGCTTCAGGGGGTCAACCTGGCCTTCCTGAACGCCGTGCGCTTCGGGGGGGTGGTCTACGGGGTGCCCTTCAACAAGAGCATCCAGGTCCTCTATTACAACAAGGACCTCCTCAAGAAGCACGGGGCCAAGGTGCCGGCTACCCTCGAGGAGTTCGTGGCCTTAAGCAAGAAGCTTTCCCAGGCGGAAGGAGGACCTGTCTACTGGTTCCAGCCGGATGCCTCCACCTTCGCCTACTTCTTCTTCAACCTGGGAGGAAGCTACCTGAAAAACGGCAAGCTGGTCCTGAACTCCAAGGAGGCGGTAGAGGCCCTCACCCTCCTGCAAAACGGGGTGAAGGAAGGGTGGGCCAAGGCCATCACCTCCGGGTACATCAACCAGAACCTGGGCTCCGGCCCCTACGCCTTCAGCGTGGATACCTCCGCCGGCTACACCTATTACCGCCAGGGAGCCAAGTTTGACCTGGGGGTGGCCACCCTACCGGGCCGCACCTCCGGCCAGGCAGGCTTTGGCCTGGTCCAGGGCACCAACCTGGTGGTCTTCCGCCAGGCCAGCAAGGAGGAGCAGGCGGTGGCCAAGGACTTCCTGCAGTTTGTCCTCTCCCCCAGGGCCCAGGCGGTCTTCGCCACCGCCACCGGGTACGTGCCGGTGACCGAGGGAGCCCTGAAGGATGCGGTCTACCAGACCTACGCTACCGAGAACCCCGACTTCGCCACCATCGTGCGCCAAAGCCGCTACGCCAAGTTTGAACCGGCTTTGGCGGAGTGGGAGCAGATCCGCTTTGACATCCTGGGCCAGGCCATCAAGGAGGCCATTTTGAACAAGGCGGATCCCAAGTCCGCCCTGGACAAGGCCCAGAAGCTGGCCGAGGACCTTTCGGCGGGGAAGACCCGCTAACCCAACCCGGGGTTAACCCCTGGGGCCTTGGCCCCAGGGGTTAAACTTTAGCTATGCCCAAGGGCTATCACGACCGCGTGGCCTTCGTGGACCTCTCCACGGGACGGATCTGGTATGAGAGCTACGGCGAGGCGTTCTGGCGAAGCTTGCTTGGGGGTAGGACCTTTTCCGCTTACCTCCTTTTGAAGCATGTGCCCAAGGGAGCGGATCCCCTGGGCCCGGAAAACGCCCTTATCTTTGCCCCCGGCATCCTCACCGGCACCCCCATCTCGGGGTCGGGCCGCAACACCGTGGCCGCCAAAAGCCCCCTCACCGGAGGGTATGGGGATGCGGAGGCCGGGGGGTTCTTCGGCGCCGAGATGAAGAACGCCGGCCTGGACGCCCTGGTGGTCCTGGGGCAGGCGGAGGAACCCGTATACCTTCACGTGGAGGGTGGCGAGGTAGTCCTTCACCCTGCCTCTCATCTTTGGGGTAAGGATCCCTTGGAGGTGGAAGCCCTCCTCAAGGCGGCGCATGGGCCCAGCACCCGCGTGGCCCAGATCGGCATCGCCGGGGAGAACCAAGTTCTCACCGCCAACGTGATCCACGACTTGGCCCACTTCGCCGGGCGAGGGGGCCTGGGGGCGGTGATGGGGGCCAAACGCTTGAAGGCGGTCTCCGCCCGAGCCGGAAAGGAAACCCGTCCCACTTACCACGATCCCGCCCTCCTCTCCACCCTGGCCCGGCGTATGGCGGGGGAGCGCATGGAAAGGGCCGCCGGCCTGGTCACCATGGGTACCGTGGGCACGGTGAAGCCTTTCAATCTCCGGGGAGTTCTTCCCAGCCACAACTTTCTAGATGGTTTCCTGGAAGGAGCCGAGGCCTTGGACGGCACCAGCTTGGACGCCCTGGGCATCCGCATCGGTCGGGATACCTGCTACGCCTGCGCCATCCGTTGCAAGCAGGTGGTGCGGATCGAGGGCACCGGCAAGTACGACGTGCGCCCCGAGTACGGGGGGCCGGAGTACGAGGGGCTTGGGGCCTTGGGCTCCACCTGCGGGGTCACGGATCCCTATGCGGTCACCAAGGCCAACACCCTCTGCAACCAGTACGGTCTGGACGTGATCGGGGTGGGGGTGACCATCGCCACGGCCATGGAGGCAGTGGAGAAGGGCTACCTGGACGACGAGGGTCTGGGGCTCCGCTTCGGCAACGGGGACGCCTTGATCGCTGCCATAGAGAAGGTGGCCCGGAGGGAAGGGCGGCTTGGGAAGCTCTTGGCCTTGGGGTCCAGGCGGCTTTCGGAGGCCATCGGCCATCCGGAGCTGGCCATGCAGGTGAAGGGCCAGGAGGTGCCCATGCATGACCCTCGGTACAAGCGGGCCCTGGGGGTGGGGTATGCGGTGAGCCCAACGGGAGCCGACCACAACCACAACCTGCACGACACCGCCTTCGCCAAGGAGGGGAAGGCCCTAAAGGAGCTTCGCTTCTACGGGGAAGACTTTGCGCCCCTTCCCCCAGAGGACCTTTCCGAGGCCAAAATCCGCATGCTCTGGACCAAGACCCGGGAGCGGGGCTTCGTGAACAGCCTGGTGATGTGCGACTTTGTGCCCTGGACCCCAGAGGAGTGGCAGGAGGCCATCTACGCCACCACAGGCTGGCGGCTTTCCCCTAAGGAGATGCTGGAGGTGGGGGAGAGGACGCTTCAGCTCACCCGGCTTTTCAACCTACGGGAGGGGATCGGTCCGGAGGAGGACCGCCTGCCCGAGCGCTTCTTCCAGCCCTTCCGCAAGGGCAGTCCAGAGGCCTATTTGCATAGGGAGGCCTTCCAGGAGGGCGTGCGCACCTACTGGCGGCTTGCGGGGTGGGAGAAGGGAAGCGTGGACCCCGAAAGGCTAAGGGCCCTGGGGCTTGAGGAGTTTACCCAGGCGTACTAAAGGGGCTCCACCACCCCCTGGCGGAGGAGGGCGGGAAGGGGAGGTTCTCCCACCTTCAAGAGGGCGTAGCGGCCCCGAAGAAGGGCGAGGAGGCGGAGGGCTTTTAAGTGCCCCTCGAGGGCCTTTTGGTACACCCTTACCTCCTCCGGGCCCACGGGGAGGGTTTCCCCGGTTTCCACGTCCTTGAGGAAGGCTTCCTCGAGGGGCGGGGCCAGCTCCATGGGCGCCAGGACCTGGACCAAGACCACCCGTTTCGGAAGGATCCTGGGCCAGGGCAAGGGGTCTAGCCCATCGGTGATGAGGACCAGGGTGCCCCGGCCCGGGCGAAGGGCTTCCGGTCTGCCCCGTTCCAGCCGGGCTAGGGCGTCCTCCTGGCGGGCGATCCCCAGGAGGAGCCTCGCCACCTCCTCCCCGTAGGCCAGCTTGCCGAAGAGGCGCATGCTTTCGCTTTCGTCCAGGTAGATGCGGAAGCGGCTTCGCTCGGGTGTGGTTTCCAGGCGGGTGTAGAGCCTTCCCGTCTTCGCGTAAGCCCGCCAGTGGACCCGCCTTATTTCGTCCCCAGGGGCATAGGGGCGGAGCTCGTAAAACTCGCCTCCCAGGCCCTTCCTGCGGGCCAGGCGCTCCCCCGGGTAGGGAAGGTAGGGCCGTGTGGCGATGCGGTAGCGGGTCATGCCGTCTGGCAGAAGGTGCAGACCCCCACCGGGGGCAGGGGTTCGATGACTTCCTCCCGGCTTCCCTCCCGGAAGACGGTGATGCCCTTGCACCCCTCCTTCCAGGCGGTGAGGAAGAGGTTTTCCACCACCTCCTTGGGGGTTTCCCGGGGGAGGTTCACCGTAGAGGAGATGCTTTGGTCCACATGGCGTTGTAAGGTGGCCTGGAGGCGTACCCTCTGGAAAGGAGCCACGGTATGGGCCGTGGGCCAGTCCGGCACCTCGCCTCCTCGTTCCCTGCGGTACCGCTTCAAGAGGGGATGTTCCGCCAAAAACACCTGTCCCCCGGCGTGGCGCAGGTAGGTGAGGGCGAAGATGGGTTCTATGCCGCTGGTTACCCCAGCCAGGATGGAGATGGAGCCGGTGGGGGCGATGGAAAGAAGGGCGGCGTTCCTCAGGCCCTTTTCCACCGCCTGGATGAGGGCTTCGGGCAGGGACTGGATGAAGGGGCTTTTTATGTGCTCCTTTGGGTCAAAGGCTGGAAAGGAACCCCTTTGCCTTGCCAGGCGGGTGCTTTCCCAGTAGGCGGCTTCCTTGATGCGGCGCATGACCTCTTCCGCAAACGTTAAGCTCTCCTCCGCACCATAGGGCAGTCCCAGCATGGCCAGGGTGTCCGCCAGGCCCATGATCCCAAGGCCAACGCGCCGGCTTCTTAAGGAGGCTTCCCGTTGGGCCCTCAAGGGGTGGCGGTTCTTTCCCAGGTCCACCACCGCATCCAAAAAGCGCACAGCCAAACGGGTGGCCTCCTCGAGGCCCGCATAGTCCAGCCGGGCCCTGTCCGTAAAGGGCTCCTGTACGAAGGCCACCAGGTTAAGGCTTCCCAGGTTGCAGGCCCCATAGGGTTCCATGGGAACCTCCCCGCAAACGTTGACCCCTTCCACCTCCATCCCCCCGTACTGGGCCGTGGCCCAGGTGCGCACCCGGTCCCAGAAGAGGAGGCCGGGTTCGGCGCTTTGCCAGGCGGCCTCCACCAGGAGGTCCCAGGCTTCCTTGGCCCGGATGGTCCGGGTTATGTGCTCCCGGGGTGTGGTGAAGGAAAGCGTCCAGGGTTCGTCGGCCAAGGCGGCTTGTAAAAAAGCGTCCGTGGCCCTTAGGGAGATGTTGGCGTGGCGCACCCGGCTTCGCTCGGGGTCGGTTTTGACCTGGAGGAAGTCCAGGAGGTCGGGATGGGTGTCGGAGAAGGTGAGCATCAAGGCACCCCGCCGGCCCCCGCTGGCCCCCATGACCCCCGCCAGGGTGGAGAAGAGCTCCATGAAGCTCACCGCCCCCGAACTCTCCATGCCTGCGTTGCCCACCTTAGCCCCCTTGGGCCTCAAGGCATCCGCATTGCTCCCCACCCCGCCCCCGTAGGCGAAGGTGCGGGCGGCCTCGTCCAGGAAGCGGGTAATCCCCTTCACCGAGTCCTCCCGGATGGGGATGTAGTAGCAGTTGAACAGGGTGGACCGGCGCCAGTTCCCCAGGCCGAAGAGGATCCGTCCCCCGGGGACAAAGCGAAAGTCGGAGAAGAGCCAGGAGAACTCCTGCGTGGCTCCCTTTTCCACCCGGGTGACTCCTTGGACGAGCCGCTGCCACATCTCCTCCGGGGTGGCTTCCAGGAGCCTGCCTTCCGGGTCCTTTAGGGCGTAGCGGTGGAGGAACACGGAGGCCCTAAGCTCATCGCCCTGGAAGAAATCCAGGGCAAGCCTTAGGGCTTCTTCCTGGGCGTACCAGCGGGGCACGCCCTTAGTTTAAACCCGAATGGTCACCCGGGCTCCGGTTTCAAAAAGATGAATGGAGTCTATGAACCGAACGGTGCGGGTGGCGTGGCCCAGGACGATGGAATGGGTCCTGGCCCCGCCCCCGAAGAAGCGCACCCCCTGGAGGATATCCCCGTCGGTGATGCCGGTGGCGGCGAAGACAATTTCCCTTCCCGGGGCCAGGTCCTCGGTGCGGTAGATGCGGTTTTCGTCCCCTCCCATGGCCTTGAGCCGGGCTCGTTCCTCCTCGTTTTGGGGGGTGAAGCGGGCCTGGATCTCCCCGCCCAGGCACTTTAAAGCGGCGGCGGCCAAAACGCCTTCAGGGGCCCCGCCAATCCCCATCACCGCATGCACCCCCGTGCCCCGGATGGCGGCGGCCAAGGCGGCGATCACGTCCCCATCGGAGATCAGCTTCACCCGGGCCCCTGCCTCCCGGATCTCCCGGATGAGGCGTTCGTGGCGGGGGCGGTCCAGGACCACCACCACCAGGTCCTCCACGGAGCGCTGGAGCGCCAGGGCTAAGGCCTTCAGGTTGGCGGAAACCGGCCAGGAAAGATCCACAAGCCCCGCGGCCGGGGGGGGAACGATGAGCTTTTCCATGTACATGTCGGGGGCGTGGAAGAGGCCGCCCTTCTCGCTGATGGCGATCACGGTCACGGCGTTGGGCAGGCCCTTGGCGGCGGTGGTGGTGCCCTCCACGGGGTCCACGGCGATGTCCACCTCCACGCCCCCTTGGCCCAGGACCTCCCCGATGTACAGCATGGGGGCCTCGTCCATCTCCCCTTCGCCGATGACCACCGTGCCCTTTATGGGGAGCTCGTTCAGGACCCGGCGCATGGCCTGGGTGCCCGCCTCGTCCACGGCTTCCTTATCCCCCTTGCCCGCCAGGCGGCTTGCCGCCAGGGCGGCCTGTTCGGTTACCCGCACCACCTCGAGGACCAGTCGGCGCTCGATTTCCATGTTTCCATCATAAGGGGTTGGGCTAAACTGGAAGCATGACCGCCTTGGTGCCCGACGGACCCTGGCTTTACCGAAAGGCCACCCAAAAGCGCTTTCTCCGCCTAAGGAGGCGCTACCTCCGGCGTTTGCGGCAGAAGGGCTTCACCGCCTACCTCCTGGGATGGCTCCGCCTTCTCGGGAGGGCGGTCCTTCTGGAAGGAAGGCTCTGGCTGAGCGCTCCCGCCCAGGGGAGGCGGCGCTAAGGCCAGGGGGAAAGGGGGTGCTTAGCTGGGCGCAGGGCCAACTGGGGGCCGGTGCCGCTCCCAGAGGGTCCTGGCCAGGTCCTCTGGGGTGAGCCCCAGTTCTGCCAGCACGATGAGGAGGTGGAAGAGAAGGTCCGTGGCTTCCCAGCGCACCTCCTCAGGGTTTTGGTTCTTGGCGGCGATGATGACTTCCCCGGCCTCCTCCCCAATCTTCTTCAGGATCCGGTCCAGGCCCGCCTGGTGAAGCTTGGCCACGTAGCTTCCCTCGGGAAGGGTTTTAAGCCGCTCCTGGATGGTGGCGTAGACCTGGGAAAGGACAAAGCCCAGGCTGGGTTCTCCGGGAAGGAGGGGGCGGTGGAAGCAGCTTCGCTCCCCCGTGTGGCAGGCGGGGCCGTGGGGAAGGACCCGGTAGACCACCGCATCCCCATCGCAGTCCAGGAGGACCTCCACCACCTCCTGGATGTTCCCCGAGGTTTCCCCCTTGCGCCACAGGGTCTTTCGGCTCCGGCTATAGAAGGTGCTCCGCCTTGTCCTGAGGGTTTCCTCCAGGGCTTCCCGGTTGGCGTAGGCCAGGGTCAGGACCTCGCCCGTTTTGGCATCCTGCACCACCACGGGCACCAGGCCCTGTTCATCAAACTTCACTTGGGACAGGTCCATCTAGGCGCACCTCCAAGCCCTGTTCGGCCAGGAATCGTTTGAGTTCAGGTATGGGGATCTCGCCGAAGTGGAAGACGCTGGCGGCCAAGGCGGCGTCGGCCCCGGCCAGGAAGGCCTCGAGGAAATGCTCCTTTTTCCCCGCCCCCCCGCTTGCGATCACCGGCACGCTCACTGCCTCGGCCACCATGCGGGTGAGCCTGAGGTCGTAGCCTTCTTTGGTGCCGTCCTTATCCATGCTGGTGAGAAGGATCTCCCCGGCGCCAAGCTCTACCCCCCTAAGGGCCCATTCCACCGCGTGAAGCCCCGTGGGGATGCGTCCGCCGGCGATGTAGACCTCGGGGAAGTCCCCGTTCCAGCGGGCGTCAATGGCCAGGACCACCGCCTGGGAGCCGAAGTGGTCCGAAAGCTCCTGGATGAGTTCGGGGCGCTTCACCGCGGCCGAGTTCACGCTCACCTTGTCGGCCCCGGCCAGAAGAAGCCTCCGGGCATCCTCCAAGGTGCGGACGCCTCCCCCCACGGTTAAGGGGATGAAGACCCTTTCCGCCACCTGGGCCACCACCTCCAGGAGGATGGCCCGCTCCTCGTGGGTGGCGGAAATGTCCAAAAAGACCAGCTCGTCGGCGCCAGCCTCGTCGTAGGCCTGGGCGGCTTCCACGGGGTCGCCCGCATCGCGGAGGTTTACGAAGTTGACCCCCTTCACCACGCGGCCCGCGTGGACATCCAGGCAGGGGATGATGCGCTTGGCCAGGCTCATAGGGAATCCACCTTAAACCGGTGCCGCACCGCCATAGGGTCATTCTACCCGCCCTCGCCCTTTTCCCAAACCAGCCCGGGTGGTACCATCTAAAGGATGGAACGGGTAACGGTGGTGGGCGGAGGCCTGGCGGGAAGCGAGGCCGCCTGGACCCTGGCGCGGCTTGGGGTTCCCGTGCGCCTTTATGAGATGCGCCCCAAGCGCATGACCCCAGCCCACGCCACAGAAAAGCTGGCGGAGATTGTCTGTTCCAACTCCTTGGGGGGCGAGGGGCCTGCGAACGCCAAGGGGCTATTGCAGGCGGAGATGCGCCGGGCGGGAAGCCTGGTCATGGAGGCAGCCACTAGGGCCCGGGTGCCTGCGGGAGGGGCCTTGGCCGTGGACCGGGAGGAGTTTAGCCAGTACATCACGGAGAGGCTTTCCCGGCATCCCCTGGTGGAGGTGGTGCGGGAGGAGGTGGCGGAGGTTCCTGAGGGCCTCGCCATCCTGGCCACGGGGCCCCTTACCTCCGACGCCCTCTCCGAGGCCATACGGCGCCGGTTCGGCGATCACTTCCTGAGCTACTTTGATGCGGCGAGCCCCAT
Organism: Thermus sp. KWY1; assembly: GCF_057547025.1. NCBI lineage: Bacteria > Thermotogati > Deinococcota > Deinococci > Thermales > Thermaceae > Thermus > Thermus sp. KWY1. Next base: position 39,205 of record NZ_BAAJPG010000016.1, read on the forward strand.
CGTCCTGTACGAAAGCATCGACCTGGAAACGTGCTTCCGGGCCGGGCGCTACGGGCAGGAGGCGGACTACCTCAACTGCCCCCTGACCGAGGAGGAGTACCGGCGGTTCTACCAGGCCCTCCTCGAGGCGGAGGAGCACACCCCCCACGAGTGGGAGAAGCGGGAGTTCTTTGAGGCCTGCGTGCCCGTGGAGGAGCTGGCCCGAAGGGGCTACCAAACCCTCCTCTTTGGCCCCATGAAGCCCGTGGGGCTCAAGGACCCAAGGACCGGCAAGGAACCCTTCGCCGTGGTGCAGCTTCGCCAGGAGGACAAGGCGGGGCGGATGTGGAGCCTGGTGGGGTTCCAGACCGGTCTTAAGTGGCCCGAGCAAAAGCGGCTCATCCAGATGATCCCGGGCCTGGAAAACGCCGAGATCGTGCGCTACGGGGTGATGCACCGGAATACCTACCTAAACGCTCCCCTCCTACTGCAGGAAACCCTGGAGTTTAGGGAGCAGGAAGGGCTTTTCGCCGCGGGGGTGCTGGCCGGGGTGGAGGGCTACCTGGAAAGCGCCGCCACAGGATTCCTGGCAGGCCTGAACGCCGCCCGGCGCTACCAGGGGTTAAAACCCGTGGCCCCGCCGGAGGAGAGCATGCTGGGGGGATTGGTCCGCTTCCTGGCCACCGCCAACCCCAAGGGCTTCCAGCCCATGTACGCCAACTGGGGGCTGGTCCCTCCGGTGGAAGGAAGAATGGCCAAGAAGGAGAAGCGGGAAGCCATGTACCATAGGGGCCTCAGGGCCTTTGAGGAATGGGTGGCTTCCCTAGGGATGCTCGCTTCCACCTAGGCCCAGGGCCTTAAGCCCCTCCAGGGCCACCGCCTTCTCGTCCCAGGGCAGGGCCAAAGTGCCCCTTTCCAGGGTGTGCTCGTGCCCCTTGCCGGCAAGGAGGACGGTGTCCCCTTCCCGGGCCTCGGAAAGGGCGCAGAAGATGGCTTCCTTGCGGTCGGGGATGAGCTCGTAAAGGCCCCCCTCCTCCCTGGCGGCCTTGGCCAGGGCCTCGAGGATGGCCTGGAGGTCCTCCGTGCGGTGGTCCTCCTCGGTGAAAAAGGTCTTGTCGGCAAGCCTCGCCGCCACCCGCCCGATATCCTCCCGCCTCCTCGGATCCCGTTCCCCGGCAGCCCCCACCACCAGAAGAAGCCTTCCCCGGGTGGTGGCCCGCAGGGTCTTTAGGGCCTCCTCCAGGCTTTTTCCCGTGTGGGCGAAGTCGATGACCACCCGGAAGGGCTTTCTCTGCACCACCTCCATCCGCCCCGGCACCCCCCTAAAGGTGGCGAGGCCCTGAAGCACCCTTTCCAGGGAAAGCCCATAGGCCAAGGCGGCGGCGCTGGCGGCCAGGGCGTTATCCAGGTTGTACCTCCCCAGCATGGGCAAAAAGGCTTCCCCCGAGCCCCAGGGGGTATGCAGGGTAAAGCGGAGGCCTTCCTCCCCTTCCCGCAAGCCCTCCCCCCACACCTCCCCACCCGGTCCGAAGAGAAGATGGGGCCTGGGAAGAAGGCGCTTCAGATGGGGCAGGCGGGTGTTTAAAACGGCCAGGTGGGAGCGCTCTACCAAAAGGGCCTTGGCGGCAAAGTAGGCCTCGGCGGTGCCGTGCAGGTCCAGGTGGTCGTCGGGGTAGAAGCTCACGAAGACCCCGATGCGGTAGGAAAGCCCCTCCACCCGCTTCAGGGCCAGGGCGTGGCTGGAAACCTCCAGCACCGCAGCTTCCAGCCCCCTCTCCACGGCTTCCCGCAAAAACCCGTACACCTGGGGGGCCTCGGGGGTGGTGAAATGGCCGATGTTAGGGCGGGCCTCCTCTCCCAGGCGGAGGCCCACGGTGGAGAGGAGGGCGGCAGGTTTTTCGCCGGCTTGCAGGAGGTGGTGAAGGAGGCTTGCCGTGGTGCTCTTCCCCTTGGAACCGGTGATGCCCAAGAGGGCCAGTTTCCGGTCGGGTTCGCCGAAGAAGTGGCGGGCCAGGTGGGCCAAGGCCTCCCGGGCGTCCCCCACCCGCAAGTAGGGCACGGGAAGGCTTAACTCCCTTTCCCCCACCACGGCGATGGCCCCCTTGGCCAGGGCTTCGGGGATAAAGTCGTGCCCGTCCAAGGGCTTGCGGTGGGGAAGGGGCACCCCGAGCACGGCCACGAAGACATAACCGGGTTCCACCCGCCTCGAGTCCAGGGTGAGGCCTAAGACCCTAAGGGGCGGGGCCTTGAGGCCAAAGGGGGCGAAGAGTTCCTCGAGGGTCATGGCTGGATCCACAGGCGGAGGGCGGCAAGAAGGCTATCGCGGTCCTCCGCCTTTTCCACGAAGTCTATCCGGTCCGCCTCCACCACGTAGACGGGGGAGAGGTCCCAGGAGGCGATGAGTTGCTCGTAGAGGGCGTTGAGCCCGAGAAGGTAGCGGTCGGGGAGGTTTTGCTCAAAGGGCCTTCCCCGCTTTTTTATCCGCTCCCTTAAGGTGGGGAGGCTCGCCCGGAGGTAGATGAGAAGATCGGGCTTCCTAAGGGCTGGGGACACGCTCTGGAAGAGGTCCAGGTAGGTTCGCCAGTCCCGCTCCTTCAAGTGGCCTTCCCGGTAGAGGTTCTGGGCGAAGACCAGGGCGTCCTCATAGACCGTGCGGTCCTGCACCACGGCCCTCGCCCCGTTCACCTCCAGAAGGTGCTGGCGCACCCTTCTCGCCAGGAAGAAGACCTGGGAGTGGAAGGCGTAGGCCCCCATATCCCGGTAGAAGTCCTCCAGGTAGGGGTTTTCGCTCACCGCCTCGTACACCGGCTTCAGCCCGAAGGCCTCTGAGAGCAAAGCGGTGAGGGAGCTCTTGCCGCTACCGATGTTGCCGGCGATGGCCAGATACATGCTGGACCCTTCTTTAGGCGGTCCTGCCGTCCTGGGCCAGGTGGGTCTTCACCAGGGCCACCACCCGGTCCTGGTCGGGGCCGGGTTGGCTGTAGTCCAGCTGGTCCGCCTCGAGGACCAAAAGGGGATGGGCGTAGCGGGCAAAGTGGCGCTCGTAGGCTTCGGAGAGGGCCTCGAGGTAGGTGGGGTCCATCCCCTCCTCAAAGGGCCTGCCCCGTTTCCGGATGCGTTCCAATAGCACCAGCACCGGGGCCCTTAGGTAGACCGTGAGGTCGGGCGGGGGAAGCTTCAGGGAAAGCTCCCGGTAAAGGTCCAAGTAAAGGTCCCACTCGGGGCCCTCCAGGTTGAGGCTCGCGAAGATGGCATCCTTGTCAAAGAGGTAGTCGGCCACCACCCCGCCAAAGAGGGGCCTTTCCCGAAGGCGGGAAAGCTGCCGGTAGCGGGAAAGGAGGAAGAAGACCTGGGTCTTGAAGGCGTAGCGCTTCCGGTCCTGGTAGAAAAGGGACAGGAAGGGATTTTCCTCCACCACCTCCAGAAGGGGCTCGGCCCCAAACCTTTGCGCAAGAAGCCGGGCCAGGGTGGTTTTGCCTGCACCGATGGGGCCTTCTATGGCGATGTACACGCTTACCTCCGCAAGGTAGCCTAACGGCTGGCAGGCCGGGCCACCATGGTGAGGGTGACCTCGAGCCTCCGTCCTTCCCGCCAAAGCGTTAGCCGCACCCGGTCCCCAGGGCGGTAGCGGGCGATGAGGCGGACCACCTCCGCCTTGTCCTTGACCGCTTTGCCGTTCACCGCCAGGATCACATCCCCAAGGGCCAAAAGCCTCCCCTGGGCATCCCGCTGGGCTCCCCTTAGGCCAGCCCGGGCTGCGGGGCTTCCCGGGTCCACCCGGTCCACCATGGCCCCCTGGGTGGTGGTGAGGCCCACCGCCCTGAGGAGCACCGGCGGAAGTTCGTCCAGGCTAACCAGGCTGGCCCCCAGCCAGCCCCGCTGGGGGATGCCGAACCGCTCCAGGTCCTGGACGCTTTGGGCCACGAGATCCGCCGGGATGGCCACCCCGATTCCTCCCACCCCCGAGGGTCCTCCCACCACGTCCGCCACCACCCCCACCACCTCCCCTTGCAGGTTCAGAAGGGGGCTTCCCGAGTTGCCCACGGTGAGGGGGGCATCGGTGAAGAGGTATTCCCCCACCTCGGCTCCCACGCTGGGGTCGGGGGAGGGAACCTCGAGGGGGCCTATGCCGGAGAGAATCCCGTAGGAGGCCAGGGGCCCCTGGCCGAAGGGAAACCCCACCAGCACCACCCCCATGCCCAGGGGAAGGCTGGTGCTGGGGGTCTTGCTGAAGGCCAGCACCCGAGGAGCCTGGAGGCCGCGTACCGTGAGAAGGGCGATATCGATCCCGGGGTCCACGGCGAAGCGCTCCGCAGGAAAGGTGCGCCCGTCCGCCAGGCGCACGGTGAGGTCGGCCAAGTCCTGGACCACGTGGTAGTTGGTGACCACCCGGAAGGGACTCACGAAGAACCCCGTGCCCACCACCTGGTTCTCCCCAGGGGCGGTGGGGGAGCCCTGGACCCGGACCACTGCGGGCAGGGCCCTTTGGATCACCTGGCTTCGGGCCACCTCCTCGGGGGAAACCAGGCGCTGGCCCAGGGCCAAGAGGGAAAGGAGGAGGGCGGCGAGGACGAGGCGCATGCCCTTACATTACCTCAGGGGCGGGGATACCCAGGAGGGAAAGCCCCGTCTTCAGGGTTTCTTGCAGGCTCCTCACCAGGCCAAGGCGGAGTTCCCTCAGGCCCGGGGGTGCCGTGAGCACCGGGGTGGCGGGCCTCCCGTCCTCCTTGGCGTTGTAGTAGGCGTTCCAGCTGGCGGAAAGGTCCAGCAGGTACTGGGCTAGGACATGGGGGGTTTTCTCCTCGGCAGCTTCCAGCACCGCCTCCTCAAAGTCCAGGAGGGCTAAGGCCAGTTCCCGCTCGTACGGGGTGGCCTGGGCAAGGTCTATCTCCCCCCATTCCCCGGCCTTGCGCAGGATGCTGTGGGCCCTGGCGTGGGCGTACTGGACGTAGGGGCCCGTATCCCCTTCAAAGGAAAGGGCCTCGGCGTAGCGGAAATCGATCTGTTTCCTGGGCTCGGTCTTCACCATGGCAAAGCGGATGGCCCCCAGGGCTACCATCCTGGCCGCCTCCTCCTTGGCGGGGTGGTCGGGGTTTTTCTCCTCTATCACGGCAAGGGCCCGCCTTTCCGCTTCCTCCAGGACCTCATCCACGCTCACCGCCAGGCCCTTGCGCCCGGACATCTGCTTACCTTCCAGCAGTACGGTTTCATAGGCCAGGTGGAAGGCGCCCTCCGCCAGCTCAGGGTGCCCCGCCAGGGCCAGAGCCGCCCGCACCAGGGCCTGGGGGTGGCTTTGGCGCACGTCGATGACGTTGATGGTTTCCCGGGCCCTGGGGGTGTAGGGTTCCCCCTGGGGGGCGCTGGTTCTCAGGGCCGGGTAGTAGGGGTTCTCGTAGGGCTGGAAGTACAACCCCTCCAAAAGGCCCATCTTCCAGAACTGGAAGGCGATGTCCTTGGCGTAGTAGGTGGCGGCTCCCCCGGAGCGCACCAGGACGAAGTAGGGGTCTTCCAGCCCGGGGATGAAGGGGCTTGCGTCCATGACCAAGGCCCCCGCGTACTTGCCCTCCGTGGGGCGGAAGACGTGGGGACTCTGCTCCAGGATCCTCAGGGCTTTTTCCAGAAGCCCCGCCCGAACGATGTCGGATTCCCAGACCAGAAGGTCGTAATGAGCGTTCAGGGCCTTCATGGTGGCCATCTGGGCCAGGAGGATGCGGTTGACGTCTTCCCTGAGTTCCCCCCGCTCCAGGGCGTGAAGGATTTCCTCTATGCCCCCCTGCAGGTTGGGGTACTCGGGATCCTGATGAAGGCGCACGTAGGCATTGCCGGCGAAGTGGTCGTACTTCTCCTTCCCGTCCCAGGTGAGGCCGTAGTGCCTTAGGGCGAAAAGGGTTTCCGCCGCCTGGCGGCCTGTGTCGTCAATGTAGTTCAGGACCAGGACCCTTCGCCCCGCATAGTCCAGGATGCGGGCCAGGCTGTCCCCGAGGGCGATATTCCGCAGGTGGCCCACGTGGAGCTCCTTGTTGGGGTTCACCGAGGTGTGCTCGATGAGCACCAGGCCTTCCCTCTTGGGAAAAGGCTCCTTGGGCCTCAGGGCCTCCTTGAGGAGATCCTTCGTGCGGATGCGGAAGTTCAAGTACCCCCCCACGGGGATGACTTCCTCCACGAAAGGGGGAAGGGCCAGGCGGGCCTTGAGCTCCTCGGCGATGGCCTGGGGGGGTTTCCTTAGCTCCTTGGCCAAGGCGAAGAGGGGAACCCCGTAGTCCCCGGGCTTGTCCTTGGGGGCCTTGGCCACCTTGAGACGGAGGTCCAGGCCCATCTCCTTGAGGGCTTGGTGAATGGCCTCTTCCAGGGCGCGGCGCACCATCAGGGGGTTATCTTACCCCAGGGCCCCTTCCAAAGCGGCCTTCAGGGCCTCCGCCGCCTTGCGGTTCATGCCCGGCAGGCGGGCAAGCTCTTCCAAAGGTGCTTCCTTTAAGGCCTTAATCCCCCCGTAGCGCTCCAAAAGAAGGCGCCTTCTCGCCTCCCCGATGCCGGGGATGCCCTTTAGCACCTGGAAAAGTTCCTGGCTCCTTCGCTTTTGGTGGTAGCGGAGCCCGTTTTGGTGGGCCTCGTCCCGAAGGTGGATGAGGAGCTGGAGGGCAGGGTGGGTTAGGGGCAGGCGGATCTCCCGGCCCTCTTGGGTGATGAGGACCTCCTCCTTCTTGGCCAAACCCACCAGGGGAAGGCTCAGGCCGGCCCTTTCCAAAGCCCGGGCTGCTGCCCGCACCTGGCCTAGCCCGCCATCGATCAGGAGGAGGTCGGGGAGGGGCAGGTCCTTTAGGCTTCCCGTGAAGCGCCGGTATACCCCTTCCTCCATGGCAGCGTAGTCGTCGTTTCCCGCCTTCAGGCGCATCCTGCGGTACTCCGCCCTCTTGGGCCTACCCCCCTCCAGGACGGCCATGGAAAAGACCCGGGCCTCCCCCTGGAGGTGGCTTACGTCGTACCCCTCGAGGCGATAGGGCCTTTGGGATAGCCCCAGGATCTCCTGGAGGGCCTTTAGGGCGGGGTGGTCCCCCCGCCTTTCCCGTTGCTTGAGCTCGGTTTCCAGGGCCAGGCGGGCGTTCTTCTCCGCCAGCTCGAGAAGCCTTACCTTCTCCCCCTTTTTGGGCACCCTTAGCTCCACCCTCCGCCCGGCGCGGCGGTGAAGCAGGGCTGCTAGGCTTTCCAGGTCCTCCAGGGGGAAGGGCAGCAGGATCAGGGGGGGTAGGGGGGAAGCCTCCAGGTAGTAGTCCCGCAGGAAGGCCCAGAGGATTTCCTCAGGGCTCGCTTCCTCCTTTTCCACCACCCGGCTGATGCGTCCCAGGATCCGCCCTGAGCGCACCTGGTACAGTTGCACCACTGCCAAAGGCCCTGCCTGGGCCAAGCCCAGGAAGTCCAGGTCCCCCATCTCCGGGTCAAAGGCTTGCTGGGCGGTGGAGAAGAAGGCCCTTAGGGCCTCCATTTGATCCCGGATTTCCGCTGCCCGCTCAAACTCTAACCTCTGTGCGGCTTCCCGCATCTTGGCTTCCAGCTCCCTTAGGAGCCCATCCACCTTTCCCTCCAGCACCGCCTCCACCTGGCGTACCACCTCCTGGTAGGCCTTGGGGTCGGCAAGGCCCACGCAAGGGGCCAGGCAGCGGCCCATGCTGTAGTTCAGGCAGGGGTAGCGCCTTTTTTTCATGGGGTAGCCGGAGTTCTTGCGCAAGGGGAAAAGGCGGTCTATCAGGGTCTTGATGCGCCTTAGGGCGCTGGCTTCGGGGAAGGGGCCATAGTACTTGGCCCCATCCTCCTCCACCCGCCGCACCACCAAAAGGGTAGGGAAGGGCTCCTGGGTGAGCTTTAAGAAGGGGTAGTGCTTGTCGTCCTTGAGAAGGACGTTATAGGGGGGGCGGTGGGCCTTGATGAGGTTGGCCTCGAGGAGGAGGGCCTCCACCTCGTCCCGGGTGGCGATGAAGTCCAGGGCGGTGGCTTCCTGGGCGATGCGGGCTGCCTTGCCCTCCGCATGGAAGTAGCTCCGCACCCGGGCCCTCAGGTTCTTGGCCTTGCCCACGTAGAGGACCTCTTGCCCTTGTTTCCACAGGTAAACCCCGGGGGCCTCGGGAAGGGGAGGAAGCTCGGAAGGCCGCACGATCCCCATTGTAGAGTTTGCCTATGGACCCCGTCATGGTGGACGCCCACCTGGATTTGGCCTACAACGCCCGGATCCTGGGGCGGGACCTCTCCCTTTCCCTAGATCGGCTCAGGGAGGTGGATCCCCATCCCGAAACCCCCTTGGTGACCCTGGAAAGCCTTAGGGAGGCCCGGGTGGTGGTGGCCTTCGCCACCTTGTTCGTGGACCCCAGGGAAGGGGGCCTCGAGGACTGGCAGGAGGAGGTGTACGCCCAGCTGGCCCTGTACGAGGCCTGGGAGGCCAAGGGATGGGTGAGGATCCTCCGCCACGGAAGGGATCTGGAGGCGCACCTCGCCCGCCACCGGGAGGACCGCATCCTGGGCCTGGTGCTCCTCCTGGAAGGCGCCCATGCCCTCGCCTCCCCTGAGGAGTTGGCTCCTTTGCGGCAAAGGGGCCTCAGGATGCTTTCCCTTACCTGGGCCACCCGGAATGCCTACGCAGGGGGCAACGCCGAGGAGGCTCCCCTGACCGACTTGGGAAGAGCCCTTTTGAGGGAAATGGAGGGCCTGGGAATGGCCCTGGATCTCTCCCACCTGGCGGAGGAAGCCGCCTTCCAGGCCCTGGAGGCCTTCTCGGGCCCGGTGTGCGCCACCCATGCCAACGCCCGGGCCCTGGTGCCCTCCCCCCGCCACCTCTCCGACCAGCTCATGGAGGCCCTAAGGGAGCGGGATGGGGTTTTGGGCTTGGTGCCCTTCAACGCCTTCTTGGACCCCGGTTGGAAGCGGGGCGATCCCAGGCTTCCCCTGGGGGCTTTTCTCCGCCACAAGGTCCATGCGGAAGCCCTCCTGGGCCCCAAGAGGGTGGGCCTGGGCACGGACTGGGATGGGGGATTCGGCCTCGAGGCGGTTCCCCTGGGGCTGGACCGCCACCGAGACCTTTGGTCCTTAGGGGACGAGGCGTTCCTGGGGGAGAACTGGCTTCGCTGGCTACGCTCCTGGTTCTAGGGGCACCACCGCCAGGGTGCAACGGCTTGCCGCCACCAGTTTTTCCTCCTCGTCGTAGACCTTAACCTCCCACACCTGGGTGGTGCGGCCCAGGTGCAGGGGCCTGCCCACGGCCCGGATGGTGCCCTGGCTTTTCCTGCGGATGTGGTTGCAGTTGATCTCCAGGCCGAAGGCGGCATGCCCCGGCGGGCAGTTGAGGAATCCCCCCACGCTGGCCACGCTTTCCGCCAGGGCCACCGTGGCTCCCCCGTGGAGGAAGCCAAAGGGCTGGTGCACCCTGGGGGTCACCTCCAGCTCAGCCACCACCTCCTCCTTTTCCAGCTTCAGGTAGCGCACCCCCAAGGTGGCATCCAGGGTTTCCCGCTGGGGAATGGTTTTTCCTTCCATGCCTTGGAGTATAAAGGGGGCGTGGGCGAGATACGGCTTTTCCCTGGGCTTCTTTCCCCCCCGGCGGGGCTGGAGTTTTTCCTGGACCTCCCCTCGGAGGAGGGGCTTCACCTGATCGCCTTTGCGGAAGGGGCCCTTGCTGCCTTGAAGGTGGCCTTCCAGGAGGGGGCAAGAAGCCTGGTGCTCCTTTCCCCCATCCTGCGGCGGGATGCCCTTCTTTCCGCCAAGCTTGCGGCCTTAAGGCTGGGCCTCGAGGCCCGGGGGAAGGAGGGGTTTGCCCAGGTGGGCCGGGCTCTCTTCTTCGGCCCAAAGGCGGTGGGAAGTGAGGAGATCTTCGCCGCCTGGAAGGAAGGGCTTTCGGAGGAAGGGGTGCAGGCCTGGCTGGCCCTTATGGAAGGGCTTTCCGACGAACGCCGCTGGCTTAGGGGCACGGAGGCCCGGATCCTGGTGGTCCAGGGGGCCTGGGATGCCTTTACCCCGCCTTTTTACGGCAAGGAGGTGGCGGACTTCGCCAAGGGGGAGGCCTTGCGCTTCGCCCTGGAGGAGGCGGGCCACCTGGTGCCCTGGGAGGCCAGGGAGGAGGTGGTGGACCTGGTGGCGGATTTCCTCAGCGGTGAGGCCTTTCGTCCCTTGCCCGGAGGCCTTGCCCTATGAGGCGGACGGGATACCTTCACCTCTATGGGCTCAACCTGGTTTTCGACCGGCTGGGAAGGGGTCCAGGGGTGCTCCTCCTGGCGGATGAGGCAAGGGCCTGGCCCGAGGATCTTCCGGAGGGGTATACCTTCTATCTTTTGGACCTCCCGGGCTACGGCCGCACCGGAGGGCCCTCCATGGCCCCGGAGGAGCTCGCTGAGTACGTGGTGGGTTTTCTGGTCATGCTCAACCTGGGTTCCCCTCCCATCCTGGTCCGGGGAATAGGTGAGGCGGTGGGTGAGGTGCTTAGGGATAGGGGGTATAAGGTGTTCTCTGGAGCTTCCCTAGAGGAAAGCTTGCAAAGGGTCATGGATATGGGGTAGCATGCACAGGGGAGGTATTGGTATGCGGAGGATTCTGGGTGTTTTGGTGGTGGCCTTCGGCCTGGGTTTGGCGCAGTTTTCCGTGGAGAACTTAAAGCCCTCCCTGGCGGCGGTGGGGGGTACCCAGGGCTTTGGCCTCGAGGCCTCCTGGCACTGCCAGCTCTTCCAGCCCCCTGTGGGGGAGGTGCGGCCGGCTTTGGATATCGCCTATAACGTGAACGGAAACTGGAACGGGGCCTTCCTCTTCCGCTACCTGTACCCCCTGGCCGAGGGTTTGAAGGGGGGCGTGGGGCTTGGGGTGGTCATCCCTGGCTTCCAGTTCGGCAACACCAGCCTTTACTTCCGGGCGGATGCCGAGTACGACCTGAAGGCTGCCCTGGGGGTTCCCTTCTTCCTGGGTGGGGACCTAGGCCTTGCGGGAAATAAGCTGGCGGCCCAGCTCAAGGTGGGCTACCGCTTCTAACGGCTACCCAGGGCTGGGGAAGGGTTTAGCCCTCCCCCAGGGCTTCTTCCTCTTCCGGAGCATCCACCTCCACCTTCATCACCTCCCTGAGGAGGCTGGTGGCGTAGCTGCCCTTGGGCAGGAAGAAGGTTAGCCAAAGCCCTTCCGGGGTTTCCTCCAGGGTCCACTCCGTAAGGGGGATGCGGATGGGCCTCCGTGCCCCCCGGCGGGCGCGGAACTCCTCCCGCTTCAGGTCATAGCGGGCCAGGATCTTGTCCTCCAGGGCCCTGGCCTCCCCCTGGGCCTCCGGGTACTTCTTGCCGAAGAGGGGCCCGGTGGCGCTGATTTCGAGCTTTAAAGCCCTTTCCGCCTCCTCCTCTCGCTCCACCAGAAACTCCCCCCCGGTGGCGTGCTTCTTGGCCCAGTCCCCGGGGATGACCCGGTCGTAAAGCCCCCTTTCCATCCTTAGGGCCACCCAGTCGTTGAAGAGAAGGCTTTGCAGGCTTCCAATCAGGAAGCGCTTAAGCCAGGGATTTCCCCTTCCCTTACCCTTCTTCACCAGCTCATAGCCCTTGACCGGGTTCTGCCCCCCGAGGCCAAAGCGCTGGGGGCCGTAGTAGTTGGGAATGCCCTTGGCCTCGAGGGTCTTCAGGATGGCCCGGGCCTGTTCCACGTGGTGGGCCCCGCGAATGAGAATGCGGAAGCGGTTTCCCTTGAGGTGGCCCGTGCGCAGCTTGTTGGTGTGCAGGTTGGCTTCCAGAAGCCGGGTTCCCTTAAGGTTTTCCAGCAAGCAGAGGGCATCCTCGTGTTTGCGGGGGATGGAGAACCACTGGCGGGTTTGAGCGCGCTTGTCCTTCAGCCCCGCCACCCCGATCTCCTTTTCCGGGACCCCCACCTCGTCCCGCAGAAACTCCACCACCTGGCGGGTGGTTAGGCCTTCCTTCTCCAGGAGGAAGTAGAGGTGTTCCCCTTCCCCGCTGGGCAGGTAGGCGGGCACCTCCTCCACCTGGAAGTCCTGGGGAAGGAGGCGGATCGTACCCCCCACGCCGGGAAGGTCCTGGGTGAGGTAGGGGTAGCGCCCGGGGCGAAAGACGAGGTCCATTCCCTTATTCTGGCTTAGGGAAGGGCCTTTAGCCAAGACTCCAGGACCCCGAAGCCGTACCGGAAGAAGGCCTCGGAGGCCAGGTCCACCCCGGCTTGGGCCAGGATCTCCTTGGGGCTTTGGCTTTCCCCCGCCTCGAGGATTCCCAGGTACTTGGGCACGAAGGCCTTTCCCTCCTCCTGGTACTTGCCGTAGAGGGCCAGCACCACCAGGTACCCAAGGGCGTAGCTGTAGGTGTAGAAGCGGTAGTGGACGAAGTGGGGAATGCCGGCCCAGGCCGTTTGGTCCAGCTCCGTCCACTCCACGGCATCCCCGTAAAGCCTTCCTTGCTCCTCCTGCCAGATCCCGTGGAAGGCCTCGGGGGAAAGGGCGGCTTCCCGGCGGGCCTCGAGGCTCCTTCGCTCAAAGAAGGTGTACATGACCTGGCGGAAGAGGGTGCCGATGGCATCCTCCACCCTCTCGGCCAAAAGCAGGGTGCGTTCCTCCGGGGAAAGCCTTTCCAAGAGGAGGTCGTCCAGGAGGATCTCCGCAAAGACGCTGGCGGTTTCCGCCAGGGGGGTGGAGGCCCCGAAGTTCAGGAGACGTTGCTTCCTGGCCAGGTAGAAGTGCACCCCGTGCCCAAGCTCGTGGGCCAGGGTGTGGGCGGCGTCCAGGTCGTCGGTGTGGTTGAGGAGGACGTAGGGGTGGGTGGAGGGAAGCCCGCCCGAGCAGAAGGCCCCACCCCGCTTGCCCGGCCTGGGGTAGGCATCGATCCAGCGCTTTTCGAAGAACTCCCGGGCGATCCTTCCCACCTCGGGGGAGAAGCGGTGGAAGGCGGTGAGGACCAGGTCCTGGGCCTCCTCGAAGGGCACCTTGGGTTTTTCCCTGGCCAAGGGAGCGAGGAGATCCGGGCTTGGGGTTTTCTCCAGGCCCAGCCGCCTTGCCTTCCAGCGGTAGTAGGCCTCCACCAGGGGGTAGTGGGCCTGGGTGGCCTCGAGGAGGGCCTCGATGTCCTTTACCTCCACCTCGTCCCTGAGGGCCACGGGCTCCAGGGGATGGCGGTAACCCCGTAGGCGAAGGTCCTGGAGGTAGTCCAGGAACACCGCATTGAACACCGCGCTTAGGGTGGGGGCTTCGGCCATGAGCTTCCCGTATAGCTCCCGGTGGGCTTCCCGCCGCACCTTGGGGTCGGGGTCCCGCCTTAGGGCCCGCACCTCCATCTCGGTAAGCTCCCTTTCCCCCACCCGGAAGCGGAAGCGGCCGGTGTATTCCGTGTAAAACTGGCTCCAGGCGCTTCTTCCCACCAGGCCCTTGAGGTTTAGAAGCTCCTCCTCCCGCTCGGAAAGGGTGTGGGGGGCGAAGGCCCTCTGCCTTTGTAGGAAGTGGCGGAGGTCGGCAAGGCCGGGGTGCTCCAAGAGGGCCTGGAAGGCTTCCTCGGGGAGCTTGCGCAGGGCCACCTCGAGGGGCACCAGGCGGTTTCGCACCTCGGTGTAGCGGTTCCTTACCCGGTCCAGAAGGGCCTTGGCCCCAGGGTCCTGGGTGCGGGTGGCGAAGTAAAGGGAAGCGTAGTTCAAGGGCTTATAGGCTTTCTCCAGGGCTTCCTCGTAGCGCCGGAAAAGGCCTTCCGCCTGGCTGGGATGGAGGAGGTCCTTGGGGTCCAGGCTGCTGGCGAGGTTCAGAGCCTCGGCCAGGTCCCTTTCGAGGTTTGGGTCCTCAGGGCTAAGGTACAGGTCGGAAAGGTCCCACTCCATGCCGTCCACTATATCGCCCCCATCCGTTTAAGGAATCTGTAAGGCCGCATCCATAGGGTGGGAAGTAGGAAGAGGGGGTGGCAGGTTGTCGGGCATGTCCCGCGCGGCGGCGGATTGTGGGCCCAAGGATAGGCGGTGGCAGAGGGCATTGGGGGATCTTCCCCTGTTGGGGTGGGTGCCTGATGAGAAGGAAGAAGAAGGTAAGGGAAACGGGCTGTCTAGTCCTCCCGGAGCCCAGAAGGAAGGTGAGCCCCTCGAGCCCTCTTCCCAGGAGGAGAAGGCGGGATGAGAGACAGGGTTTTTGGAGGCCAGAAGGGAGTTCTCGGGCTTGGCATATTTCTGGAAAAGCCCTTCCAGCTGGCTTGTTCGCGGGGTCCTTATGCCTGCCCCACCCGGCAGGGAAGTTGGCTCAGAGGATCGGGAGGAAGGTTATGAAGAGGCGGCTAGAAGGCGGCTGGCTTGGCGTTTGGGGGCTCTTCCTCCTTTTAGCCCTGGCGCAGCAGGTGCGCTACCCTCCCAGCTTCGGTCCTTACGAGGACCTTCGGCGCCAGGCCCATGCCCAGTGCCAGGGATATGTGGCCCAGGGAGGGCAGGCTTATGTGCAGTGCCTGCAGCAGATGGCGGTAAGCCTGTGCGGGGGTCCTTATGCACCCCGGATGGATGCCCTGACGGGAGTGGCCTGCATGTCCGCGGTTTTCGCCGGGTACCCTGCCCCCGGGAAACCGGTGCTCAACAAGCCCTCCTACCGGGTGGAGCTGGCGGGAGGCGTGCAGCGGGAACGAGATGTGCGCACGGGCCAGGTGGTCCGTCAAGAGCGCGTTCAACCCGGTCTTCTTTTTACCCTCGAGCGGAAGCAACAAGGTCTCTACCGGGGAACCATGTACGACCCCCAAGGCCGGCCCCAGACGGTCTACTGGGTGAGCGCTTCCTGCGAGCTTCTAGACCAAGATGGCCGGCCCGCCATGGACGGCTGGGCTTGCCCGATGTATCCCAACAAACCCTATCTGCTCCAGCTCCAGGAGGCTCCCGTGGCCGGCCTACCCCCCAACGCGCAGTTCTTCTTCCCGGGGCGGCTAGCGGATGACTTCGATGGGGACGGGGTGGTGGAGATAGGGTACATGGCCACGGGAGGGTCGGGTGGTCGCGCCTATACCTCGGGCTGGGTCCGCGCCTTGGGCTACGATCCCAACACCCGTCTGCTGAAGTACGAGTACCGGGTGGATGCCCGGGAGTCAAAAAACGCCTACACCAGCTACGCCCTGGAGGCTTTGATCCTTTACCGGGTGAGGTGAGGTATGGAGGTCTTGGCCTACGCTCCCTGGCAAAAGCGGGCGGCTTTGGGTCGGCTTGCCTTAGGGCTTTTGAGCATGGGGTTCCTTCTCTGGCTGGGTATGGGCGCGGTGGAGGATGGGGAGGTTGGGTTGGGGCTGGGCTTGGGGTTGATCGCTTTCTTGGTGGGGCTTTTCCTTTACCCGTCCGCCGTGGGGCCTCTTCTGCGCTCGGGGTTCCAGGTGGTTTTGGAGCCGGAGGGGATTCGGGTGGCCGGAAGGCTTTACCCGAAGGACCGCTTGGCGTGGGTGGAGGGGCCCTTTCCTGGGGGAGGCACCGAGGCCCAGTGGCAGAGGTTGATAGAAGTGGGTCGCTTGTCCGCAGGACCCCTTTTCCACCTGGTCATGGGGAGGGAAAGCGAGCCCCTTTGGCTGGACCTGCCGGGCTGGGACCGGATGCTAGCCCACATGGGTGTGGATTGGAAGGAGCAACCGGGCCTGGTGCGGTACCTCCACTCGGTGCGCGGTCTGGCCTGGTTGAACGGGCTTTTGTACCCTCCCGCGGAGGTACAGGAGGAGTGGGAAAGGGCTCGCAGGCGCTACCAAAGGCTTTTTGCCTGGCTGTGGATCGGGGTAGGGTTGGCGGGAGCGGCCCTTGGCCTCGAGGCCCAGCTTCCCGAAAACGCTAGCCTTGCCCTTCTCGGGGTGGGGGTGGCCCTCGGCGGCTATGCCTTCCTCGCTCTTTTCGGCGGCAAGTCTCCCCGGGACGGGTGGGCCGAGGCGTACAACCCCTTCAGGCAAAAGGAAGCCGGGGGAATCAGGGGGTAGGTATGGAAGCAGAGGGACAGGGTATGCAGGAAAAACCAAAGGTAATGCTTCTTTGGCCGCGCAGGGGGCGGGATTGGCTCCTTCTTCTCTTCGCCGCCGTGGTGGTGCTTGGCGTCGTGGGGAACCTTCTTCCCCAGGGGCCTGAGGAGGTGCAGGTGGGGCAGGTGCGCCTGCGGGTGCCCTCGAGGTGGGAGGCCAAGGCGGTGCAGGGCGGATGGGCCCTTCTAAGCCCCCTGGAGGGTCCTAAGGATGCCTTCCGGGAAAACCTGACCCTCCTGGTGGAACCCCTTCCCCAGCCCATGAACTCCCTTCAGTACGCCCAGGTGGTGGCCTGGCGGAACGCAGAGGGGGTGGAGGGGTTTGTCCCAGGGCCGGTCCAGGTGGTCCCCTTGGCGGGTGTGGAGGCTGTGGCCTTTGCCGGGCAGGGGCGGTACGGGGGACGGAGCTTGGAGTTTTGGGTCTGGGCCTTTGTCCTGGGCCAGGAGGGGTACCAGCTTACCCTCACCGGGGAGGTGGGCAAGCTAACCCAGATCCGGCCCCAGGTGGAAGCGGTCTTGGCCTCCATGCGGGTGGGGGGAAGCAGCCCTGTGGCCCAGCCCGGGCCGGGCTTGGGCCCGGGGGCTGGAGGGGGTGGAGCTTCTGGGCCTGCCTCCCCGTCCGTGCCCTGGGGGCCCTCTATGGGTGGGGAGCCCTATTCCCCTGGGTTTTCGGGTGGGGGGGATTTCTCAGGGTCCCCTTATGGCTACGGAGCCGGGGATATCCCTGGGGGAGAACTGCCCATGGACCTCCCAGGTGGGGGCTTGGATTCCTCAGGGTTGGACGAGAGCCTGCAAGAGCATCGGGACTTCAACACCTGGATGGCTGAGGAGTGGAGCCAGCTTCTTTCCGGGGAAACCCCAGAGCCCACCCACCAGGACGAGGAGGGGAACCTTTATTGGGAGGGTCCTTCGGGCCTGCTCCACGAGTGGGGGGATTACAGCGGGGAGTAGGGAGGTGCTGTGGAAACCCTAAGCTACCGGCCCTGGCAACGATGGGCGGCGTGGAAGCGCCTTCTTGCCCTCTCGCTCCCCACGGGCTTCTTTCTAGCCTTAAGCGGGGAAGGGGGCCTTCCCTTCCTCTTGATGGCCATTCCTCCAGCCTTCTATCTTTTCTCCACGGCCCTCGCCCCCATTTTGCGCTCCTCCTTTACGGTGGCTTTGGAGCCGGAGGGGATCAGGGTGGGGAGCCAGTTATACCCCAAGGAGAGGTTTTCCGGGGTGGAGGGGCCCCTGGGTCTTTGGACCCGGTGGGAGGTGCGGCCGGGGAGGTTGAATCCCTACCGCCTTCGCCTGGGCTGGCGTTTGGGCACCAGCCCGCTTTTCCAGCTGGTTTTCGGGGAGGAAAAGGTACCCCTCTGGCTGGACCTGCCCGGTTGGGATCTGCTTCTGCTCCACCTGGGCCTTGACTGGAAGGAGCATCCGGGGTTACGGGAATACCTGGGCTCAGCCCGGGGGCTGGCCTGGCTCAATGGCCTTCTCCATCCCCCCGCTGAGCTGGAAGGAGCATGGGAGGAAGCCAGGAAGCGCTACCGCCAGGTTTCCGCCTGGGCATGGGTGGGCATAGGCTGTATTGGCCTTGGCTTCCTGGGGCCTCAGGCGGCGGGGTCTTCCAGTCCCCTAGCCTTGCTCTTCCTGGCTTTGCCCTTTTTGGGGATGCTCCTTTTGGTTTACCCGCTTATCACCGCCTTCAACATCGGTCGGGGTAGGCCTGGATGGGCGGTGGCGTATAGCCCCTTTGGCCCCCTCGAGGAGCGGGTTCAGGGATAGGGGGCGGCTTTTGCGTAATGGGGGTGCCCTTTTGCCCGGGTTCCTGGAGCGGCTGCGTGTAGCCCCTGAGGTATCCTTAGGGGCGTGGCCGTGTTGGTGGTCTACAAGGGAAGGCCTGCTTTGGCGGTGGAAAAGGGGGACCGTCTGGAGCTCACCCTGCCCGACGGGGCTCGGGTAAAGGTGCGTCCCAAGGATGTCCTCTGGCTTCACCCCGGGCCCGCTTCCCTGGAGTTGAACCCGCCCGAGGGCGAGGAGGAGGCTGCCTGGGAGCTTCTTCAGGGCCAGGTGGTGGATCTCAAGGACTTGGCCGAGCTGGTCTACGGGGCGTACACGCCCGAGACCGCTTACGGGGCCTATCTTCTGGCGCAAAGGGGGGAGCGCTTCCTCCTGGAGGGGGAAAGGGTCCGGGCCCGCACCCGGGAGGAAGTGGAGGCCCTCCTCGAGGCCAGAAGAAAGCGGGAGGAACAGGAGCGGCGCTTCCAGGAGGGGGTAAGGCGGCTTAGGGAAGGGGTGCCCGCCCCCGAGGACCGCTCCTTAATCCAGGAGGTGGAGGCCATGGCCCTGGGAGAAAGAGGGGAAAGCCGGGTGCTCAGAGCCCTGGGCCTTCCCGAAACACCAGAGGCCGCCCATGGCCTTCTCCTGCGCCTCGGGGTGTGGCAGCGGCAGAATCCCCATCCCAGGCGGCTTGGGCTTATCCTCGTTCCTCCTGAGCTTCCCCTACCTCCCCTTCCCCAGGAAAAGCGGGTGGACCTGACCCACCTCCCCGCCTACGCCATTGACGACGAGGAAAGCCAGGACCCGGACGACGCCGTCTATGCCGAAAGGGTACCCGAGGGTTTCCAGCTTTGGGTGCACGTGGCGGATGTGGCGGCCTTGGTGGAGCCTTTTAGCCCCTTGGACCAGGAGGCCATGCGCCGGGGGGCCAACCTGTACCTGCCCGAGGGGACGGTACCCATGCTGCCCCAGGAGGCCACCTGGGTTCTGGGCTTGGGCCTGAAGGAGGTGTCCCCGGCCCTGACTTTTCGCCTCAAGGTTTCCGGGGAAGGGGAGATCCTGGAGGAGGAGATTGTCCCAAGCTGGGTAAGGGTGAGGAGGCTCAGCTACCGGGAGGCCCTGGGGGTGGAGGAGCTTGCCCCTTTGCGGGACCTGGCCTTGGCCTTCCGGCGGAAGCGCCTGGCCCAAGGGGGGCTGGACCTCCGCCTACCCGAGGTGAAGGTGCGCTTGGAGGGCCAGGAGGTAAGGATCCGTCCCCTCGAGGCCTACGAAAGCCGCATCTGGGTCCAGGAGGCCATGCATCTCGCGGGTTATGCCGCCGCCCACCTGGCCCTCAGGGAGGGACTGCCCTTCCCCTTCGCCACCCAGGAGGCTCCCGCCAGCCGGGTGGAAGGGGAGGGGCTTAGCGCCATGTGGGAGCAACGCAAGGCTCTGAAGAGGGCCCAGCTCAAGGCCGTGCCCGCACCCCACAGGGGCCTGGGCCTTCCCCTCTACGCCCAGGTGACGAGCCCTTTAAGGCGCTACCTGGACCTGGTGGCCCACCAGCAGCTAAGGGCCTGGTTGAAAGGGGAGAAGCTCCTTTCCCAGGAGGAGCTCTTGCAACGGGTGGGGGCGGCGGAGGCCATGGCCGACCTGGTGCGGGAGGCGGAGAGGAAGAGCAAGCTCCACTGGATCCTGGTCTACCTGATGGAGAAGGGGTACGAGGGAAGGGGAATCCTGGTGGAGAAAAGGGGAGGGCAGGGGATTTTCCTCCTGCCGGAGCTGGGCCTGACTGCCCAGGTGGCCCTCAGCAAACCCCTACCCCTGGATGCTGAGGTCCGCCTCCGCTTTCTGGAGGCGGACCTCCCTCGCCTCGAGGCCCGCTTCACCCTTCTCTAGCCTGCGAACCTTCCTGGACGAGGCTCGTGGGCGAGTGGTATTACATGTGCTCGATCAAGGCCTGGCCGAACTCGCTGGTCCTAAGGAGGGTGGCGGGCTTACCCTCTGCCTGGAGGAGGCGGTGGAAGTCGTAGGTAACGAGCCCCTTGGCAATGGTGCGCTCCATGGCCTGGATGATGAGGTCTGCTGCCTCGTTCCAGCCCATGTAGCGGAGCATCATCTCCCCCGAGAGGATGACGCTGGAGGGGTTCACCTTGTCCTGGCCCGCATACTTGGGCGCGGTTCCGTGGGTGGCCTCAAAGACCGCATGCCCCGTTTGGTAGTTGATGTTGGCCCCTGGGGCAATGCCGATTCCACCCACCTGGGCGGCCAGGGCATCGGAGATGTAGTCCCCGTTGAGGTTCAAGGTGGCGATCACCGAGTACTCGTCGGGGCGAAGGAGGATCTGTTGCAGGAAGTTGTCGGCGATCATGTCCTTGATGACGATCTCCCGGCCGGTGCGGGGGTTTTTCAGCACGTGCCAGGGGCCACCATCCAGGGGCGTGGCCCCGTACTTCTCCCGGGCCAGGGCGTAGCCCCATTCCCGGAAGGCTCCTTCCGTGAACTTCATGATGTTGCCCTTGTGCACCAGGGTGACGCTGGGCAGGTCCTCCTTGATGGCGTAGGCGATGGCGGCGTCCACCAGGCGCTCCGTGCCCTCCTTGGAGACGGGCTTGATCCCGATTCCCGAGGTCTCCGGGAAGCGGATCTTGGCGTAGGCCTTGGGGAACTCCCGCTTGAGGAAGTCCAGGACCTTTTGCACCTCCTCGCTGCCTGCAGGCCACTCAATCCCGGCATAGATGTCCTCGGTGTTCTCCCGGAAGATGACCATGTTGACCAGCTCGGGGTGCTTCACCGGGCTGGGTACCCCTTTGAACCAGCGCACGGGGCGCACGCAGGCGTAAAGGTCCAGCTCCTGCCTTAGGGCCACGTTGATGGAGCGGATGCCCCCGCCCACCGGGGTGGTCAGGGGCCCTTTGATGGCCACCAGGTACTCGCGGATGAAGTCCAGGGTTTCCTCGGGTAGCCATACAGGCTCCCCATAAACCTGGTTAGCCTTTTCCCCGGCGTAGATCTCCGCCCAGGCGATTTTGCGCCTTCCCCCGTAGGCCTTTTCTACGGCGGCATCTAAGACGGGCCTGGCGGCTCTCCAGATGTCCGGCCCCGTCCCATCCCCTTCGATGAAGCCGATGATGGGCTGGTCCGGCACCTGGAGAACCCCGTTTTGGATGGTGATCCTTTCGCCGTCCTCTGGGATTTGGATATGCTTGTAGGTCATACCTGACCTCCGGGCCATAGCATACCCCTTTCCTGAGGGAAAAGTGTCCTAGACTGGGGCCATGCCCGAGGTCCTGGTGGTGGGGGTGGGAATCGTGGGGGCGGCTTGTGCCTACCGCCTGGCGGAGGCGGGCCTCGAGGTCCTGGTTCTGGAAAGGGAGGCCACCTTTGCCCAGGGCTCCACGGGAAAGAGCGCCGCCGGGGTGCGGGTGCAGTTCTCCGAGCCCTTAAACATCCTTCTTTCCTACCACTCCATCCTGGAGTACCAAAGGATTCCGGAGGCCAGCTACCGGCCCATCGGCTACCTCTTCCTGGTGCCGGAGGCCCTGAGGGAAGCCCAGGAGGAAGCCTTGGCTACCCAGCGGGCTTTGGGGGTGCCTGTGGAGAAGCTTTCCCTAAAGAAGGCCCAATCCCACGTGCCCTTCCGGGAGGAGGGCCTGGCCTACGCCACCTTCGGTCCCATGGATGGGGTCATAGACCCTCATGGGGTTACCGCCCACTACCTCAGGGAGGCCAGGCGGCTTGGGGCCAGGGTGCGCTTTTCCGAGCCCCTCGTGGCCGCCCGGAGAAAGAAGGGGGTATGGCGGGTGGAAACCCCCTTGGCGGCGTACGAGGCTCCCTTTCTCCTCCTTTGCACCGGAGCCTGGACGGGGGAGGTGGGGAAAAGGCTTGGCCTGGAGATTCCCATCCGGCCCGTGCGCCGCATGGTCTTCGCCACGGCCCCCGCTCCCTTTCCCCATGCCTTTCCCCTCACCATAGACCTGGCCACGGGCTTCTACCTGCGTTCGGAGGGGGCGAGGGTGCTCATGGGCCGGTCCAACCCGGATGAGCCCCCGGGTTTTTCCGAGGGCATGGACTGGAGATGGCTGGCTCCGACCCTCGAGGCGGGCCTTTCCCGCTTTCCCTTCCTGGAAGGGCTTGCCCTGGACCGAAGGGCCAGCTGGTGGGGCTACTACGAGATGACCCCGGATGCCAACCCCATCCTGGGTTTTGTGGAGGAGGGGCTTCTGGTGGCGGCGGGTTTTTCCGGCCACGGGGTCCAGCAGGCGGCCATGGTGGGGAGGCTTATGGCGGAGGAAGTGGTCCACGGGAAGGCGAGGAGCCTGGATATAACCCCGTTCCGCTTGGATCGCTTCCGGGAAGGGCGTTTCCTGAAGGAGAAGGGGATCGTGTAGACTGGGGGTGTCCTGCAAGGTCGCCTACGGGCCCACCGGGACGGAAGAGGGGTTTTATGAGAATATTGCTGGCGGGATTGTTGTTTTGGGGATTGGCCTTGGGGCAGGCCGTGGTCAAGGGCTTGACCCCGGCCGAGGTGGAAGGGATTCTCAAGCAGGCGGGTCTTGCCTACGAGAAGACGGATGCCCAGGAGTTCCGTCTGGAGATGGCTGGCTTGACTAAGGTCTGGCTCTACCTGGATTTCTGCCAGGAGGGGCGGTGCGGGGTTCTGACCCTAAGCGCCGGATTCACCCTGGACGAGGTGCCGGACCTCGAGGCCGTGAACGCCTGGAACCGGGACCGCCGTTTTAGCCGGGCCTTTTTGGACGAGGAGGGAACCGTGTGGGTGGAATCGGACCTGGACCTCACGGGAGGGGTGAGCCTGGGGGCGGTGAGGGCCTTCTTGGACCTTTTCGCCGAAGAAATCCTCCCCGACTTCATGGATCACATCGGCTTTGAACCTTGACCGCTTGGGGGCCCTCCCCTAAGATGGGGATTGCCTGGTGCGCCCGTGGCGGCGTAGCTCAGGTGGTCAGAGCACACGACTCATAATCGTGGTGTCGTGGGTTCGAGTCCCACCGCCGCCACCAGCATCGGGATGCGAGGCTTAACCCCCCGGTAACGTGGCCGGGGGGTGTGGCCTTTTGGGGGGCTCGAGGCTGAGGAATCCAGGGACCGAGGTTGGCCTTGAGGGCCTCGAGGTTGCTACACTGGAAACCACGGGGCCCGGGATCCCCCCGGCCGCCCCAGGAGGTTTATGCGCGCCCACATCATTACCTTCGGATGCCAGATGAACGAGTACGACTCCCACCTGGTGGCCAGCGAGCTGGTGAGCCTGGGGTGGGAGCTGGTGGATTCGGTGGAGGAGGCGGACTTCGTCCTGGTGAACACCTGTGCGGTCCGCGGGAAGCCCGTGGAGAAGGTGCGCTCCCTTCTAGGCCAGCTTCGGAAGGAGAAGGATAGGCGAGGGCTTCTCATCGGGCTCATGGGCTGCCTGGCCCAGCTGGACGAGGGTCAGCAGATGGCCCGGAAGTTTGGGGTGGATGTTCTCCTGGGCCCGGGAGCCCTTACCTCCTTGCCCGAGGCCTTGAAGGGGAACCAGCGCTTCTGGGACCTCACCTTCAAGGAAGATCTTTTGGACTACATCCCCCCGCCTCCCAGGGGAGCGCTTTCCGCCCACGTGACCATCATCCGGGGGTGCAACCACCACTGCACCTACTGCATCGTCCCCACCACCCGGGGCCCTGAGGTTTCCCGCCACCCGGACCTGATCCTGAAGGAGATCGAAACCCTGAAGAAGGCCGGGGTGGTGGAGGTGACCCTCCTCGGGCAGAACGTGAACTCCTACGGCAAGGACCAGCCGGGCTTCCCCTCCTTCGCCGAACTCCTGAGGATGGTGGGGCAGATGGGCATTCCCAGGGTGCGCTTCCTCACCAGCCACCCGGTGAACTTCACCGACGACATCATCGAGGCCATTGCCGAAACCCCTGCCATCACCCGTTACATTCACCTGCCGGTGCAGTCTGGCTCGGACCGGGTGCTTAGGCGCATGGCCCGGGAGTACCGGCGGGCGCAGTACCTGGAAAGGATCAGGAGGATCCGCGAGATCCTGCCGGATGCCGTGCTTTCCACGGACATCATCGTGGGCTTCCCCGGGGAGACGGAGGAGGACTTCCAGGAAACCCTCTCCCTCTACGACGAGGTGGGCTACGACCAGGCCTACATGTTCATCTACTCTCCTCGGCCCGGTACCCCCGCCTACAAGCACTTCCAGGACCTGCCCCGCGAGGTGAAGGTGGAAAGGCTCCAGCGTCTCATTGAAAAGCAGAAGGAGTGGAGCTACCGCCGCAACCTGGAGTGGGTGGGGAAGACCGTGGAGGTTCTGGTGCGGGGGGTGGCCAAGGAGGAAGGGTACGTGCAGGGGCACGACCGCGGGAACCATCCGGTGCTGGTTCCCGCCCACCAGGCTCCCACCCCGGGGCTGTACCAGGTGGAGATCAAGCAGGCCACCCCGCACCTGCTCTTTGGGGAGGTGGTGGGGGCCAGGGAGCCTGCGCCCATCCCCTTGCCCGTGGCCTGAGGAGGCGGCATGCGCCAGCACTTCCTCCCCTTTAGCGGTGCCTTGGCCCTTTTCCTTCTCGTTTATGCGGCCTCCCGCTTCGCCCTTTGGGGGCTTGTCCTGGCAGCCTTTCTTGCTTATCTTCTGTATCTGGGCCTACTCCGCTGGCAGGGAAGGCTTTTGGCCAAGGGGCCTTCGCGGGTAGCCTTGGAGCGCCTGGCCATGAGGGAAGCCTGGCGGAAGGGGGGGTTCTTGAGCCCGAAGGACCTTGGAGCCTTCCTCCCCCAGGACGAAGCGGAACGCCTCCTAGAGGGCCTGGCGGCCAGGGGTTTGTGCCGGAGGGAGGGGGAGGGCTTTCGCTTCTGACCCCAGCAGGGGATGAGGAAGGTGGAGGAAGCCGAGGCGGTGGTCCTGGGAGCCGGGGTGGCGGGGCTTACCGCCGCCTGGCTTCTCAAGGAAAGGGGCCTTAGGGTGCGGGTGGTGGCCCAGGGCCTGGGGGAGGCAAGCCGGGTGCCCGTGGCCTTGGTGAACCCCTTGCGGGGGAAGCGTTTTACCCTGGCGAGAAAGGGAGAGGAGGCCCTCGAGGCGGCCCTTCGCTTTTACAGCCGCTTCGTGCCCTTGCACCTGGGTGTCTATCGCCCGGTGCCGGAAGGGGAGAGGGAGAAGGTGGACTCTCGGCTTGGCAGGCTTAAGCACACCTGGCACCAAGGGGGTGTCTTGCTGGAAGAGGCTTTCTGGCTGGAGCCCAGGCCCCTTTTGCAGAAGCTCTCGGAGGGGGTTGGCGTGCTCAGGTCCCGGGTTCTGGCCTGGGAGCCTCCCTACCTCTTCCTGGAAGGAGGAGGGCGGATAAGGGGGGAGGTGTTGGTCTACGCAGGGGGTGGGCAGGGAGCCCATCTTTTGGGCCTGGAGGGGCGGCACATCCCTGGGCTGGTCCTCCTCCTGCTGGATTACTTCCCCCGGGCCATCAGCTACCGGGTCTACCTGGCGGGAAGCGCCCTAGGGGGAAGCTACCTCCCCCATCGTTCCGATCCGGAGGCTCCCCCTCCCACGGAAGGGGAGGTGGAATGGCTTCTAAAGGGCGCGGAAGACCTTCTGGGCTACCGCCCTTCGGTGGCCTCCGCATGGCGGGGAGTGCGCTTCCGGCTGGACCCCTCTCTTCCGCCTGGGGGTGTGGACCTTCCCTACCTGTTTCCCGTGGAAGGTGGCTTTGCCCTTACGGGCTTTGGCTCCACGGGTTTTCTCTATGCCCCCTGGCTGGGGGAAAGGCTTCTTGAGGCCTTAGGATGGTAGGCATGTACTCGGGAGCGGTGATCGCCGGGGGGCTTTCCCGCAGGTTCGGGGAGGACAAGGCCCTTTACCCCTATCGGGGAAAGCCCCTGATCCAGTGGGTTTTGGATAGCCTCCAGGAGGCGGGGGAGCGGTTCATCGTGGCCAACAGGCCCTATCCCAGCTTTGGCGTGCCCGTGTATCCCGACCTGCTTCCGGGGGCGGATAGCCTTTCCGGCCTGCACTCCGCCCTCTTTCACGCCCGCTACCCCTGGGTGGCGGTGGCGGCCACGGACCTGCCCTTTCTGAGGCCGGAATACTGGGCCTTTCTCTATGAGCACGCCCTGGCCTCCCCTCACCCGGTGGTGGTGGCCTACAACCCGGAAGGCCACCTCGAGCCCCTCATGGCCTTCTACCACAAGGACTGCCTTCCCCAGGTGGAGTTGCAGATCCGGGAAGGGGATTTCCTCCTGAGGCGGGTGATGGAGGTGTTGGGGGCCACCTATATCCCAGCGGAGGAGGTGGTGGTGCGCTTCGGCGCCCAGGTCTTCCTGAACGCCAACCGCAAGGAGGAGCTTCCCTAGTCCCGCACCCGGATGCGGGCGGTGTGAACCCGGTTCCCATCCAGGTAGAGTTCCAGCTCGTAGGCTCCCGGGGTCTTAGGGGCCAGGAGGGTGCCTCGGTAGGTGAAGTCGTCCACCTTCTCCAAGGGGACGATCAGAGGGCCTAGCCGCACCTCCACCCGGCTTGCCCTTCGGAGGAGGCGGGCCTCGAGGCGCACTTCCTCCCCCGGGTCCAGGAGGGCGGGGCTGGCCTGAAGAATGGCCAGGGGACCGGGCCGCACGGTGAGGAGGGCCGAGGTTTCGGTGCGCTGGCCCATGCCCTCGGCCACCACCTTGACCTCGAGGCTTCCCTGCCCTTCCACGGGAAGGTAGGCCCCGAAAAGCCCCTCCCCCAGGGGTTGTAAGGGATAGGTCCGCCCTGACAACTCCGCCCACACCCTTTCCGGCCTTCCCTGGACGTGGGCCCTTAGGGGAAGCTCGGCTCCTGGGGGCAGGACTGTGGGCAGGGGTTCTAGGACCAGAGCCAGGCTTTCCTCGGTGAGGGTGTGCACGATTTCCCGCACCACCGGCCTGGCGGCCAGGAGCACCTGGGGTAGGGGACCGGGCTCCAGGGCCAGGGATACGGGTTCCCCGGGCTCCTGCAGCTTGTCCAGGCTGGTGGGATCCAGGCTGAGGGTGTAGGTGCCTGGCAGAAGCCCTCCTATCACGAAGGCCCCGCGCCCATCGGCGGTGGCGGTGCGGGATTCCACACCCTGGAGGCGGATGCGAGCGTAGGGGAGGGGAGGTTCGCCTTCCTCCCTGACGCCGTTCCGGTTCGTGTCCAAAAATACCTGGCCCATCAGGCCCACCACGGTTTCCACGGGTAGGTCCAGGGGTAGGGTGAGGCCTCTTTCCACCTTGGCCTCCACCCGGCGGCGCAGGGCCAGGCTGGCCTCGAGGCCTCCTACCTCCAGGCGGTAGCTTCCGGGGTAAAGCTCCAGCCGGTAGCGGCCCCCTGCGTCGGCCACCGCCTCCAGGCCCCCCACCCGAACCTTCGCCCCGGGCAGGGGAGGTTCGTCGGGACCCTTTATCCCGTCCCGGTTTCGGTCGTGGAAGACTAGGCCCTCCACATACCCCGTGGCCCGGCCGCCAAAGGCCTGGACCACTTCCTCGGGGGTGTCAAACCCGCCCTTGATCTCCAGGGCCCCCAAGGCCGCCAGTTTCAAGGTTCCTTGGGCGTACCGGCCTTCCAAGCCCAGGCCCAAGATCCCTTCCCGGTAAGCCAGGCCAAAACGCCCATCCAGGCGCCTTTGTTCCAGGTCGTACCCCAGGCCCAGGCTTCCCTCCCACGGAGGAAAAGTACCTTGGATGGAAGCCAGGAGGCGCCGGGTTTCGGCGGCAGTGTAGCCAAGCTGCAACGCATAGTCCCGCTCCCGGTAGCTGGCGTAAAGGCCCAGGTAGGGGCCCGTGGGGTTCCGCCCCAGGCTTCCGCCAAGTTCAAGCCCTCCTTCCCGGTAGCGGGCGGCCAGGCCAAGGACCAGGCCTCCCTGGGTTCCCACCGTGCCGCTTACGGAGAAGGGCTCCCTTAAGGGGCGGTAGGCCAGGGTGTAGAGGAGGCCATAGGTGGTGGCCAGGCGGAAGGTGAGGCTATGGGTGGTGGCCTCGTCCAGGCGCTCGGTG
Organism: Thermus sp. KWY1; assembly: GCF_057547025.1. NCBI lineage: Bacteria > Thermotogati > Deinococcota > Deinococci > Thermales > Thermaceae > Thermus > Thermus sp. KWY1. Next base: position 66,845 of record NZ_BAAJPG010000016.1, read on the forward strand.
AGGGTGGCCGAACCCTGCCAGGTTCCTCCCTCGTAGGCCACCTCCCCCTTGAAGCCCAGGGGGTCCTGGCTCCGGCTGGCTCCGCCCAGGCGGAGCCTGAGGCCTTCCAGGTACTCAAACCTCCCCGTAAGGCTTAGCTCCCGGTTTTCCAGCTTGCCCTCGAGGCCAGCTCCAGCCCGCACCGCCTCGGGGTCGGCCCTGCGGCTCACCACCCCGTAGGGCACCAGGGTGAGCCCGCCTTCCTGGAAGGCGTAGCCCACGCTGAAGCGCTGACCCAGGGTGCTCAGGTGGGTGGCGAGCCGTAGGGGACCCTCCTCGTAGGTTCCCCCCAGGCTCAGCCCGCCCCCAGCCCAGGCGGCATAGCCCTGGAAGGGCCCAAGTTCCCCTTCCAGCCGGTAGACCCCGGGGTAACCGCGAAAACCCAGGGAGAAGTCTTCCCCGAAAAGGAAGGCTTCGCCTGCAAGCCCTTCGGCCTTAAGGCCCAGGCTGGAGCTTAAGCGCACGAAGTCGGAAAGCGCCCCTCCTAAGGAAAGGGTAAGGGCGTAGCCTGTATCTTCCTGGCTGTATCGAGCGGTGAGGCCAAACCGGTAGAAGAGGGCTTGTCGGGAAAGCTTTTCCGCCCCGGCGAAGGGCTGGATAACGGTTTCAATCACCCCGTAGGCCCGCACCTTGGGGTCCAGGCTGGAGTAGGCGAGGATGGTGGCCGTGTCCCGGTTGCGACCCACGAGGCGTAGCTCCAGGCTCACCTCCTTGGCCTCCCCCGGGGCCAGTTCCAGAACCTCCTGGGAAAGCCGGTAGGGAAGAAGGCTTCGCACCTCGAGGCGCACCCGGTCCACGGCGTTGCCCGTGTTGCGTACGCTCAAGGTGTAACTCAGGCTTTCCCCTGCCACCCCCTCGCCGCCAGGGGGAACTTTCAGCTCCACTCCTGCCCGTACCAGGATGCGCACCCGCACCGTGCGGGTCTCCCGGCTATCCCTGAGCACCAAAGGGTGTTCCCCCGCCAGGGCCTCCGGCCCCACCAGGAAGTTCAGTACCCCTTCCCCTACAATCCCTTGCGAGAGGGGGACGAGTCCTTTGGGCACTTCCACCGCCATCACTTCCCCTTCCCCCCGCACGGGCACGCTTAGGAAGCCTCCTTGCTGGGCTTCCAGGACCTCGGGGGCCTCGAGGGCCACCCCAAAGCCCAGAAGAAGGAGAAGGGCCAGGGCCCGCATGGCTTAAAGCCGGCTCAGGGTGAAGAGGAGGCTACCCCGGTATACGCCAGGCACCTCCCGTCCCGTGAGCACCAGCCGGAACTCCAGCACGTAGCTCTGGTAGCCCGGGGTGGGTCCGCTTCCCGTGAGGAGGACCACCTTGGGGCCCAGGGGAATCCAGGGGCCTCCATTTAAGCGGTACTCCACCTGGCCTGGAGGGATCTCCGCACCGCCTTCCGCCAGGAGGGGCGTGGCCTCCACCTCCACGGCAAAGCCCCCCTCGAGGTTGGTGAACAGCCTCAGGGTAAGGGGACCTTGGGGAAGGGTGGGGGCATAGGCGTAGGGGAAACTGGGTGGGGGATAGGCGCTCTGGGTGAGGTCGAAGAGGACTTCCTCCGCGCTCAGGGAAAGGCTGGTACCTTCCGGAAGGTTCACCCCAACGGGAACCTGGGCCAAGGCCAGCGCAAGGAAGGGAACAAGGACCAGAAGTCGCATCATTTCACCTCTATCCGCCCTTCCCCGGCGATCAGGCTGGGGCTTCCAAAGTCCAAAACCGCCAGCACCAGGTAGCGCCCAGGAGGAAGGGGTTTCTCCAGGGGAGCTGGGAGTTCGTGGGTGGCCCCGGGGAGGCTAGCGGTTTCCGGCACCTCTGCCTGGGCCAGGGGGCGGCCCTGAAGGTCCCGCACCTCCACCCGACCCTTCAGGCGAAGAAGCCCGGTGCCCGTGTTCTGAAAGACCAGGCGCACCTGGGCCGGGCCCTCGCGGCTTTGCGGCTGATAGCGGAAGCCCTGGATCCGCCCCGAGCGGCTCACCTGCCCCACCTCCACGTAGACCACATGCCCCACCCGGGTCTTCACCCGGATACCCAAGCCTTCCCCGCCCTGCCGGCTTCCCGCAGGGGCCGATTCAAAGAAGATGATGCCCCAGTAGGTGCCAGGCTGGACGTTTGGCGGTACCTGCACGGTGTAGCGCACTTCCTGGGTGGCCTGGGGTTGAAGGAGGAAGGTGAGGGGGCTTACGGAAAGCCAGCGGCTTAGGGAGCGGGGATGGCTTCCCGGGTCCAGGTAGAGGGGTCTGCCATCCGCCTGTAGCAGCACATCCTGCAACACCACCTCCACCTGCAGGGTGCCGCTACGGCCCGGGTGGTCCACCAGGATGCCTCCCGTTAGGCTGGTTCCGGGGGTGGCGGGGTAAAGGGCCCTGGGGGGGCTTACCCCCACCCCGGTCTGGGCCTGGGTCTGGCTCAGGAGGATCATCAGGATCGTCAGGGGAAGGAGTTTTCTCATACTGGAATTTTAGGGCAAAAGGCTGCCCCCGGGTTGGCCGGGGGCAGCCCAGGAAGTTAGAGGGCCGCGAGATGGAAGAGGAAGTTGAACTCGTAGGTTCCCGCTACTTCGGAGCCGTCAAACCAGAAGGCCTCGATGATGAGGTCATCCAGCCAGCCGGGGAAGCGGCCGTTCAGGACCTTCAGAAGCTCGAGGGGATCGCCGTCGTCTTGCCCGTTGAACTGGACAAACTTGCTGTACTGAAGGTCAGGCGCGTTTTCCACCACCCCGCCCAGGCCGTAGTTGGGCCCGCCCAGGGTCCGGGTCACCTTGAGGTCCAGCTCGCACCCATCCCGGTTGTTGCAGAACTTTTGCAGGACCTTCTTATTGAGGCAGATGAGGGTGCCCTTTTCGCCCTCGTCAATCCTGCCGTTGTTGTTCAGGTCCTTGATGGCGGGGTAGGTGTCGATGGGTCGGAAGTTGCCAGCCAAAGCGTCGTTGATGGCATCTTCCAGCGTGCCCTGGTAGCCCTTGGGCACCAGGTAGCACCCTTCCCCGTCTGCTCCGAGCGCGGGGTTATTGAGGTCCACGATCCACTCGTCCTCGGTGAGGTGCAGGGCCACCCGCTGAGGGATGGTGAGGTTAATGCGCTCGGTGACGGTGGCCTGCTGCTCGTCCACGTCCCACTCCTCGCCGCCGTTGGCCTCCTCGCCAGCGGCCAAGGCCAGGGCCAGGAGCCCGCTAACCATTAGAAGGAAAAGCTTCCGCATGGCCTACCTCCTTCAGAGACCCGCCAGGGTGAAGGTCACGTCGATGGTGTAGGTGCCGTCCAGCTCGGAGCCGTCAAACCAGAAGGCCTCCACGATCAGATCGTCCAGCCAGCCGCCCGTGGGGTGAGTGTCCTCGGCCACCACGTGGGGGCCGGAGGGCAGGCTGTTGGTGGCGAACCCTCCCTTAGGTGCGTGGTTGATGAGATCCGCCAGGACGAACCAGCCGAAGCCGCTGGAGGGGGTCCCGGTCACGGATACGCTGAGCCGCCACCCGTCGGGGTCGTTGGAGAACTTCTGCAGGATCTTGTGGTTCACGCAAAGGAGGGTACCTTTCTCGTCATCGGAAAGCCTGCCATCGTTGTTGTAATCCCTGGCGGCGGGATAAGCCCCGATCGCGCGAAGGACATGGCCGTTTTCGAGGTAGGTTACGAGGTCCTCAAGGGTCTTCACCGCCTTAGGCACAAGGTAGCATCCCTCTGGGGGTAGGGTGGGTTCGTCGGGATCCGGGTACCAGTCACCCGGGGCCGCTGGGGGATGGTTCAGATCCAGGTTCCACTCGTCCTCGGTGAGGTGGAGGGCGTAGCGGGGCGGGATGATGACCCTCACCCTCTCCCTCACCGCCGCCTGGTCGTGGTTGTCGTCCCAGAGTTCTTCCACGTTCCCGTCCAGGTCGCCTTCGGAAGGGAAGTTCACCTGGGCGTAGCCTACTGCCAGGGCCAGAGCTAAAGCCGCGATCAGCCACTTCTTCATGGTGTCCTCCTTTCTTTCCGCTGAACTCAAGGGCCTAGAGCCGAAAGACCTCCTACAAGAGCGTCAGGGTGTAGACCAGCCAACCCTCGTACTCCCCTGGTGTTTCGGAACCGTCCAGACGGAGCTTGATCCCCAAGGTGACCGACTGCCAGCCCCCGGGATGGTCGGTGACCTCCTCCAAGAGCACCCCGCCGTCGGGTCCGGAGGGAGCCGGGCAGATGTGGGAGGGCGGGCGGTCCCAGTCCGGGTGGTAAGCCAAGCATTTCCAGTGGGGGGTGGGGGGAAGGCCTCCCCGCCCCGTGAGGATGGAGTGCATGGCAAAGTGGCTGGCGTCCAACACCCTTCCATCCGGACTGGTGGGTTCGGTCTCAAAGGCCACGGATAAAGCCCAGTGCCGCCTTTGGGTGAAAACGTGAAGCCGCATGGAGGGATGGGTGAAGTACTGGGGAAAGCGCTTGGAGCCGGGGATCACCCTACCCTCCCCGTCCAGGCGAAGAGGGGGGTAAGGGCGCCCGTCCTCGTCCAGAAAACGGCCATCCCCGCCGTAAAGGCCCACGCAATGGGGAGGTACCGGGCCTAAGGTGGCGCACCTGAGGTCAAAAACCACCACGGGATCCCGCAGGCAGAGGGTGGGGTCGCTGGGGTCCCGGGGACAGTAAGGAGGCTGGCTGGGGTTTCCCCCACCTCCTTTGCCAGCCCACAAGGGACCTGCCACCCTGCCCCCCACTGCCGGGGGTTCCAACACCAGGGCCGCGCGTTCCGGAATCCTAACTTCCAGCCGCACGGAGGCTTGGGGCCCCGCTGCCCCCAGGATGAGGGGCAGGAGAAGCCACGTCCAAAGCCCAAGCCTCACCGTCTCACCTCCTTTCGCCCTGGAAGTTAGATAAGAGGGCGTTAAGGGAGCGTTAAGGGGAGATGTGCTTTTCTGACACGGGAATGTTTTTTAGGCGTTAAGCTGAAAGGAGAGGGTGAGGAGGTTCTTAACGGTTTCTTAACGATAGGGTTAACGGGGTGAGAGGAATGAAGGTTCGGTTGCCCCTATACGGCCCTGCCCGGGCGGAAGGACCCTTGGGGCCCCTTTCCTTGCGGCGGAAGGCCTTGGGCATACTCTATTACCTGGCCCTCGAGGGTCCCACCCGCCGGGAAAAGCTGGCGGATCTCCTCTGGGGCCACAGGGCCGCCCTGCAGAACCTGCGGGTGGAGCTTACCCACCTCCGCAGGGTTTTCGGGAAGGGCACCTTTCAGGGCAGGATCCTGGAACTGCCCCCTGGCGTGGAGCTGGATCCCACTCCGGGGGGCGAGGAGGTGCTGGAGGGCCTCGAGGACCTCTCCCCAGCGTTTACCGATTGGGTGCATGTCCAGAGGGCTCGCCGGGAGGTTCCTAAGGAGGCCCTACCTCTCCTCGAGGGGCTAAAGGAGGTGCGCCCTCCCGCTTTGGTGGTGCTGATCGGTCCGCCGGGTTCTGGGCAGGAGGAGCTGGCCCGCTTGCTGGCGGGCAGGTTGGGCTTACCCCTCCGGGAAGGGCTTGGCCAGGGACCTGGCGTTTTCTACCTTTCGGACCCCTTGCCTGCCAAGGAAGAAGCCTTGAAACTCCGCCTTAACCCAGGGCAGGTGCTGGTGGTGGCCAGAAGCCTTTTCGGGGAAGATCCAGCCTTCCTTTTGGCCCTAAGGGCCCGCTTTCCCGCCGAGATCACCCGGGTTTTCCAGGTGCCTCGCCTGGAGTTTTCGGAGGCCCGCCAGCGGTTTCTCCGCCATCTATCCTTTGAGGAGGCGGCCCGCTTTTACCTGGAAAGTGGAGGGCGGCCCGGGGTGTTGCGGGAGCTTCTGGCCATGGGGGATCCGCAGGCCCTGCCCCAGCGGGTGCGGGCCATGGTGGCCCTCGAGGCGCGCCACCTTTCCCAGTCCGCCAGGAAAGCCCTGGAGATGCTGGCCCTTCACCCCGGGGCTTTCCCCGCTCCCTTGGCCGAGGCTTTGGGGTTTGGGGCACAGCTGGGGGAACTGGAGCATAAGGGCTGGCTCAGCTTTTTTGAAGGGCGCTACTGGCTTACCGAACCCCAGTTCCGCCGCTATCTCTGCTCAGCCATTCCCCAGGGGGAGAGGGTTCGTTTTCATCTCCAGCTGGCCGAAGCCTTTCGTCAGCTAGGGGACCCGGTGGCCGAGGCCTTTCATCTCAGCCGGGCCGGGGAGCCCTTGGAGCCGAAGGCCTTGATGCGGGGCCTTAAGGAGTGGCGACGGGTAAGCGCGGATCCGCAGTTCCCGTGGTCAGATTTCCCCCCGCCTAATGTTTTGCTGGGCCTCGGACCTGCACTGCCTTTGGAGGCTCCGGAGGTATTCTCCTTGGTTTCCCTGGGCGGGGAGCCTGTGGAGGTGCCCTTGGTGCTTTCCGAACCCGCGGTGGTCAAGCTGGAGGGACGGGTTTACCAGGAGCTACCTCTGGGCCTGGGTCCCGATTCTGCCTCCTTTCCCCTGCGTCTTCTGGGGGAGGAGCGGAGTCTCTATTTTCTGCCCACTCCTTCGGGAAGCAGCCTTTTTTGGGGGACGGTCCTCCCGGAAAACCCCTTGGAGTACCTCCTTCTTCTGCCCCCAGGGGTGTACCGGTTGGGGCTTGGGATGCGGGGGCTGGCGGAGTTCAGGCTCAGGGCCTACCAGCCTGCACCCGGAACCCTGCGGGTACTGGCTCCCTTGGGCCAGGTGGTGGAGGCTTAGGCCCCGGCACCCGGTTGCGGCCGGTCGGTGGGGGCCACGGGGGGTGGGCTAGGAGGCAGGAGGAGGAGCCTGAGCACCTCTCCCACCTCCTCCACGAAGGTGATCTCCAGGTCCTTGAGGATCTCCTCCGGAACCTCCTTGAGCTCGGGTTCGTTCTCCTTGGGAAGGACCACCCGGAAGATGCCCGCTTGGTGGGCGGCCAGGAGTTTTTCCTTCACCCCGCCGATGGCTAGGACCTTGCCCCTGAGGGTGATCTCCCCGGTCATGGCGATGTCCATGCGCACGGGACGCCCCGTGAGGGCACTGGCCAGGGCGGTGGCCATGGTGATGCCGGCAGAGGGGCCATCCTTGGGAGTGGCTCCTTCGGGAACGTGGACGTGAAGGTCGTATTCCTTGTGGAAACCCTCAGGCAGGCCCCACTCCTCCCGGTGGGCCCGAAGATAGGTGAGGGCGGCGTGGGCTGACTCCTTCATCACCTCCCCCAGGTTGCCGGTGAGGTTTACCTTGCCTGTGCCGGGTACGGCCACGGCCTCAATGGTGAGAAGGGCACCGCCATAGGGCGTCCAGGCCAGGCCCTGGGCCACCCCCACCTGGGGGGCCTTCTCCGCCCGGTCCGGACGGTACTTGGGCACGCCCAGGTAGGCCTCGAGGTCCTGGGCGTCCACCACCCGCACGCCCTCCCAGGGGCTTTCCAGGTAGTCCTTGGCTGCCTTGCGGGCCACCTTGGAAAGCTCCCGGTCCAGGTTCCTCACCCCTGCCTCCCGGGTGTACTCCTGCACGATGCGCTCTATGGCCCGGTCGGTGATCTCCAGTTTGCCCTCGAGGCCCGCTTCCTTCACCTGGAAGGGCCAGCGGAAGTGGCGGGCGATGGCCCGCTTCTCCGGGAGGGTGTAGCCCGGGATTTCAATGACCTCCATCCGGTCCAGAAGGGGCTTGGGAATGGTGCTTAGGGTGTTGGCGGTGGTGATGAAGAAGACCTTGGAGAGGTCGTAGGGAACATCCAGGTAATGATCGGTGAAGGTGTGGTTCTGCTCGGGGTCCAGGACCTCCAGAAGGGCCGAGGCTGGGTCCCCCCGCCAGTCGGAGGAGAGCTTGTCGATCTCGTCCAGCAGGAAGACGGGGTTTACCACCCCCACCTGCTTCATCCCCTGGATGATCTTCCCGGGAAGCGCTCCGATATAGGTGCGCCGGTGGCCCCGGATCTCCGCCTCATCCCGCACGCCACCTAAAGAGATGCGGTGGAACTTGCGGTTCATGCTTCGGGCGATGCTCTTGCCCAAGGAGGTCTTGCCTACCCCGGGAGGTCCCACGAAGCAAAGGATGGGAGCGTGGCCCCTGACCTCCTTCTCCTTGGTAAGCTGGCGCACCGCAAGATATTCCAGGATGCGCTCCTTTACATCCTTGAGGCCATAGTGGTCCTCGTCCAGGACCCGCTTGGTGACGGAGATGTCCAGGACCTCCGGGTCAGCCTCAGTCCAGGGAACATCCAAAAGCCAGTCCAGATAGGTCCGGCTCACCGTGGCCTCGGGAGAGCCGGGCTGCATGCGCTCCAGGCGCTTAAGCTCCTTGAGGGCCTTTTCCTTGACCCCCTCGGGCATGCCCTTTTTCTCGATGCGCTCCCGGAGCTCCTCGATCTCGGAGAGGAAGTCCTCCCCACCCCCGAGCTCCTTCTGGATGGCCTTCATCTGCTCCCGGAGGTAGTACTCCCGTTGATTCTGGTCCATCTGCTCCTTGACCCGGGCGGCGATCTTCTTGTCCAGCTCAAAGCGTTCCAGGTCGCGAAGAAGCAGGGCCAGGACCTTTTTAAGCCTTTCCTCCACCTCCGGGGTTTCCAGGATTTCCTGCTTTTCCTCGAGGCTCCAGGTGGCGTGGTGGGTTACCAGGTCCGCCAGGATGGCGGGGTCCAGGGTGCTCTTGACGGCTTCTTGCTGGTAGCGGTCCAGGCGCAGGGTTTTGTGGTTTTGCAGGTAGCGTTCAAAGGCCTCCTGCACCTCGTTCACCAGGACCCGGGCGAGGCTTGGGTCCTGCAGGGGAGGCTCGGACAATACTTCTCCCACGGCCCTTAGGTAGGGGGCGGCCACGTAGGAAACCAGGCGGGCCCGGTTCCTGGCCTCCACCATCACCTGCAGGGTGCCGTCGGGGAGGCGCATGGCCTGCTTGACCACCGCCAGGGTGCCCACCGCGAAGAGGTCCTCAGGGGTGGGGTCGTCCACCTCGGGGTCCTTCTGGGTGACCAGGAAGATGTAACGATCGGCGTTAAGGGCCTCCTCCACCGCCCTTTTGCTCTTGGGGCGGCCCACGTCCACCCCGGTGGTGGTGTGGGGGAGGATCACGGTGTTCCTCAGGGGAAGTACGGGAAGTTCCAGGCGCAAGACGTCCTTCATCTAGTCCCTATCATAGCGCCGGCAGGGGCAAAGAAAAAACCCGGAGGCACAAAGGCCCCCGGGGGTGGGTTTGGTTGTTCAAAAGCCCACCGTCACCGTGGCCTTGAGGTTTTTGAGGGCAAAGTTCACCAGGCCCTGGGGTAGGCCCTGCGCCTCGAGGCCCAGCCAGAACTGGCCCTGGGCGATGCCCTGGGTGAGGTTCCTGCCCGTTAGGGTTAAGGGTGCAAAGAAAGAGTTGTTAAAGAAAGCTTCTCCCGATTTTTCGTCGTCGGGGCCGATGCTACAAGCGTAGGCGGGAATGTTGTAGATGCTGAGGTCCATGCAACCGGGGTCGGTTTTGGGATCCTTAAGACGCACGTAGAAGGTTAGGGTGGTGTTTAAGGGCTGGTCCGCCTCGAGGGTGCCTTGGATGACCACGCTCTTGGGGGAAACAGGAGGTGGGTCAAAGGTGGCTGGATTTTTTGGGTAAAGGATTTTGTCCTGGGTATTGGGCAGGGCCTGGGCACGGAAGGTTTGGTCGGGGAGAGTCACGGTAACGGTAAAGGAGCAGGCGGCAAGCAGAAAGCCGAGGCTTAGGACAAGGCTCTTCAAGCCGATACGGAAGCCCTCACGCATGGGCTAGGTATACCTTGGAAAGGACGGCTATGTCAAGGTACCATGGGCCCGTATGCACCGCCTGCTCTTCGCCCTGGACCCGGAGGAGGCCCACGAGCTCACCTTAAGGCTTCTTTCCTTCTGGTCGGAACGAGGGCCCCTGCTGGAGGTTCCCGCGAAGCTTCTTAGGGTGGAGGACTCGAGGCTCGAGGTGGAGGCCTTTGGGCTTCACTTCCCCAATCCCTTGGGCCTGGCGGCGGGGGTGGATAAGGATGCCCGGGCTTTGGGGGCCTGGTGGGCTTTGGGCTTCGGTTTCGCCGAGGTGGGTACCCTCACCCCCAGGCCCCAGGAAGGGAACCCCAGACCCCGGCTTTTCCGGCTGGTGGAGGACCATGCCCTTATCAACCGCATGGGCTTCAACAACCAAGGGGCGGAGGAGGCGGCCAGGAGGCTTAAGCGCTTCCGGGAAAGGGGGCTTCGCTTCCCCGTGGGGGTGAACCTGGGCAAGAACCGGGATACCCCCTTGGAAGGGGCGGCGGAGGATTACCTAAGGGCCCTGCAGGTCCTGGAGCCTTATGGGGATTATTTCGTCCTCAACGTGAGTTCCCCCAACACCCCGGGGCTACGCACCCTGCAGGAAGGTCCCTTTTTGGATGAGCTTCTTTCCCGGCTCCGCCCCGCCACCCGAAAGCCCCTTCTCCTCAAGGTGGCCCCGGACCTCACCTTTGAAGCCCTGGACCAGGCGGTGGAGCTTTGCTTGAAGCATGGCCTCGAGGGCCTGGTGGCGGTAAACACCACCCTGGAGCGCCCGAACCTCAAAAGCCCCCTGGCCAGGGAAGCCGGGGGGCTTTCGGGGAGGCCCTTGAAGGAACAGGCCCTAGAGGTGCTGCGGCATCTTTCGGGGGTGGAGGGCCTCACCCTGGTGAGCGTGGGAGGGGTGGAGGGTCCTGAGGATGTCTGGCAGCGCCTGAAACTAGGAGCCAGGTTGGTCCAGGTCTACACGGGCTTCGTCTACGGGGGTCCCCTTTTCCCCCGCCGGGTGCTGAAGGGCCTGCTGAAGCTTATGGAGGCGGAGGGGGTGAGAAGCCTGAAGGAGCTTTGGGTCCCTAGACGGTGAGGGTGCAACCGCAAAGGAGTTCCAGCTCCACCGGGGACACGTGCCGCCAGGCTCCATGCTGGCGGAGGTGCAGGACCAAGAGCGTATGGGGGTCAAAGATCACCACGTCCTTAACCCCCTGGGAGAGGTAGAAGCGGGGGGCGATTTCCAGGTCCTTGGCCTCATAACCCCGGCTCACCACCTCCACCACCGCCTCGGGCAGGAGGGTAATGGCCTCGTCTAGCTCCTCAGGTTCCCGGCAAAAGAGGGCGATATCGGGCCGCTTGTAGGAGCCGTCGGGAAAGCGGACGTACACATCGGCCACGTGGATGCAAGGGCACGAGGAGCCCTCCTTGGGGCGGATGCTTTGGCGAATGCGGTCCACAGCCTTCTGGTGCCGGTAGGTGGGCTGGGCTTCCCAAAGGGGAAGCCCCCCCACCCATTCCAGACGCAGGCCCAGTTGATCGGCTTCCAGGAGCTTTTTCAGCACGCTCTTATTCTAACGCCTGGTACACCACCCGCCCTTCCACCAGGGTGAGAACCGGCCACCCTCCTAAGACCCATCCTGCCCAGGGGGAAAACCGGGCCTTGGAGGCGAAGTTCCTGGGCTCCACGGGGCGCTCCTTGGGGTCCAGGAGGACAAGGCTGGCCTCGGCTCCCTCCTCCAGATGGATGGGCTTCAGGCCCAGGATGTTTCGGGGACCGTCGGTGAAGAGCTCCACCAGGCGCTTCAGAGGGAAGCCCCGCTTCAGGTGAAGCTCGGTGTATAGAAGGGGAAAGGCCACCTCGAGGCTCGGTATCCCAAAAGGTGCCCGCAAAAGGTCCATCTCCTTCTCCGCCTGGGTGTGAGGGGCATGGTCGGTGGCGATGGCGTCCAGGGTGCCTTCCAGAAGGCCTTCTATGAGGGCTTCCAGATCCTCTTGGGTGCGGAGGGGTGGGGCCACCTTGAAGAGAGGGTCAAAGGAGCGTAGGGCCTCCTCGGTGAGGGTGAGGTGGTGGGGGGTGGCCTCGGCGGTGACGGGAAGGCCGGCCCCCTTGGCCTCCCGCACCAGCTCCAGGCCCCGTTTGGTGGAGAGGTGCTGGATGTGGAGGTGGGGTTTCTTTTGGCTCCGGCGTACGGCGTAGCGCAGGACCTCGAGGTCCCGGGCGATCCGGGCGGCTTCTGCCTCCTTCGGGTTTCCCGGAAGGCCCAAAAGGTCGGCCAGGGGGCCATCGTTCATCACCCCACCCCGGCGCAAGGAGGCATCCTCGGAGTGCACCGCCACGGGGAGGCCGAAGGCGGAAGCCTGCAGAAGTCCTGCCGCCAAGATTCCAGCATCCTCGTTGGTGTGGCCGTCGTCGGTGAGGAGGGAGGCACCGGCCTCCTTAAGGAGCCCGGCTTCCGTGAGGGCCTTTCCCTCCTGGCCCTGGGTCAGGGCGGCCGCGGGGTGGAGCCGGGCAAGCCCCAGGGCCTGGGCCTTCTTCCTCAGGGCCCGCACGGCCTCCGGGGTGTCCACGGGAGGTGTGGTGTTGGGCATGGAAACAACATCCGTGTACCCTCCCCGCACGGCGGCCAAAAGCCCGCTGGCCAGATCCTCTTTCACCTCCTGGCCAGGTTCCCTGAGGTGGGCGTGCAGGTCCAGGAAGCCGGGGGCCAGGAGGAGGCCTTTCCCGTCCAGGATCCTTTCCGCTTCCCCACCGCTTAGGCTAAGGATCCTGCCTTCCCCGATGAGCACATCCGCAGGACCCCGTTCCCCTAAGGCGTCCACCAGCGTGACATTCCTGATGAGCAGCATGCTTTCCTCTCCCTTCAAAGGGGGTGTGTTACCCCTCCCTCCCCACCAGGAGGTGGTAAAGCACCGCCATGCGCACCGCCACCCCATTACGCACCTGGCGGTTCACCAGGCTTCTTTCCGAGTCCGCCAGGGTGCCTTCCAGCTCAATGTCCCGGTTCATGGGGCCGGGGTGGAGGAGGAGGGCTTGGGGTTTGGCCTTTCTTAGGCGCTTTTCCGTCACCTGGTAGTGGGCGATGTAGTCCTGGAGGTGGATGAGGCCGGCTTCCATGCGCTCCTTCTGGAGCCTCAGCACCATAACCGCATCCGCTTCCGCCAAAGCCTCGTCCAGGTGAGGGGTGAGCCTGGCTCCGGGAAGGCTTTGGGGGAGAAGGGTGGGGGGGCCTGCCACCCACACCTCAGCCCCGAGAAGAGGGAGAAGCTCCACGTTGGAGCGGGCCACCCGGGAGTGAAGGATATCCCCCACGATGGCGATCTTCCTGCCCTCCAGGGTTCCCAGGGCCTCCAGGAGGGTGTAGGCGTCCAGAAGAGCCTGGGTGGGATGGGCCCGGCGGCCATCCCCCCCGTTCACCACCACTCCCTTTACCCAGCGGGTGGCCTGGTGGGGGACCCCGGCGCTGTCGGCGCGGATGATATAGGCATCTATGCCCATGGCCTCGAGGGTGAGCAGGGTGTCCTTGTAGCTTTCCCCCTTTTGCAGGCTGCTGGCCTGGGCGGCGAAGGACACCACATCCGCGGACATGCGCCTGGCTGCCAGCTCAAAGGAGATGCGGGTACGGGTGGAGGGCTCAAAGAACACCGTGGCCACGGTGAAGCCCTGGAGGGCCGGCACCTTCTTCACCGGCCTTTCCAGGACCTCGGCCATCACCCTGGCGGTGTCCAGGATGTTTTCCACCTGGCCTCGAGTCCAGCCCTGGAAATCCAGGAGGTGCCTCATGCTTCCCCCCTTTCCCAAAGCTCCACCCGGTCCTCCCCGTCCACTTCCTCCACCTTCACCTTCACCACCTCGTTTTTGCCCGTGGGGACGTTCTTGCCCACGAAGTCGGCCCGGATGGGGAGTTCCCTGTGCCCCCGGTCCACCAGAACCGCCAGGTAGATGCGCCTGGGACGGCCTAGGTCCATGAGGGCATCCAAGGCTGCCCTGGCGGTGCGGCCCGTGTAGAGCACATCGTCCACCAGGACCAGGGCCTTGCCCGTGATGTCAAAGGGGATCCGGGTCTGACGCACCTGGGGCCGAATCCCGATCTCGGAAAGGTCATCCCGGTAGAGGGTGATGTCCAGCATTCCCACCGGTACCTCCTCCCCCTCAAACTCCCGGATGTAGCGGGCGATGCGTTCGGCTAAGGGAATGCCCCGGGTGTGGATGCCCACAAGAGCCAAGCCCTCCACTCCCTTGTTGGCCTCCACGATCTCGTGGGCGATGCGGTGTAGAGCCCGCCGCATCTCCTCGGCGTTCAGGAGCTCTGCCTTAAAGCGCACAAAGCACCTCCAAAAAGAAGCGGAGGCCGAAGCCCCCGCCTGGCTTTTCCCTATGGCTCTTCGTATATCGTTTCATCTTTCCTCCTTTCCGGCCTCACGGGACCGGTTTAAAGGCCGACCTTACCTTACCTCCTGTCCCCAGGTGATGCAAGAGGCCAATCCGCCTAGGGTTCATCCTAGGCGGAAGGTTTGAAGCACTGGATTGGAGTTCAGGCTGCCCGGGGTTTTTCCCGCGCCACGCTTAAGGCCAGGATACCCACCAGGACGCCCACGATAAGGGCGTTCCACATGGCGTTTCCCATGCCGCTAAACCCCAGGATCCAGGGGGAGAGGATGAGCCAGATGCCCAGGACCACGTTCACCCACTCCTCCCACAAGGGGCCACCCCGGAGGTGCATGAGGGCCATAAGCCCCACCACTACCCCCACGATGACCGCGTTCCACATGGCGGCGGGGGTGCCGCTAAAGCCCAAAAGCCACGGGGAAAGGATGAGCCAGACGCCAAGGACAAGATTGGCCCAATCCTGCCAGCGTTGCATTTGCCCACCTCCTTTCTTCTTTACGGTAGTCCACCTTGGCCTCGAGGAATAGTGCAAAAGGTCACCGTTTCCTTCCGGAGGGACGGAGGTACCTCCAGGAAGTCCATAAGAGCACCATGGCGAAGACCAGGCGTAAGGTGGCCTCGGGTAGAAAGTGGGCGGCCTCGCCTCCCAAAAAGGTGCCCAAGAGTACCCCAGGTACCAGGCCAGGAGCCAGGAGGGTATCCACGTTGCCCAGGCGGTGGTGGGTATAGGCTCCCACCAGGCTGGCGGGTACCATGGCGAGGAGGCTCGTGCCCTGGGCGGTGTGCTGGTCCATGCCCAAGACCAGGACCATGGCCGGAACCATGATGGTCCCTCCCCCCACCCCCATCATGCCCGAGAGGAAGCCGGTGAGGCCTCCCGCCAGGAGAAGGGTGAGATCCTCCCAAACCTCGCCCCGCACCAGGCCCACGGGGGCCAGGTAGGGTTTCAGGAGGAGCAGAAGGGAAACAAATAGGAGGAAAAACCCAAAGGCCCGCTTGAGGTCCTTTTCCGCTAGGCTGTGGGCGTAGCGGGCCCCTAGGCGGGCGGTGAGGATGGCGGTAGCCGCCAAAAACAAGGCGGCCTTGAGGCTCAAGGACCCCTGGAGCCCGTAGGTGAGGGCTCCCATGAGCCCGGTGAAGAAGACCGCCACCAGGCTGGTCCCGTGGGCCTTGTGCTGGGAAAGCCTGAGAATCCCCACCATCAGGGGAATCATCACCGTGCCTCCCCCAAGCCCCACGAGCCCCCCAAAGCCCCCACCGAGAAGGCCGATGACGAAGCTCATGGGGCTCATACTACCGGGTTTGGTGGCTCCCTGCCCTCCAGGGCAAAGAGGAGGTTCTCCACCGCCATCTCCGCCATGCGTTCCCGGGTTCGCCTTCCTGCCGAGCCGATGTGGGGGGTGATGACGGCGTTGGGTAGGGTGTAAAGGGGATGCCCTGGGGGCAAGGGCTCGGGATCGGTGACGTCCAGGCCAGCTCCGAAAAGATGCCCCCTTAGGGCCTCCACCAGGGCCTCCGTGTCCACGAGGCCTCCCCGGGCGGTGTTGATCAGGATGCTTCCCGGCCTCATGGCGAAAAGCCTTTCCCGGTTCATGAGGCGGTGGGTTTCGGGGGTCAAGGGGGTGTGAAGGCTCACGATGTCGGATGTGGCCAGGAGTTCCTCCAGGGAAAGGTGGGGGTAGGGAAGGGGCTTTGGAGCACGGCTCGTATAGACCACCTTCATCCCGAAGGCCTCGGCCCTTTTGGCCACCGCCTGGCCGATGCGGCCCATGCCCACGATGCCCAGGGTGGCGCCCTGGAGGTCCATTCCCAGAAGGAGTTCCGGATGCCAGGCCCGCCAAAGGCCCCTTCGGGCGTAGTCCACTCCCTCCACCACCCGCCTGGCCACCGCCAGGAGAAGGGCCAAGGTGAGGTCAGCGGTAGTCTCAGTGAGCACCCCGGGGGTGTGGGTCACGCGGATGCCCCGGGCTTTGGCCGCCTCGAGGTCCACGTGATCCACCCCCACGCTGTAGCAGGCGATGACCTTTAGTTCCGGGGCCCGGTCCATCACCTCGGCGTCAATGCGGTCCTCCACGGTGGGGATGAGGCCTATGGCTCCCTCCACCCTCTTGAGGAGGTCTTCCCGAGGAAGAAAAAGCCCTTCGTGGACCTCCACCTGGTAACCTGCTTCCCGTAAACGGTCCAAGGCCTTTCCCGGAAGGCTACGGGTTACAAAGATTTTTCCCTTGGGCATCAGGGCACCACCTCGAGCTCAGGGAAGGCAAGCCGGTAATGCCTGGGGTCAAAGGTGGCCAGGTGTAGGCCGTGGAAGAGGGCATGGGAACCGATAAGGAAGTCGGCTAGGATGCGGCGGGGCAAGGGGGTTTTTCGCTTCTTTTTGACTTCGCGCCTTTTATGGGCGTAGAGGCCAAAGCGTTCGCCGGCTAGTTTCCATACCGGAAGGGGCATCCCATCTTGCAGGCGGATACTGAACTGGTCAAGGAAAGCCTCTACTAAGGACCAACCGGGTCCGGCCCGCAGTTCAGCGTAGACTGGAGGGCTGATAAACAGGGCTTTCCCAGATAGCTCCTCCAGCAAGGAGACGGCATTCTCATGCTGGGCATCCTTGGGGTTCAGGGCAGAGAGGATGATGTTGGTGTCCAGGCTGATCATGCCTTGCGCAGTTTACGAACGTAACGCACGGCATCATGGTCTGTGGCTTCCCCCAGGGCGTGAACCTCGAGAGGATACGCCTTGAAAAGTTTCTGCAAGAGTTCACGTACAGGAGGACGGTAAGGGCGGACGTGGGGTATCCCTTCCACCACCTCCACTAGGAGGTGGATCATCTCTTCCACCGTCTCTTCTAGTAGAAGTTTTTCCTTAGGCCAAAGTCCTAGCGCTTGTTTGACTTCTGCGGGCACAGTTATTCGATATTCTTGCGGTTCTCGGACCAGGGTTACCTGGTTGTATTTGGGACTGGCGGTGACCGTAGCCATGCCTTTAGCTTAGCACTAAGCACCAAGCGCATTTTGCTTTACCCTAAGCTCCCGCAAAGGAAAGCTCCGCCACCGCCACCAAGGGGCTTCCGAAGGCGGACCCAATCACCTCCCAGTCCAGCTCATCCCCCACGGCCTCAATGGCTTGGAGAAGCTCCAAAAGGTTCCCGGCCACCGCAAAGTTTTCCACCGCATAGCGCACCTCTCCCTCTTCCACCCAAAGCCCCAGGGCCTGCAGGGAGAAATCCAGGCTCACGGGGTTGGCCCCGGCGTGGAGGCCCATGAACTCGGTCACCAGGACACCCTTTTCCAGGCGCAGGTTGCCCACGGGCTCCAGGTAGAGGTTGGTGGGAGCCACGTCCAGGATTCCGCGGTAGGTGCGGAAGGCGTGGCCGGTGTTCTCCTGGCCCAGGGCCCTGGCGGTTTCCGCGTTGTGCAGGAAGGTTTTGAAGATTCCCTTCTCCACCATCACCGTGCGCCGGGCCGGGGTACCTTCGGCGTCAAAGGGGCGGGAAAGGAGGCCCTTTTCCAGGGTGGGGTCGTCCACCAGGGTGACCCATTCCGAGGCGATTCGCTCCCCAAGCCGGTTTAAGAGGCGGCTTTTGCCCTCGAGGGCGCTTTTGGCGGAAAGGGAGCGGGAAAGCACCAGGAGAAGCCCTGCCATGGCCTTGGGCTCCAGGTAGGCCCGGTAACGGCCGGTGGGGAGGGGCCTGGCGTTTAAGTGCCTTGCAGTTTTCTCCCGGATTTCCAAGGCGGTGCGGCCGGGGTCCAGGAGGTGAAACTCCTTGGCCAGCTTGAAGTCCCAGCCTTGCTTGAGGCTTGGGCCATCCCCCATCACCAGACTACCTCCCATCCCAGCAAGCCCAGTGCGGAAGGCACCCTCGGCCCCTAAGGTGCTGGAGAGGGCCACCCGGACCTCCTTTTCCATGTAGCTCCCCATGAGGACGCTTCGGGTGCGGGGGTCGTCCCGCAAGGCCCTTTCCAGTTCCAGGGCGCTTTGTTTCTTGGTTTCCAGGGGAGCGGAAAGGCCCTCCCCCAGAAGATCGTGGCTTCCCAAAGCCTGGCCCGGGGGGATGAAGCCTTCCTTGTCGGCAAGAAGGGCGTTATCCCTGGCCTCCGATAGGGTCCACTCTAAGGCCTCCGGGGAAAGCTCTTCCGTGTAGGCGTAGCCCATGCGGCCTTGGACCACCACCCTGAGGCCGATTCCCCCCTGGCGGGCCTCCTTGATCTCCTCCAGGGTGCCTTGCCGGGCCCTTAAGGAAAGCTCTCGCTCCTCCTGGAAGAGGACTTCCGCCTCGAGGCCCAGTTCCTTCGCCCGTCTTAACAGGTACCGCTTGGCTTCCTCCAGCGTCATGCCCTACCTCCCACCACGATTTCCGAGACCAGCACATGGGGCTGGCCCACCTCCACGGGCACCATTCCCGAGAGGCTCCCGCACATCCCGGGAGCGTTTTCCCAGTCCTTGGCCACGGCCACCACCTTCCTGATGGTCTCCGGTCCCTTGCCCACCAGCATGGCCCCGCGCACGGGTTCTTCCAGGCGCCCGTGACGGATGATGTACCCCTCCTGCACGGCGAAGTTGTACTCCCCGGAGCCCGGCTTCACCTGTCCGCCTCCCAATTCCTTGGCGTAGAGGCCGAACTCCACGCTGGCGATGAGGTCTTCCACCTCCTTGTCCCCCGGGGCGATGAAGGTGTTGCGCATCCTCGAGGTGGGGGCGAAGGTGTAGTCCTGCCTGCGGCCCGAGCCGGTCATGGGGTAGCCGGTGAGAAGATGGCCCAGGCGGTCCACCATGTAGCTTTTGAGGATGCCCCTTTCGATGAGCACCGTGCGCTCCGTGGGGCGGCCCTCGTCGTCCACCTCCGTGGAACCCCAGGCGTGGGAGAGGGTGCCGTCGTCGATGTAGGTGACCGCGGGGCTTGCTACCTCCTCTCCAAGCCTATCGGCCAGGACGCTGGCCTTTTTGGCCACGCTGGTGGTTTCCAAGAGATGCCCCAGGGCCTCGTGGAAGATAACCCCGCCGAAGGCGTTCCCCACCACCACGGGCATGGTCCCGGCGGGGGCGGGCTTGGCCCGCAGGTTGGTGAGGGCCTGGCGGGCGGCCTTGGCCCCCACCTCCTTGGGGGGGAAGAGGTCAAAGAGTTCCAGGCCCACGCTCTTGCCGGGGGCCGCGTAGCCCGTTTGCACCTCCGTGCCGTCTTGGGCCACCGCCAGCACGAAAAGCCGGGTGCGGACCCTCTTTTCCTCGGCCCACGTGCCCTCCGTGTTGGCGATCAGGACTTCCTGCTCCCATTCCTGGAGGCTGGCCTCCACCTGCCTGATCTCCGGGGCGATCCTGGCGCCGGCCTCGGCCTCCAGAAGCCTTTCCAGACGGTAGCGCTTGTCCTTTTCCCCGTAGGGTGTCCTGGGGGTGTGAAGGCCCTTGGGGAGAGCCTTGCGGAAGTCCAGGCCCCCGGCACCCCGTTCGTCCACCTGGCCCACGGCTCCCTTGGCCCGGAGAAGGGTTTCCAGGGCTTCCAGGAGGCCTTCGCGGGTGAGCTGGTTGGTGTAGGCGTAGACCACCTCGGTGCCGAAGAAAAGGCGGAGGCCCGCCCCGTAGTCCAGGCCGGAGATGGCCTCCTCCAGGCGGCCCGAACGCACGATCATGCGCCGCCTCCGGGAGCGCTCCGCATAGATCTCGGCGAAGTCGGCCCCGCCCTTTAGGGCTTGCCGCAGGAGGGTTTCCACCAGATCTGGGCTTAGCATGGAAGGAGGCTAACCCAGGACTGACCCGCGGGTCAACTCCTTGGGGAAGGATTCCCTGGAGGACTCCTTTGGGGGGTGTCACGCAGGTTCTGCCGGGGTGAGGTGGAGGAGGGTGTAGACCGCCCTTTCCAGGGCCAGCCAGGGATCCTTGCCCTCCTTGGCCCGGCGCTCTGCCTGGATCAAGGCGTCCAGGCTGGCCTCGAGGGCTTCCTTGGGGAGGCCTCGAGCCAGCTCCAGCGCCCTCTTGGCCGCGTAGGGATGGGCCTCGAGGCGGGCGAGGTCGGCTTCCGTGGGCCTGGGGTTCTCCTTGAGAAGCATCCAGGCCCTGGCCAGAAGGGAAAACTGCCAGGCGAAGGCCCCAAGTAGCCTTAGGGGCTCCTCTCCCTCCTCCCTTAGCCGCCTTAGGTGGCGGAAGGCAGCCTTGGCCTCCCCTTCCAAAACCGCCCGCACCAGGTCAAACCCGCTTACAGGGGGCTTTAGGGCCACCACCCGTTCCACCTTCTCCAGGGTGAGGGGAGGTGGAAGAAGGGCGAGCTTCTCCAGCTCCCGTTCCAGGGCCTCGAGGTCCCCTTCCAGGGAGGCCAGGTACTGGGCGATGCCGGCGGGTAGCCTGAACCCCAGCCGCTTGGCCCGGTTTTCCAGGTGGCGGACGAGGTCCTTGCCCTTCGGGGTGGGGAAGTCCCGCCGCTCCCGGGTGCGGTAGAAGGCGGCCCGGGCGGTGGTGGGCTTGGGATCAAGGAGGAGCACGGCCACCTCCTCGGGGACGTTTTCCAGAAGGGGCTTCAACACCTTCCACTCCCCGTCGCTCACCTCCCTCAGGTCCAGCATGGCCCCGGCTTTCCCGAAAAGCCCGGGGCTTAGGACCTCCGCCAGGGCCTCGGGCGTAGGCTCGGTGAAGCGAGTGAGGCCCCGAAGGGAGGCCTCCTGGAGAAGGGCCTCCTTGGCCAGAAAGGGATCCCCCGTGAAGGCGATGACCATGCTCTAGAAGGCACTCAGCCCCGTGGCCTCCCGCCCCAGGACCAGGGTGTGGATGTCGTGGGTGCCCTCGTAGGTGTAGACGGTTTCCAGGTTGAGCATGTGGCGGATGGCGTGGTACTCCAGGGTGATGCCGCTTCCCCCCAGGATGTCCCGGGCTAGGCGGGCGGCCTTCAGAGCCTTCCACACGTTCTGCCGCTTGGCCAGGGAAACCTGGGCGGGCTTGAGCTTCCCCTCGTCCTTTAGCCGGGCCAGGCGCCAGGCGAGAAGCAGTCCCTCCGTGTGATCGGCCAGCATCTCCGCCAGCTTGGCCTGCACCAGCTGCTTTTTGGCGATAGGCTCGCCGAAGGTGCTCCGGCTTTTGGCGAACTCCACCGCCTCGGTGTACACCGCCTCCAAGGCCCCCAGAACCCCCCAGGCGATGCCGAAGCGGGCCTGGGTGAGGCAGGAAAGGGGGGCCTTGAGGCCCTCAGCCTTGGGCAGGCGCAAAGCCTCGGGCACCCTCACCTCCTCCAGCACCAGCTCGCTGGTCACCGAGGCCCTCAGGCTCATCTTGTGCTTCACCTCCCGGGCCTGGAAGCCTGGGGTGTCGGTGGGGACGATGAAGCCCAGAACCCGCCCCTCCTCGTCCTTGGCCCAGATGATGGCGATATGGGCCAGGTTGCCGTTGGTGATCCACATCTTGGTGCCGTTTAGGACCCAGGTATCCCCCTCGAGGCGGGCTTTGGTTTTCATGTTGCCGTAGGGGTCCGAACCCCCATCGGGTTCGGTGAGGCCGAAGCAGCCCACCATCTCCCCCCGGGCCAGCTTAGGCAGGAACTCCCGCTTCTGCTCCTCGCTGCCAAAGGCGTAGATGGGGTACATGACCAGGGAGCTTTGCACGCTCACAAAGCTCCTAAGCCCCGAGTCCACCCGTTCCAGCTCGTAGGCGATGAGCCCGTAGGCGGCGCTGGAAACTCCTGCCCCTCCGTACTCCGGGGGCAGGGTGGGGCCTAGGAAGCCCAGCTCCGCGAACCGGGGTATGAGGTGGGTGGGGAAGACCCCTTCCTCCCACCAGTCCCGGATATAGGGCAGGGCCTCCTTTTCCAGGAAGCGGCGGGCGGCCTTTTGGATCTCTTTCTCCTCCGGGGTAAGGAGGTCTTCTAAGGCGTAGAAGTCCAGCATGGGGCACCTCGAGGGGCAGTTTACCGGAAGAAGAGGGGGCATAGCTCCTCATAGCACCTCGGCGAAGGCCAAGGTGGGGTGGTATCAGAGCATCCCCGCCAGAAAGCCCTGCTCCCGGATGGTGCGGAGGAGGTCCATCACCGTGAGGACCTGAGGGTCGTACTCCACCAGGACCTGGGCGGGGCCGGTGGCCTGGACCTGGGAGGTGCCCTCGAGGTCCCGTAGCGCCTTAAGGATCCTCTCCATCCCCTCGGGGGTAGGCTCTCCCCGGATGCCGATGAGAACCCGGTTCATGGTCCCTATTCTAGGATGCCCCGGGTTTCTCCCCTTTGCCCCCGGCTTCCCAGGACCCTCACCGCCAGGACCAAGGGTCCGATGGCAAATCCCTGGGCCTGTAAGGCCGCCTGAAGGTCCTCCCGTTTGGGGTCCAGGTGCAGGGCCACCTCGTAAACCCCGGCGTCGTAGGCGCTTTTCACCACGGCGGCCAGGAGGCCCTCCAGGACCGTCTGGTTCCTGCCCTCCACCCGGGTGACGAGGACCGTGGTGGTCTCTCCCTGCCACACCGCCTGGGCCAGGGCGAAGCCCATGGGCTCCTCCCCCTCTTCCGCCAGGAAGGAGTGGCCGGTGCGGGCGAAAAAGCGCACGGCGCCCAGGCTCAAGGGCCGGCTTCCCGCCACCCGGTTGAGGAGGTCCAGATCCAGCTCGGTGAAAGGACGGAAGCGCATGGGCCCATTATGCTTCCTGGGCCCGGGGTTTGGGGCGGAAGAGTAGGGCCTCGAGGAGGAGCACCAAGGCGGCGAGGAGGGCGAGGAACCGGCCTGCCCCTCCCTGGCTTGGAGGAAGAAAGCTGGGTCCGGGGGTGGGAAGAAGGGTTTCCACAGGGGAAAGGAGGCCCGTGCGCACCTCCCGGTAGGGTTTG
The DNA here is from genome assembly GCF_057547025.1 of Thermus sp. KWY1. Taxonomy (NCBI): domain Bacteria; kingdom Thermotogati; phylum Deinococcota; class Deinococci; order Thermales; family Thermaceae; genus Thermus; species Thermus sp. KWY1. The sequence continues at coordinate 89,696 of NZ_BAAJPG010000016.1, forward strand.
AGGAAGTTGTAGACCAGGAGGGGGAAGAAGGGGCGCTCCTGGATGGCGGCCAAGGGGGGCAGGTAAAGCCCTCCTTCCGTGAAGTAGACAAGGCCCACCCCATCCTCCCCTTCCACCAGGGGCCGCCAGGAACTGGGGGGCGGGGGAGGAGGGGGCAGGCGCTCCCCCAAAAGGGCCACTCCTTCCAGGAGGGGATGAGGCGTAGCGAGGAGGACCGGGGTAGGGTTTCCCCCGGAAGGGGCCAGGTAGAGGGTTGGCCTATCGGGAAGCCCCTGGGGTACCCCGATGCGCACCCGCACCTCCTCCCCGGGAACCGCCCCCAGGAGGAGGAAGAGCCTTTCCAAGGCGGGGGCCTTGGGGTAGTCCACCCCAAGCCGCTTTAGGCCGAAGCCCGCCCCGTCGTCCAGGTCCAGGGCACCTCCATTCAGGAGCCGGGCGGTAAAGGTGGGGGGAAGGTTCTCCAGCCGGGCGAAGCCCCGGGCCGGAACCCGCACCTCCTCCACCCTGCCCCCCACCTCCACCTGGGCGACGAGGGTGCGGCTTGCGCTATTCCCTAAGGCCAAAAACCCCTGGGCCACGGCCACGATCCCCAGGTTCTCCCTGGGGCTTCCCACCCCGATGTACCCCTCCGCCCCAGGGGGCGCGGGGCCGTCGCTTGCCACCAACACCGGGGCCTTTAGAAGCCTCCGCCCCAGGGCGATGGCCTCCTCCAGCCGGGCCTCCCGGTCCCTTGCCTCCAGCGCCAGGAGCCGGGTCCTCAGGGCGATGCCGGGGGCAGGGCCATAGGCTTCCGGCTTTTCCCCAGCCCGCACCAAGACGGCCTCCGGGGTTCTTTCCAAAAGGGGGAGAAGCCTTTCCTTGGCCAGGTCCAAACGGGTCTTGGCTCCTTCCCGAGTGGCCATACTGGCGGAGGTGTCCACCACGAAGACCATGGGGGAGGGACCCAAGGGGGGATCCTCGAGGGCCAGGACCATCAGGGCGGCCGCCAGGAGAAGGAGGAAAAGCCTTGAGTCCAGCCGGGGCCGAAAGCGCTTCCTCCTGCCCCTCTGCCAAAGCCATACCCCGGCCCAGGGGCGCACCTTAGGCCTCCTCGCCCGGTAAAGGAGGTAGACGAGGAGGAGCACCGGAAGGAGGAGCCAGAGCATCGCCCTTAGCCTAGTCCCTTCTTGAGGGTATCTGCTAGAGTAGCAGGAGGTGATACCATGCCCGGGGTGCTGGTGCACTTGAGGCTTCCGGAAGAGCTTGTAAAGCGCCTGGACGAGGAGCGGAAGGGGCGTTCCCGAAGCGAGGTGGTGGCGGAGGCCCTGGAAGACTACCTCAGGCGGGTGCGGCTTCTCTCCCTGGTGGAGGAGGTGGCGGGTTCCGTGGGTTTTGAGGAGGCTCCCCACTGGGCCACGCCGGAGGATGTGGTGGGCTATGTCCGGACTTTGAGAGGGGAAGCGGAGGCCCGTTTGGATGCGTTATCTCCTGGACAGCACGGTGATCATTGATCTCTTTCGGGGCCATCCCCGGGTGGTGGCCTGGGTGCGGGGGAGTCTGGCCCAGGGGGCGACCCTGTGGGTTACGCCCATTACGGTGGCGGAGGTGTTGGCGGGCGTTCCGGAGAGGGGATTGGAGGCCCAGCGCCGGTTTCTCCGGGAGCTGGGTTTCGCGCCTTTAGACTTCGCGGTAGCCGAGCGGGCTGCAAGGCTTTTTTGGGAGAGGAAGGTCCAGGGAGCCCGGCTTCCTTTAGTGGACCTGTTGCAATGGGCAGCGGCAGAGGTGCACGGCCTTACCTTGGTCAGTTCCAATACCCACCATTACCCGGGCCCGGTGCTGGATCCGAGGGAAGGATAGCCATGTGGATTTTGGGCATTGACACCTCCTGTGACGACACAGGGGTAGGCCTGGTGAAGGACGGGGAGGTGGCGGTGAACCTGGTGGCCAGCCAGGTGGCCCTGCACCAGGCTTTCGGGGGGGTGGTGCCCGAGCTGGCCAGCCGGGAGCACCTGAAGGTCATCCGCCCCCTTGCGGAAACGGCCCTGGCCGAGGCGGGGATAGGGCCCAAGGATCTTTCCTTGGTGGCGGCCACCCGTGGCCCTGGGCTCATCGGGGCCCTGCTGGTGGGGTACACCTTCGCCAAGGGCCTGGCCTGGGCCTTGAGGAAGCCCTTCTATGCCATCCATCACCTCGAGGCCCACATCGCCGCTGCCTGGCCTCCTGGCCTGAACCCCCCTTTCTTGGCCCTGGTGGCCTCGGGTGGGCACACCCACCTTTTCGCGGTGGAGGCCCTGGGCCGTTACCGGCTTCTCGGGGCTACCCGGGATGATGCCGTCGGGGAGGCCTTTGACAAGGTGGCGAGGCTTCTCGGCCTGGGCTTTCCCGGGGGACCCGAGATCGAGCGTCTGGCCCAGGAAGCCAGGGAGAAGGTGCCCTTCCCCGTTCCTCTCAAGGACCAGAAGGGGTACGAGTTCAGCTTCTCCGGCCTCAAGACCAAGGCGGTGCAGCTGGTGGAGGCTGGGCATCCCGCCCCGGCCTTGGCCAGGGGGTTTCAGGAGGCGGCGGTGGAGCACCTGGCCCAGGTGGTCATCCGGGCTGCCCAGGACACGGGCCACCGGGTGCTTCTGGTGGCGGGAGGGGTGGCCGCCAACCGGGCCTTGCAGGCTCGCTTCCAGGAGGCGGGGCTTACCGTGTACTTCCCCCCTAGGGGCCTTTCCCAGGACAACGGGGCCATGGTGGCCTTGGCCGCCTGGCGCCGTTACCAAGGAGGTTTTCCCCCTAGTCCCCTGTCCCTTGGGGCCACCGCCTACTGGCCCCTCGAGGAGGCCTGAAGGCTTTCTCATCCTGGAGGGGTACAATCGGCCTTAGGATGCTGGGCCTCATACGGAAGCTTTTTGACAACAACGAGCGGGAGATTGCCCGCTACTACAAGCAAGTGGTGGAGCCCACCAACCGGCTGGAGCCGGAGGTGGAGAAGATCGCTGACCTGGCCGCGGCCTACGCGGAGCTCAAGGAGAAGCACGAGAGGGGAGCGAGCCTCGAGGAGCTTCTCCCCATGGCCTTCGCCTTGACCCGCGAGTCCGCCAAGCGCTATTTGGGCATGCGCCACTTTGATGTGCAGCTCATCGGCGGGGCGGTGCTCCACGAGGGCAAGATCGCGGAGATGAAGACCGGGGAGGGCAAGACCCTGGTGGCCACCCTGGCCGTGGCCCTGAATGCCCTAAGGGGTAAGGGTGTCCACGTGGTCACGGTGAACGACTACCTGGCCCGCCGCGACGCCGAGTGGATGGGGCCCGTGTACCGGGGCCTGGGCCTCACGGTGGGGGTCATCCAGCACAGCTCCACCCCCGAGGAGCGCCGCAAGGCCTACCTGGCCGACGTCACCTACGTGACCAACTCCGAGCTGGGCTTTGACTACCTCCGGGACAACATGGCCATCAGCCCGGACCAGCTGGTGCTTCGCCACGACACCCCCTTGCACTACGCCATCATCGACGAGGTGGACTCCATCCTCATCGACGAGGCCCGCACCCCTTTGATCATCTCCGGCCCGGCGGAGAAGGCCACGGATCTCTACTACAAGATGGCGGAGATCGCCAAGAAGCTGGAGCGAGGCCTTCCCCCGGAGCCCGGGGTGCGCAAGGAGCCCACGGGGGACTACACCATTGAGGAGAAGAACCGCTCCGTGCACCTCACCCTCCAGGGCATTGCCAAGGCGGAAAAACTCCTTGGGGTGGAGGGGCTTTTCAGCCCCGAGAACATGGAGCTCGCCCACATGCTCATCCAGGCCATCCGGGCCAAGGAGCTCTACCACCGGGACCGGGACTACATCGTCCAGGATGGCCAGGTCATTATCGTGGACGAGTTCACGGGCCGCCTGATGCCAGGGCGGCGCTACGGGGAAGGCCTCCACCAGGCCATCGAGGCCAAGGAAGGGGTCAAGATTGAGCGGGAGAACCAGACCCTGGCCACCATCACCTACCAGAACTTCTTCCGCCTCTACGAGAAGCGGGCCGGGATGACCGGCACCGCCAAGACCGAGGAGAAGGAGTTCCAGGAGATCTACGGCATGGACGTGGTGGTGGTGCCCACCAACCGCCCCATGATCCGGCAGGACTTCCCCGACGTGGTCTACCGCACGGAAAAGGGCAAGTTCTATGCGGTGGTGGAGGAGATCGCCGAGAAGTACGAACGGGGCCAGCCGGTCCTGGTGGGCACCATCAGCATCGAGAAGTCCGAAAGGCTTTCCCAGATGCTCAAGGAGCCCCGCCTCTATCTGCCCCGGCTGGAGATGCGCCTGGAGCTTTTCAAGAAGGCCAGCCAGAAGCAACAGGGGGAGGAGTGGGAGCGCCTAAGGAAGCTTCTGGAAAAGCCCACCCAGCTTAAGGATGAAGACCTTACGGCCTTTGAGGGCCTCATTCCCCCGAAGGGCAACCTGCGCGCCGCCTGGGAGGGCTTAAAGCGGGCGGTACATACCCTGGGCATCCTGCGCCAGGGCATTCCCCACCAGGTCCTGAACGCCAAGCATCACGCCAAGGAGGCGGAGATCGTGGCCCAGGCGGGCCGGAGCAAGACCGTCACCATCGCCACCAACATGGCGGGCCGGGGCACGGACATCAAGCTGGGGGGGAACCCTGAGTACCTGGCGGCAGCCCTTTTGGAAAAGGAGGGCTTTGACCGGTACGAGTGGAAGGTGGAGCTCTTCATCAAGAAGATGGTGGCGGGCCAGGAGGAGGAGGCCCGGGCCCTGGCCCAGGAGCTAGGCATAAAGGAAGAGCTCCAGGAAAAGATCCGCCAGATCCGGGAAGAGTGCAAGGCGGACGAGGAACGGGTGCGGCAACTGGGAGGGCTTTTCATCCTGGGCACCGAGCGGCACGAGTCCCGCCGCATCGACAACCAGCTTCGGGGCCGGGCCGGGCGCCAGGGGGACCCGGGGGGAAGCCGCTTCTACGTGAGCTTTGACGACGACCTCATGCGCCTTTTCGCCTCAGACCGGGTCATCGCCATGCTGGACCGCATGGGCTTTGACGACTCTGAGCCCATCGAACATCCCATGGTGACCCGTTCCATCGAGCGGGCCCAGAAGCGGGTGGAGGACCGCAACTTCGCCATCCGCAAGCAGCTTTTGCAGTTTGACGACGTGATGGCCCGCCAGCGGGAGGTCATCTACGCCCAGCGCCGCCTGATCCTTCTGGGTACGGATGAGGAGGTGAAGGAGGCGGCCTTGGGCATGGTGGAGGAAACCGTGGCGGGGATTGCGGAAAACATCCTGAACCCCCAGGTGCACCCCGAGGACTGGGACCTGGATGCCCTAAAGGCCACCCTCCTGGACACCGTGCCCCAGCTTGCGGACTACCCCTTTGAGGAGCTTCGCACCTTAAAGCCCGAAGAGGGCGTGGAGCGCTTGGTGGAGGCGGCTTTGAAGGCCTACGGGGCCAGGGAGCAGGAGCTTACCCCTCCCCTGATGCGGGCGGTGGAGCGCTTCGTGATCCTCAACGTGGTGGACTCCGCCTGGAAGGAGCACCTGCATAACCTGGACGTGCTCCGCCAGGGCATCTTCCTGCGGGGCTATGGTCAGAAGGACCCCTTCCAGGAGTACAAGATCGAGGCCACCCGGCTGTTCAACGACATGGTGGGCTTCATCAAGGGGGAGGTGGCCAAGTTCCTCTTCCGCCTCAAGGTGGAGGCGGAGCCGGTGCGCCCGGTGCGGGAGGCTCCTTACGTGCCCGTGCCCGCTCCCCAGGAGGAGGCCCGGCCCTTCGGCGTGGAGAAGAAGCGCCCCACCACCCCACCGCCCCAGCCCGGCCTTTCCCGGGCCGAGCGCCGAAGGCTCATGCGGGAGGAGAAGAAACGCAAGAAAGAGTGAGGAAACCGGCCCGGGGCTACCCCCGGGCCGGAAAGCTAGTTCGGTTAGGCCTCCACCTGGAGGCTAGCGGGGTCCAGGTTAGTGTAGACGTGCTGCACGTCGTCCAGGTCCTCCAAGGCCTCCACCAGGCGCATCACCTTGGCGGCCTCCTCAGGAGGCAGGGCCACGGTGTTCTGGGGATGCTGCACCACCTCCACCGCCTCCACGGGGATGCCCCGCCTTTTAAGCTCCTCGGCCATGCGGTAGGCCTCGGCGGGGTCGGTGTAGATGGTGAGGCTTTCCCCTTCCTCCTCGAGGTCCAGGGCTCCAAGCTCTATGGCTGCCTCCTGGGCGGCCTCGGAGTTCTGGCAGACGATCACGCCTTTGCGCTCAAACTGCCAGGCCACGCTGCCCGTGGCCCCCAGGGAGCCGCCGTACCTGTTGAAGACGTGGCGCACCTCTCCGGCGGTGCGGTTGCGGTTTTCCGTGAGGGCGTAGACCAGAAGGGCCACCCCGCCCGGGGCGTAGCCCTCGTAGATGATCTCCTCGTACTGCTCGGCTCCTTCCCCTCCCCCTTGCAGCTTCTGCAGGAGGCGCTCGATGTTTTCCATGGGGACATCGTCGGCGCGGGCGGCTTCGATGGCGTTGCGAAGCTGGACGTTGGCCTCGGGGTAGGGGCTTCCCCCCGCCCGGGCAGCCGCCTGGATGGCCCGTAGGTGCTTGGAGATGATCTTGCCGCGTTTGAGGTCGTTGGCGGCTTTTTTGCGCTTGATCTGTGCCCACTTGCTATGACCGGCCATGGCTCACCTCACCCATTATAGCCAGCCTTTCCAGCACCTTCTCCGCCAGGCGTTCCCCGGCCTCCCGGAAGGGGTGGAAGAGGAGGCTCACCCCGGCGGCTTCCAGGATGGGGTCTTCCTCCAGGTGGAAGCTGGTGGCGGCCAGGATCCCCTTAAAGCCCCGCTCCTTCAGCCAGCGAGCGGCGAGGACCTTGGCCTCGAGGTCCGGCAGGGCCAGGACCACCGCCTTAAGTCCCGTAAGGTCCAGGCGTTCCCAGAGCTCGGGGTCCTCCGCATCCCCGTAGAGGACCTTCCGCCCCTTGGCCTGGTGGCGGGCCACCTTCTCGGGGTCGGCGTCCAGGCCCACCGGGCGCTCCCCCTTGGCCTCCAGGATGCGGTAGACGGCTCCTCCGGTGCGCCCCATGCCCACGATGAGCACCGTGGCCCCATCCAGGCGCTCGGGCTCCTGGTCGGGGTGGCGCCCCTGGCGCTCCAGGGGAAGGAGGCGGGCCTCGAGGCGTTTGTAAAGGCTATGGCTGTACCGGGCTAGGGGTGCGGAAATCGCCATGGAAAGGGCCACCAGGAGGGCCAGGGTGGAAAGGCTATGGGGGAGAAGCCCCGCCCGTTCCAGCACGACCCCCACGATGAGGGCAAACTCCGAGTAGTTGCCCAGGTACATGCCGCTCACGAAGGCGGTGCGGGCCCGAAGCCCGAAGAGGAGAAACAGGGCGAAGAAGAGAGGGGTCTTGACCAAGGCCAGGAGGAGAAGGGACAGGACCACCCCGAGTTCCACGCCCTGTAGCCCTTCCCTGAGGCCGATATCCAGGAAAAAGGCCACCAGAAAGGCTTCCTTGAGGCTCCAAAGCCCCTTGGCCATCTCCCCTCCCTTTTCGTGGCCCGAGAGGAGGATGCCCATGATTAAGGCTCCCAGTTCCGGGGATAGCCCCATCTGGCGGAAGCCCTCGCCTCCCAGTAGGGCAAGGCCCAGGCCGAAGAGCACGAGTAGCTCGTCGTGGCCGCTTTTTTCCAGAAGCCAGGCCACGGCAAACCTGAGAAGGGGCAGGAGGAGAACCAGCCCTACCCAGGGGCTTATTTGATTCTCGCCATACAGGGTGATAAGGCCCACCGCCACCAGGTCCTGCAGGACCAGGATGCCCACGCTGAGGCGGCCATGGTACGTGGTGAGTTCCTTCTTGTCTTCGAGGACCTTCACCACAAGGACGGTGCTGGAAAAGGCCAGGGCGATGGCCAGGGGAAGGTTTCCCACGAGGAGGAAGGCGAGCAGGGCGAAAAGCAGGAGGTGGAGGCCGCCCACTCCCAGGATGCGGGGCTCGAGGAGGTCTTGAAAGCGGAGCTTTAACCCCACGGTGAAAAGGAGAAGGAGCACCCCGATCTCCGCCGCGCGGTGCAGGAATTCCGTCTCCCTTAGGCCCAAGCCGTGCAGGGCGAAGCCCGCCCCCAGATAGCCCACCAGGGGAGGAAGCCCCAGGCGGCTGGCCAAGAGGCCCAGGGTAAAGGCAGCAGCCACCCAGAGGGCTTCCATGGCTTCCAGGGTAGCAGACCAGCATGGGACAAGGGGGGTGTACCCCCCCTTGTCCCTACACCGAAAGGATTACTTCTTTTCTGCCAGGGCCTTGTCCAAGAGGGTCTTCCACTCCTCGTAGGGTAGGAAGCCCGTGCGCTTTTCCCCTGCGATGAAGAAGGTGGGGGTACCGGTGAGGCCCAGGTCCGAGGCCAGCTTCTGGTCGGCCAGGACCCCCTCGCGGTGCTTATTGGAGGAAAGGCACTGGCTAAAGGTGTTCTCGTCCAGCCCCATCTGCCCTGCCAGGTCCACCAAGTAGCGGTCCAGCACGCTCCCCTGGAGGTTTGCCCAGCTGGAGCTAGCCCGGAAGAGGACCTCGTGGTACTCGTAGTAGCGCCCTTGGTCGGCGGCGCAGGCGGCGGCCTCGCTGGCCCGGATCACGTTGGCCTGGCCGGGGAAGGGGAAGTCGCGGAAGAGGTAGCGCACCTTACCGGTGTCGATGTACTCGGCTTTAAGTCGGGGAAGGACGTTTAAAGCGTGGTTCTGGCAGTGGGGGCAGAGGTAGTTGGAAAAGTCCACCACCACCACGGGGGCGTTGGGGTCGCCCAGGGCAAAGCGGGCACCTTGGGCGGGGTCCAGCCCGGCTTTCCCCTTGGGACCCCAAAGGATCCAGCCCAAGCCGAGAAGGGCCAGGGCCACCACTACGAGAACTATAGCGCGCTGCATGGGTTTACTCTACCACGCTCCCGGTGAGAAACCCTGAGAGAGGCCCCCTTAGCCCCGGTAGGGGGACTGGCGGGCCTCGCCCTCCGGGGTGAGGTAGAAGGGGTTCGCATCGGTGGATACCATGGTTTCCGTTTCCACCGCCTCCTGGATGTCCTTGGGCAGGACGAACATGGCCTCGAGGTAGGGGGCGGAAAGGTGCCTTAAAGCCAGCTGCCGCTCCCGGATGCGGGCCTCGATGACCCCTTCGGAGAAGGCCGCGGGGTCAAAGGCATCCGAGGCCAGGAGGAAGCCAAAGTTCAGGAAGAAGCCGGGGATGTGGTTCTTGTAGCTCCGCACGTAGCGGAAAGCCTCCCGCACCGTGCGGTGCACCACGGGATGCACGCGGTGGTGGGTGAGCATGATCATCCCCGCCTGCATGCCCATGATCCCGCCCGGGTTCAGGTGGGCCTTCACCAGGCGGTAAAACTCCACCGTGTAGAGAAGCCTTGCGGGGTTGTCCTCCCCCACGGGGTCCGTGAGGTCGATGATGATGACATCGTACGTGTCCTGGGTGCGCTCCAGGTAAGCCCGGGCGTCGTCGATGATCAGGACCGTCCGGGAGTCCTCGAAGGCTCCCTGATGCCATTCGGGCATGTGGCGCTTGGCCACCTCCACCAGCTCCCCGTCGATGTCCACCATCACCGCCCGTTCCACGGTGGGGTGCTTGAGCACCTCCCTCAGGGTGGCCCCTTCCCCGCCTCCCACGATGAGCACGGTCCTGGGCTCGGGATGGGAGAGCATGGCCGGGTGGACCAGGGTTTCGTGGTAGACGTACTCGTCCCTTTCCGTGCTCTGCACGTCCTTGTCTAGGACCAGCACCTTGCCGAAGCCCTTGGTTTCAAAGAGAAAGTAGTCCTGGTACTTGGTGCGGCCGGAGGCGATCACCCTTTCCATGCGCCGCACCATGGTTTCGTAAGGGGTGATGTGCTCAAAAAAGTACATGCCGTAGTCCATAGCTTCAACCTCCTTGCTGGCCGCCAAAGGCCCGGCGCTTGATGGCGTGTTCCGTTCCCCGCCAGTAGCGGAAGGCCGATTCCTCCTTGGCTCCGAAGGCCCGGGAGAGCCCCTTCAGGACCTCCTCGGGGTCCACTCCATCCCGGTAGAAGTAGAGGTCCAGGGTGGCGGAGGCGTTGTCCTCGGGCCAGGTGTGGATCATCACCGCCGCCACCGGGCTCACCACCGCCGCCGAGAGCCCCTGGGGATGGAACTTGTACACCACCGACTGGGCCGAGCCCCTGGGTGCCCCCAGGCGCATCACCGCATCCAGGAGGGCTGCCTCCACCATCTTGGGGTTTTCCAAGACATCCAGGTCGCAACCGTAGATTTCCGCCACCCAGCGCCCGCCCGGCACCGTTTCCACAAAGGGCCATGATAGCACACCTTCACCCGAAGAAGTCCTTGAGCTGGTCTTTGCTGACGAGGACCTCCCGGGGCTTGGAACCCTTGGAGGGGCCCACGATCCCCATGGCCTCGAGGGCATCCATCAGCTTCCCGGCCCGGGCGTGGCCGATGGAAAGGCGGCGTTGCAGGCGGCTTACGGAGCCGTAGCCCTCCTCCACCACGATCTCCGCTGCCTTCTTGAGAAGGGGATCCGAGAAGTCCACCTCGCCGGGGCCCGCGCCCTCCGGCCCCTTGGGGGGCTCAAAGTCCTGGCCGTAGGCCTCGGCGAAGCGGTCCTCGTAACTCTGGCCCCTGAGGAAGCTGGCCAGGCGCCCTACCTCCTCCTCGGAGAGGTAGGGTACCTGCAGGCGCACGGGCTTGGTGAGCCCGGGCTGGTAGAAGAGGGCATCCCCCTGGCCGATGAGCTTTTCCGCCCCTTGGGTGTCCAGGATGGTGCGGGAGTCGAAGCCGCTGGACACGGCAAAGGCCAGGCGGGCGGGGATGTTCACCTTGATGAGGGAGGTGAGGATGTCCACGCTGGGCCGCTGGGTGGCCAGGATGAGGTGCATGCCCGTGGCCCGGGCCATCTGGGCCAGGCGCAGAATGGCGGATTCCACCTCCTTGGGGGCGGTCATCATCAGGTCGGCCAGCTCGTCCACCACGATGATCAGGTAGGGAAGGGTTTCCCCGCCCTCCTTTTCCATCTTGGCGTTGTACTGTTCCAGGTTCCTGGCCCCCACCCCGCTTAGGAGCCGGTAGCGCCGTTCCATGTGGGCCACCGCTCCTTGCAGGACCCCGGCGGCTTCCTCGGGGCTGGTGACCACGGGGCGCACCAGGTGGGGGATGCCCTCGTAGGGGGTGAGCTCCACCATCTTGGGATCCATGAGGAGGAAGCGCAAGGAGGTGGGGAGGTGTTTAAAGAGGAGGCTTGCGATAAGGACGTTGATGGCCACGCTCTTGCCGCTTCCCGTGGAGCCGGCGATGAGGAGGTGGGGCATTTTGGCGAGGTCCCTTACCCAGATCTCCCCCTCGATGCTCTTGCCGAGGACCAGGGGCAGAAGGGCCTTGGCGTTTTGGAAGGCAGGGGAGAGGACCGCCTCGGAAAAGCGCACCAGCTCCCTTTTGGGGTTTGGCACCTCGAGGCCCACGGTGTTCTTCCCGGGAATAGGGGCTTCGATGCGCACCGCCCCCACCGCCAGGGCCCGGGCCAGGTCGTTTTGCAGGCTCTGGATGCGGCTGATCTTCTCCCCGGGGGCGGGCAGAAGCTCGTAGCGGATCACGGAGGGGCCGCGGGCATGGCCCACCACCTCCGCCTGCACCCCGAAGTGCTTGAGGGTGTCGGCGATGGTGCGCTTCAGCCTTTCCACCTCCTCCTCCAGGCCCCGGGCGGTTCCCTTGGGCTCCGGGGGGTCCAGGAGGTCCGGGGTGGGGAGGGCCAGGGCCGTGCTCTGGGGACGGGAGCGGAGCGGTGAAGGGAGGTCCGGCTGGACCTGGGCTGGGGAAGGTTCGGGGAAGACCAGGTCTAGGTCGAAGGGTTCCGGTTCAGGGGCAGAGGGTGGGGAAGAAACAGCGGGCGGGGGATTCCCCGTGAGCAGGGCCCTAAGCCCCTCGGCCTGGGCCTCGGGATGACGGGAGAGGAAGGATAGCCAAGAGGAAAGCTCCTCGTAGCGCCCCTCGAGGTCCTGGACCAGACCGGAAAGCTCCTCCCAACGGGCCCTGCGCTCTTCCCGAAGCCTTAGGCCCTGGACCAGGCCTCCCACGCTGGGCTTGAGTGCGGGAAAGGTGAGAAGGGCTTTCAAGCGGGATAAAAGGGCCTGGGCCTCGAGGTGAAGGGCTGCCCGCCGTTCCTCCAGGGCATCCCGCAAGGGACCTTCCCCCGGCACAGGGGTTTTCAAGCCTTGGAGAAGGGCTTGGAGCCGGGGTTCCAGGGGCCTTTGGTCCTCTTCCATCTGCCGCTTCAGCTCGGCGGCCCGTTCCTTCAGGAACTCCCTTAAAGCCTTTTCCACCCCCGGGAGTTCCGCAGGGGAGAGGTTCTGCGCCAGGGCCTTTAGGGCGGTGTGTTCAGGGTAAAGGCGGGCGAGGAAACCGATCCTTTGCCTGAGAAGAAGGGCTTTCAGGCGGTGGCGGATCCGGCGCACGCCCTCCACCCCCAGGTGCAGGCCGGTGAGAAGGAGGTGAAAAGGGGGTTTTCGCCGCCAGAGGTCCAGGACCAAGGAGGCCAGGATGGGGGGAAGGAGGAAGCCCAAGGCCCCTGCCTTGGCTTCCAGGAAGGAGCGCACTTCCTCGCCCATCCGGCCCGAAAGGGGTCCCAGGAGGGGAAGGAGGACGAAGGCCAGGAGGTAAAGGAAAAGAAGGTGGCGAAGAAGAGGCTTTAGGGGTTTGTTCCGGAAGAGGAAGGCCCCCAGGAGGAAAAGGCTTGGCGGAAGGAGGTAGGCGGGTAGACCCAGCGCCTGGTAGAAGGTTTCCCGGAGGAAGGACCCGAAGGCCCCTGTGGGCAAGGGTAGAAGGGGAGCGGCAAAGAAGACCCCCGCCCCCAAGGCCACGGTACCCAGGGCCTCGAGGTCGCGGTTTCGGCTGGGCCTAGCCGGTTTCCGCTTCGCCATCGGAAGGATTATAACCTGGCGGCATGGAAGGGAAAAGGGAAGCCCGGGGCAGACTTCCCCGGGCCCGAGGTTAGGGGGCTACTTCTTCAGCTCCTTAATCACCGCCTGGGTGAGGTCGGTGTCCTCGTCGGCGTAGACCACCAGCCCCGACTGGGCCGCCACCTGGCGGCTCATAACCACGGCGAAGCCCTGGGCCTTGGCCACCTTGGCGATGGCTTGGTCCACCTCCTCCAGGATGGGCTTGAGCACCGGATTCTGCCGGTCCTGCCATTTCTTCAGGGTGTCCTGGTAGGTCTTGAGGAGGGCCTCGTAGTCCTGACGCTCCTTGGCCGTGGCCTGGCCCGAACGGATCTTTTGGTCCAGGGGCTTGAGTTTCTCCTCCAGGGGAGCCAGCTCCTTGCGGGCCTGGGCCTGGAGGTCCTGCACCTTCTTGTAGTCGGGGTGGGCCTGCACCAGGGCATCCGCATCCACGAACCCCAGCCGGGTGGCCACGTTCTTGTTCTGGGCCAGCATGGGGGTGAGGAGGGCGCCAAGGGCCAAGAGGAGGGCTGCTAGGGGAAAGCGCTTCATAGGAGAAAGCCTAAGGCCCTAGGGTGAAGGGTGCGTGAGAGAAGCCTCTCTATCGCTTTGCCCCAGGTGGGGGTACCATGCATGGAGGAGGTGGATTATGCGCAAGGTGCTCTGGATGTTGGCGTTGTTGGCCTTGGGCACGGGAGCTCTTGCCCAGCGGGCGGTGTCCTTCCGCCTATCCCTGCCCCCGGCGGGGCTGGGACTGGGCCTCGAGGCGCCCTTGGAGCGCAACTTGGCCTTCCGGGGATTTGTGGACCTCTTTCCCGGCGGACCCAGTTTCCTGGCGGCGGGCGAGGTGCTGTTTAAGCCTGACCTGGGCCAGTGGGATAGGGACCTCAGGGGGATACGTCCCTATTTTGGCGGGGGGCTCGCCGGCTACTTTGCTGGCCCGGGTGAGGTGGGGATTCATCTCTCCCTGGGGGTAGAGTTCCTCCTGGACGCCCGCACAGGGATCTTCCTCGATGGGGAGTATTTCTACGCCTTTGGAGGAGGGCGCTTCCCGCGGACGGTGCTCGGGGCCAATCTGCGCTAGGTGAGGACCCGGCTTCCCCGTCCAGGCTTCCTGGACGGGGGACATTTTTCCTACCAACCCTGGGTAGACTGAGAACCGGAGGTGAAGCCATGCTGGTCAGGGACTGGATGACCAAGGACCCCCTCACCGTGGCCCCGGATACCCCGGTGCTGGAGGCCATCAACCTTTTGAAGAACAAGGGTTTCCGGCGCTTACCGGTGGTGAAGGACGGGAAGCTCGTTGGGCTGGTCACCGACAAGGACCTCAAGGACGCCATGCCCTCCAAGGCCACCACCCTCTCCGTGTGGGAGATGAACTACCTCCTCTCCAAGCTCACGGTGCAGGAGGTCATGGCCAAGCCGGTGATCACCGTGGAGGCCGACGCACCCCTGGAGAAGGCAGCCCTTTTGATGGAGGAGAAGAAGATCGGCGGCCTTCCGGTGATGGACGGGGAGAAACTGGTGGGTATCATCACCGTGACCGATGTCCTGAGGGCCTTTATTGAGGTATTGGGGCTTAAAATGGGGGGCTTGCGCATCACCGTGGACATCCCCGATGTACCCGGGGCCCTGGCCCAGATGGCCCGGGCGGTTCCCCCGGCCAACATCGTTTCCATCGCCACCGCTGCCCATTTGAACGGGTACCAGCGCCTGGTCCTGAGGGTGGTGGGGGAGGATGTGGAGGGTGTCCCTGACCGGCTTCGGGCCGCCGGGGAGCGGGTGGTGGACGTACGCCCCGGTTAGGCGCCGTTGCGGTAGGCGGGATAGGAGCCCAGGACCTTGAGGAAGGCGGCCCGCCTGAGAAGGCCCAGAAGGGCTTGGGCGGGACCGGGGTCTTCCAGGTGGCCCTCGAGGTCCAGGTAAAAGAGGTAGCTGAAGGGCTTATCGCGCCTGGGCCGGGACTCCAGCTTGGTGAGGTTCACCCCGGCCTCGGCGAACACGGAAAGAGCCTCCAGAAGCCCTCCGGGCCGGTGGCGCACGGCGAAGACGATGCTGGTCTTGTGGGGACCTTCCCCCTTAGGGGCTTCCTCCTGCCCGATGACGAAGAACCGGGTGTAGTTGTGGGGGTAATCCTCGATGTTTTCCGCCAGCACCTTTAGGCCGTAAAGCTCCGCGGCCCGCCGGCTGGCGATGGCCCCCACCCCGGGCTCGGGGTCCTCCGACAGGGACCGGGCTGCCCCTGCCGTGTCAAAAACCGGGATGGGCGTAAGGCGCATGCGGGCCAGGAAGCCGTCGCACTGGGCCAGGGCCTGGGGGTGGCTTTTGACCGCCTTGAGGTCTTTGAGCTCGGTGCCCTCGGGAGCGAGGAGGCAGTGCTCCACCCGGTGGATGATCTCTCCCACCACGTGGAGGTCGCTTTCCAGAAGCAGGTCGTAGGTCTGGTTGATGCTGCCTGCGGTGGTGTTCTCCACGGGCACCACCCCGAGTTGCGCTTCCCCTGCTTCCACCGCCTCGAAGACCTGGTGGAAGGTGGGAAAGCCTATGGGGGTGGAGCCGGGAAAGTTCCTGAGCAGGGCCTCCTCGCTATAGGCTCCTTCCGTTCCCTGGAAGGCGATCCTCATGCCCTTCATCCTACCGCTTCCCGTAGACAGGGGAAAGGCGCCTCCCTTAGCATGGCCCTTGTGGCGCGGCTGCTTGTGGTGGACGATGACCCCCGCATCCGGCACCTGTTGGAGCTCCTCCTTTCCGGGGTCGGCCACCAGGTGGTGCTGGCGGATTCGGCGAAAGCCGCCCTGGAGCATCTGCGCAGGGAAACCCCGGATCTGATCCTCCTGGACATCATGATGCCGGATATGGATGGCCTCACCCTCCTGGGGCGCATCCGGGCGGTGCGCCGCCTGGCCAAGGTGCCGGTGATCATGTTCACCGGGGGTGGCAAGGAGCTGGAGGGACCCAGCCGGGCTTTGGGGGCGGATCTCTTCCTGGAGAAGCCCGTTTCCGGCCGCCGGCTCAAGGAGGTGGTGGAAAACCTTCTTGCTCGGGAAGGGTATGTGCTGCCCGGCGGGGAGCGGGTAAATAGCCTCGAGGAGGTGGGTAGCCGCTTGCGGCACGCCTTGCCCGAGGAGGCCCGCTTCAAGCTCCTTTGGCGAAAGACGGCAAGCCGCCGTGCCCTTCTGCAAAACCTTTTGGCCAAGGGCTGGACCGAGGCCCTTTTGCGGCGCATTCTTCCCGGTGAATACGACCTCTATGACCTTCTTGGCCACCTGGCCTTTGGCTGGCCTTTGGTGCCCTTGAGGGAGCGGGCAGCCCGGGTGCAGGACCCCCGCCTGGCTTCCCACCTGGAGGCCTATCTGGAGGAGAAGCGGCTACCCCTGGAGGGGAATGGCCTTCTGGAAGAGCTGGCCCAGGCCCTGTACGCTTAGGGGGTGGCCGAGCTTTTAGAGATCACCGATCCTGAGGCCTGGAACCGCCTGGTTTCCAGCCTCCCCATCACCAGCGCCCTGCAGTCCTGGGGCTGGGGGGAGGTGAAGCGGCTTTCCGGCTGGGTGCCCAGGCGGCTTGCGGTCTACGGAAAGGAGGGGCTTCTGGGGGCGGCCCAGGTGCTGCTGCGCCCCCTGCCTGGGGGTCTCCGCCTGGCCTACGCTCCTAGGGGACCTGCCCTTTCCCGCCTCGAGGACCTGCCCCTGGTGGCCAAGGCCCTGGCCCAGGGAGTGCGGGGTACCCACCTGGTCCTCGAGCCCGAGGCGGGATGGCCGGCGGAGGAACCTCCCCCCACCTTTCCTGGCCTCCTCCTCGAGGAATCCATCCAGCCCGCCTATTCCCTATGGCTGGACCTCACCCAAGGGGAAGAAGCCCTCCTTAAGGGGATGAAGGAGATGCACCGCCGCAATGCCCGCCTGGCCCTCAAGCGCACGGAGCTTGGCGTGGAGGGGGAGGAGGCCTTTCCCGAGTTCTTCCGCCTCTTCGAGGAGACCAACCGCCGGGCCAAGCTCCTGCAGCACGCCAAGGAGTACTACCAGGCGGTGCTCAGGGAGATGAACCAGCCCTATGGGGAGGCCTTCTTGGCCGTGGCCCGTAAGGATGGGGAGGCCTTGGCGGCGGGGCTTTTTGTGGCCTTCGCTGGTAAGGTGGACTACCTTTATGGGGGGAGCAGCCGCGCCCACCCCGAGGCCAAGGCTCCCATGGGCATGCACCTGGCGGCCATCCGCCATGGGATCGGACGCGGCTACCGCATCTACGACCTCTGGGGCGTGCCCAGGACCCCGGAGGGCAGCCATGCAGAGGGGATATGGCGCTTCAAGGAGGGGTTTGGGGGTAGGCGCGTCCACTTTCCCGCCTACACCCTGCCCCTTTCCCCCCTCTACTGTCCCTTGAAGCTCCTCCTGCGCTTGCGCAAGACCTGGGTGAACCTGCGGGTGCGGGGGAACCCGCGGGATGTCCTGGGCTGAAAGGGCTTGCGGGTCTTGTCATCTTTCTCAAGGGGCCTTGGGTAAGGTGGGAAGGTGGTGCGGCTCCTCCTTCTTCTTGTTGTCGTCTTCGGTATGGTTTTTTGGTTCCTCCGGCCCCCGCCAAGGCCCTTGCCCACGGAAGGCGTGCGCCTTAAGGGGGTGGAGTTCTACCTTTTCCCCGAGGAGGAGGCGGTGGAGTGGTGGTTCACCGCCCAGGAGATGGTGGAGGAGGGAGGGGTTTTCCGCATCCAGGGGGGGCTTAAGGGGGAACGCTATGTGGAGGACCGGCTGGACCTGCGCCTTTTCGCCCCCGAGGTGGCGGTGGAGCCAGGGGATAACCTGCGGGCTCCTTTCGCCCGGGTGGAGATCCTGAAGGGATGCTTCCGCCTCCAGCTTTCTGCCCCGGGCAAGGGGGAGGTCCTCATCCGTCAGAAGGAGGGGTTTTTCGCCCCCTGGGTACGGATCGAGGCCCCTAATCTGAGGGGAGAGGCCCAGGGCTTTCGCTCGGATTTCGGCATGGAGCGCATAGAAGCGGAAAGCCCGCGGTTTGAGTTTCCCGCGGGTGGCACCTTTGGTCCTTGTACCGTGGAAGGAGGTAGCTCATGAGAAGGTGGGTCTGGTTGTCCCTTTTGGGTTTGGCCTTGGCCGCTTCCGGCGTCCGGGTTATTCAGGTGGAAGGGGGTCGGCTTTCGGGGGACCTGCGCTACGGCCCCTGGACCTTTGAGGGGGAGGTGAGGGGCCGGGTGAAGGACCTGGAGATCCGCTCCCCCAAGGCCACCCTCACCGCTCCCAAGGGCAAGACCATGCAGGAGGCGGAAGGGGAGCGGGAGGCCCGCTTTGAGGGCGGGGTGGTGGTGCGCCGGGGCCGGGTGGAGGCCAGGGGGCCGGTTCTGGTCTACCGGGAGAAGACCGGGGAGGGAGAGCTTCTGGGCCCGGCCCGCATGCGCCAGGAGCCCAAGCCGGGGGAGGACCCGGTGGAGGTGGAGGCCAGCCGCATGACCTTCCAGGTGGACACGGACACCTCCAGCAGCGAAAATGCCCTCCTTAAGACCGGGGACCAGGAGGGGCGGGCCGCCTTTGTCTACTACGAGGAGGAGAAGGGCCTGGCGGTGTTCACCGATTCCAAGGAAGTGGTCCTCACCCGTAAGCGCAAGGACGGGGACCTGGTGATCCGGGCCAAGGAGGTGCGAAGCCTCACCGGACCCAAAAAGCTCATCGCCACCGGGGGGGTGCGGCTCCAGGACGGGGATCTGGTCACCACGGGGGAGAGCCTCTACTACGACGATACCACCGGGGAGGCCATCGTTTTGGGCAGACCGGCGGTGAGCGAGAACAAGAAGGAAGGGTTCAGGCTTTCGGGGAACACGCTCCAGCACAATGTGAACCGCCACCAAGTGCGGGTTTACGGCAAGGAGTTCCGCCTGCCCGTGGGGGAGTTTAGGAAGCTTGGGGAGAAGTAAGCGGGGCTCGAGGTGATCCGCTCCCACCCTTGCCGCCATGCCCCAAGGTTCCTCCTTGGGGTGGCCGCCCTTTGCCTCCTCGCCCTGGCCCAGGAGGTCTTCCACCCCCAGGTGGAGCTCACCCGGAAGGAGAAGAGGGTGGTGGCCTGGGTGAGCGGGGAGGAGGGAAGCCTCTTCTACGCGGACTACGGGGACCTCCTGGTAGGGGAGCTTCAAGCCCTTTCCCCCGAGAGGGTCCAGGTGGAGAACCGAGCCTTCTTCCGGGATGCGGGAAGCGCGGTGGAGGAGGGGCTGAAGGTGGGGGAAAGGGTGGAGGTGGCCTATAACCCCGATTGGGTACAGGAGGGGCTTCCCTACCTGATGCGTTTGCGAAGGGCCGGCGAAGGGAAGGGGGAGCGCTACCTCCGCCTCGTCCTCTTTGACCCCAAGGGGGTGGAGGTGCGCCTGGGGGGGGAGGTGGAGGCCAGGGGGCCCCTGGCGGTGGTGGAGCGGGGTGGGGTGGAGGAGCTCTTCCTCTCCGGAGGAGAGGCCCGGTACCTGGAGGAGGAAGGCCGGCTGGAGCTAAGGCCGGCTCCCGGAAAGGTGGCGGTGGCCCAGGGGCAGGTGCGGGTGGAGGGGCAGAGGCTCCGCTACCAAAACGACACCGGGGAGGCCCTATTGGAAGGTCCTCTGGAAGTGCGCCGCGAGGGGGAAAAACCCCTTTCGGGCAAGGCGGGCTCCTTGCGCTACCTTCTGGACGAGGACCGGCTTTGGCTTCTCGGAGGGGTGGAGCTTACCCAGGGCGGGCGCACCACCAAGGCTGAGCGGGCGCTTCTCCGGGAAAAGGAAGGGTACGCCTTCCTGTATGGGAAGGTGGAAAGCCGGGACGAAAGGGGTGTGGTGCGGGGGGAGCGGGTGCGCTACGCCCTAAAGAGCGGGGAAGTGGTGGTCCTGGGTGGGGTGGCCGGGGAGTTCCGCGGCGACTAGGCGGGCACGCCCGCCATCAGAAGGCCCAGGCGCTCTTCCTTGGCTTCTTCCGGGGTGAGTTCCCCCACGATGCGCCCCTCGTACATGACCAGGATGCGGTCCGAGAGGCTGATCACCTCGGAAAGGTCGGCGGAAACCAGAAGCACCGCCAGGCCCTGGTCGCGGGCCTCCACCAGGCGTTGGTGGATAAACTCTATGGCTCCCACGTCCACGCCCCGGGTGGGCTGGGCGGCGATGAGGAGGCGGGGCCCCCGCAAAAGCTCCCTGCCCACCACGATCTTCTGCTGGTTCCCCCCGGAGAAGCGCCGGGCGGAGAGGTCCGTGGAGCGAGGGCGGACGTCAAAGGTTTCCACCAGGGTCCGGGCGTGCTGCTCCATGGCCTTCCCGTCCAGAAAGCCCAGGAAGCCGCGGAAGGGGGGGCGGTGCTGGTCCCCCAGGATGGCGTTTTCCCGCACGGAGAAGTCCAGGACCAGCCCCCGGGCAAGACGGTCCTCGGGGATGTGGCTCACGCCCGCCTCCCGTACCTTGAGGGCCAGGTGGGGAAGAGGGTGGCCCAGGTAGCGCACCGTTCCCCGGTACTTGCGCAGGCCCGCCAGGGCCTCCACCAGCTCGGTCTGGCCGTTCCCTTCCACCCCGGCGATGCCCACGATCTCCCCAGCCCGCACGAAGAAGCTCACCCCCCTTAGCCTGGGGGGCGCCTCGAGGCCCTCCACCTCCAGCACCACCTCGCCCGGCTTGGCGGGGCCCTTTTCCACCCTCAGGACCACCTCCCTTCCCACCATCATCCGGGCCAGCTCCTCCAAGGAGGTTTCCGGGGTCTTCACCGTGCCCACCACCCTTCCGTCCCGGATCACCGTGACCCGGTCGGACACGGCAAGCACCTCCTTCAGCTTGTGGCTGATGAAGATGGCGGCGTTTCCCTTGGCCACATAGGCCCTGAGGAAGCGGAAAAGCTCCTCCGCCTCCTGGGGGGTTAGGACGGCGGTGGGTTCGTCCAGGATGAGGATTTTGGCCTGGCGGTAGAGGGCTTTGAGGATCTCCACCCGCTGCTGCAAGCCCACGGGGAGGTTCTCGATGCGCTCGTCCAGGGGTACCTGGAAGCCCAGCTCCTCCATGAGGGCGGTGGCCCGCTTCCTGGCCTCGTCCAGATTGAGGTATAGAGGGCTTCCCGGCTCGAGGCCCAGGACCAGGTTCTCCAGCACGGTGAAGGGCTCCACCAGCATGAAGTGCTGGTGGACCATGCCGATGCCGTGGGCGATGGCGTCCAGGGGGCTCTTGGGCCGATAGGGCTTGCCGTCCACCCACATCTCCCCTTTGTCCGGCGGCTGCAGGCCGTAGACGATCTTCATCAGGGTGGACTTCCCCGCCCCGTTTTCCCCCACCAGGGCCAAAACCTCGCCCCAGTTCAGGTCCAGGCTGATGTGGTCGTTGGCCAGGACCAGGGGGAAGCGCTTGGTGATGTCCTTGAGCACCAGGGCCTTTGCGATGGTTCCGCTAGCCTCCACGCCCGGAGTATACAAAAAGGCCGGGGGAACCCCCGGCCTACGGAGCCCTTCCTTTAGCGCTTTTCAGGCACCTTGAGTTGGCCCTTGATGATCTGTTGCTTCAAAACCTCCAGCTTGCTCACCACCGCAGCGGGGATCAGGGCCTTGTTGTACTCGTCCAGGGCGTAGCCCACCCCGTTGTTGACCAGGCCGAACTCCCGCACCCCACCCTTGAAGGCCTTCTGCACCACGCTCTTGATGACCTCGTAGGTGGCCACGTCCACCCGCTTCATCATGGAGGTGAGGCCGTGGTTCAGGGTGTTGGGGTTGTTGTCGGTGTCCCCCAGGTAGTTCTGGTTGGCGTCCACCCCGATGAAGAAGAGGGGCGTGGCCTTGGTGCCGTCGGTGCCGCAGGTCTTGGTGTAGTCGGCGTACTTGGGCACCTTGGCATAGGGGTCCGCCTTCCGCACGAAGCGGATGGCCCCGCCTTCCTTCAGGCACTTGGCCTGCTTCACGTAGTCGATGAGTCCCAGGCCCGAACCACCGGCGGCGGCGTAGATGATGTCGGCTCCCTGGCGCACCTGGCTGGCGGCGATCTCCTTGGCCTTGGCGGGGTCGTTCCAGGCGGCGGGGGTGTTGCCCACGTACCCCACCAGGACCTTGCCCTGGATCTTGTCCTCCTTGAAGGCGTACTCCGCCCCGGCCCGGAAGCCCGCCTCAAACTTGTGGATGAGGGGGATGTCCATGCCGCCGATGAAACCCACCACCCCAGTGCGGCTCATCTTGCCAGCGATGTAGCCCACCAGGAAGCTTCCCTCGTGCTCCCGGAAGACCAGGCCCACGGCGTTGGGAAGCTTGCCTTCCCCAGGGACGGCGTCGATCACCGCAAAGTTCACCTTGGGGAACTCCTTGGCGGTGGCGGTGATGGCGGGTTCGTTGGCGAAGCCCACCCCGATCACCAGGTCAAAGCCCTCCTCGGCGAAGGTGCGGATGCCTTGGCCCACCTGGGAGGGGTCGGCGGGCTCGAAGTCGAAGAGCTTAACCCCGAAGTCCTTGGCCGCCTTCTGGGCTCCTTCCCAAGCGGACTGGTTGAAGGAGCGGTCAAACTTGCCACCCGCATCAAAGGCGATCCCCACGCGCACCTGGGCCAGGCTCAAACCTAGGGCCAATACCGCCAAAAGGGCCACAATACGTTTCATCTGCCACCTCCTATGGCATTTCGCCGTAGGGCATTATACCCGGTTCGGTAAACTCAAGGCATGACCCTGGAGGAGGCTCGCAAACGGATCAACGAGCTCCGGGACCTCATCCGCTACCACAACTACCGTTACTACGTCCTGGATGCCCCGGAGATCTCCGATGCCGAATACGACCGGCTTTTGAGGGAGCTTAAGGAGCTGGAGGAACGCTTTCCCGAGCTTAAAAGCCCGGATTCCCCCACGGAGCAGGTGGGGGCTAAGCCCCTCGAGGCCACCTTCCGCCCCATCCGCCATCCCACGCGCATGTACTCCTTGGATAACGCCTTCACCCTGGAGGAGGTCAGGGCCTTTGAGGAGCGAATCGAGCGGGCCTTGGGGAGGAAGGGGCCCTTCGTGTACACGGTGGAGCACAAGGTGGATGGCCTTTCCGTGAACCTCTACTACGAGGAAGGGATTCTGGTATGGGGGGCCACCCGGGGGGACGGAGAAACAGGGGAGGAGGTCACCCAGAACCTCCTCACCATCCCCACCATTCCCCGAAGGCTTAAAGGGGTACCGGAGCGCCTCGAGGTCCGGGGCGAGGTGTACATGCCCATAGAGGCCTTCCTCCGCCTCAACGAGGAGCTGGAGGAAAAGGGAGAGAAGATCTTCAAAAACCCCAGAAACGCCGCCGCCGGCTCCCTCAGGCAGAAGGACCCCCGGATTACCGCAAGGAGGGGCCTCAGGGCCACCTTCTACGCCCTGGGCCTCGGCCTGGAGGAAAGCGGGCTCAAGACCCAGCTGGACCTCCTTCACTGGCTTAGGGAGAAGGGGTTTCCTGTGGAGCACGGCTTCGCCCGGGCAGAAGGGGCAGAGGGGGTGGAAAGGATCTACCAGGACTGGCTTAAGGAGCGGCGAAGCCTTCCCTTTGAGGCGGATGGGGTGGTGGTGAAGCTGGATGAGCTTTCCCTCTGGCGGGAACTGGGGTACACCGCCCGGGCCCCGCGCTTTGCCATCGCCTACAAGTTCCCCGCGGAGGAGAAGGAAACCCGCCTGCTTCAGGTGGTCTTCCAGGTGGGGCGCACGGGCAGGGTGACGCCGGTGGGTATTCTGGAACCCGTCTTCATTGAGGGAAGCGAGGTCAGCCGGGTTACCCTGCACAATGAAAGCTACATCGAGGAGCTGGACGTGCGCATCGGGGATTGGGTCCTGGTGCACAAGGCGGGGGGGGTGATCCCCGAGGTCCTCAGGGTCCTGAATGAGAAGAGGACCGGGGAGGAGAGGCCCATTCGCTGGCCGGAAACCTGCCCCGAGTGCGGCCACCGCCTGGTCAAGGAGGGCAAGGTGCACCGCTGCCCCAATCCCTTGTGCCCGGCCAAGCGCTTTGAGGCCATCCGCCACTACGCCTCCCGCAAGGCCATGGACATCGGGGGCCTCGGGGAGAAGCTCATTGAGAAGCTCCTGGAAAAGGGCTTGGTGAAGGATGTGGCCGACCTTTACCGGCTTAAGGAGGAGGACCTGGTGGGCCTCGAGCGCATGGGGAAGAAGAGCGCACAAAACCTCCTGCGCCAGATTGAGGAGAGCCGGAGCCAGGGCTTGGAGCGGCTCCTCTATGCCCTGGGACTGCCGGGGGTGGGGGAGGTTCTGGCCCGCAACCTGGCGGCCCACTTCGGCACCATGGACCGCCTCCTCGAGGCCACCCTGGAGGAACTCCTCCAGGTGGAGGAGGTGGGGGAACTCACCGCCCGGGGGATTTACGAAACCCTGCAGGACCCTGCCTTCCGGGACCTGGTGAGGCGCCTCAAGGAGGCTGGGGTGGAGATGGAGGCCAAGGAACGGGGGGAGGAGGCTTTAAAGGGCCTTACCTTCGTCATCACCGGGGAGCTTTCCCGCCCGCGGGAGGAGGTGAAGGCCCTCTTGAGGCGCCTGGGGGCCAAGGTGACGGATTCCGTGAGCCGCAAGACCAGCTACCTGGTGGTGGGGGAGGCCCCGGGGAGCAAGCTGGAGAAGGCCCGGGCCCTGGGGGTGCCCACGCTGACGGAGGAGGAACTTTACAGGTTCATAGAGGAGCGCACGGGAAGCATCTGGAAACCTTAGCTTCCTAGAGCTGGTGGCCGGGTGGGAAGATCTTTTCCAGGGCCTCCTGGAGCCTGGAACCGGACAAACCAAGCTCTTTGAGGGCCTTTTCGTAAAGCTCCGGGGTGAGAAGCCCCTGGAGGGCCTTAAGCTCCGTACGGGAGAGATGGGCTCCCATTAATACGTGCTCCTCAAAGCTCTGCCAGGCCAGGGGCACATGGGCCTTCACTATTTCAGCAATGGCCTTGGCGTACTGCCTTATTTCCCACTGGGCATGGGGGTCCAGGCGCAGGGCCAGGAAGTGGAAAAGATTGTGGAGGTCTTGCTTCCAGTAGAACTCGGTGTAGAGGTTTAGGGGCAGGACCATGCGGGCCATCTCCCGGGCGATCCCCTTTTCCAGAAGGGTTTGGTAGGCCTGGTAGGCTTCCCGCTCCACCCCTTTGAGGAGAAGGGAGGCTTCCTCATCGGAAAGCTCCCCCTCGGAACCCTGCTTGTTCCGCCGGGCTTGTTTCCGCCACGCTTGTGGCTCGTAAAACTCCTCCTTGAGGACGGAGTAGCGACCGGAGATCTCGTTCACGCTGGCGGTGCGGTGGCGGAACCACTGGCGCACCACGAAGATGGGAGCCTTCACGTGGAACTTGAACTCCACCATCTCAAAGGGGCTGGTGTGGCGGTGGCGCATGAGGTAGTCGATAAGGGCGGCATCCTCCCGCACCGTCTTGGTGCCGGAGCCGTAGGAGACCCTGGCTGCCTGGACGATGGAGGCATCGCTTCCCATCACCTCCACCAGGCGCACGAACCCCTTGTCCAAAACCGCAATCTCCATGCCCTTGAGTCTACTTGCCCTTTGGGCCAAAGGGGTCTACCCTAAGCTCATGCGGGTCCGCACCCCCTTTGCCTACAAGTGGCGGCACGGGCGCTACAGGCCCTCTTGACCTTGGCTCTAAGGGCTTGCGGCATGTAGGATGGATAGGCTTTGTGGCGCCTGTGCGCCCATTTTCGGAGCGAGTATGTTGAGGTTGCCAGACTTTCCCCTGCCCGACCCTCGAGGGCGCTTCGGTCCTTACGGAGGAAGGTACGTTCCCGAAACCTTGATCCCGGCCCTGGAGGAGGTGGAGGCCGCCTACAGGGAGGCCAAGAAGGACCCGGCATTCTTGGCGGAACTTGAGTACTACCTCAAGACCTTTGCCGGTCGGCCCACTCCCCTGTACCACGCCAGGAGGCTTTCCGAGTACTGGGGCGGGGCCCAGGTGTACCTGAAGCGGGAGGACCTTTTGCACACCGGGGCCCACAAGATCAACAACACCCTGGGCCAGGCCCTCCTGGCCCGGCGCATGGGCAAGAAGCGGGTCATCGCCGAAACCGGCGCCGGGCAGCACGGGGTTTCCGTGGCCACGGTGGCCGCTCTCTTTGGCCTGGAATGCGTGGTTTACATGGGGGAGGAGGATGTAAGGCGGCAGGCCCTGAATGTCTTCCGCATGAAGCTTCTGGGGGCGGAGGTGCGGCCCGTGGCCGCGGGAAGCCGTACCCTTAAGGACGCCACCAACGAGGCCATCCGGGACTGGCTCACCCATGTGCGCACCACCTTCTACATCCTGGGCTCGGTGGTGGGCCCCCACCCCTACCCCATGATGGTGCGGGAGTTCCAAAGCGTGATCGGGGAGGAGGTGAAGGAGCAAAGCCTCAAGCTTTTTGGCCGCTACCCCGACGCCCTCATCGCCGCCGTGGGGGGAGGGTCCAACGCCATCGGTCTCTTCGCTCCCTTTGCCTACCTTCCCGAGAGGGAGCGCCCCCGGCTCATTGGGGTGGAGGCCGCCGGGGAAGGGCTTTCCACCGGCAGGCACGCCGCCAGCATCGGGGCGGGAAAGCGGGGGGTGCTTCACGGAAGCTACATGTACCTCCTCTACGACCACGATGGCCAGATCACCCCGGCCCACTCGGTTTCCGCCGGGCTGGACTACCCTGGGGTGGGACCGGAGCACAGCTACTACGCCGACCAGGGCATCGCCGAGTACGCTGGGGTGACGGATGAGGAGGCCCTCGAGGGCTTCAAGCTCCTTGCCCGCCTCGAGGGGATCATCCCCGCCTTGGAGTCCGCCCATGCCATCGCCCACGCCGCCAAGGTGGTCCCGGAGATGGACAAGGACCAGATCGTGGTCATCAACCTCTCGGGCCGGGGGGATAAGGACGTGACCGAGGTGATGCGCCTTTTGGGAGGGGAGCTATGACCACGCTGGAAGCCTTCGCCCGGGCCAAGGCTGAGGGCCGGGCCGCATTAATCCCCTACCTCACCGCGGGCTTCCCTAGCCGGGAGGGGTTCTTGCAGGCGGTGAAGGAGGTACTGCCCTATGCCGATCTTTTGGAGATTGGCCTCCCCTACTCCGATCCCCTGGGGGATGGCCCTGTGATCCAGCGGGCCAGCGAGGAGGCCTTGAGGAAGGGGATGAGCGTCCAGGGCGTTTTGGAGCTCTTCCGGGAGGTGCGGGCCCTCACCGAAAAGCCCCTTTACCTCATGACCTACCTGAACCCCGTGCTGGCCTGGGGGCCGGAGCGGTTCTTCAGCCTTTTCAAGCAGGCGGGGGCCACGGGCCTCATCCTGCCCGACCTTCCTCCCGATGAGGACCCTTCCCTGGTGCGCCTGGCGCAGGAGATCGGCCTGGAAACGGTATTTCTCCTAGCCCCCACCTCCACGGACAGGCGGGTGGAAACCGTGGTGGGCTACGCCACCGGGTTCATCTATGCGGTTTCCGTCACCGGGGTCACCGGGGAGCGGGAGCGCCTTCCCGACGAGGTGCGGGACCTGGTGCGGCGGATCAAGGCCAAAACCTCCTTGCCCGTGGCCGTGGGCTTTGGGGTTTCGGGGCGGGAAACCGCGGCCCAGGCGGCGGTGGCCGACGGGGTGGTGGTGGGAAGCGCCTTGGTGCGGGCCCTCGAGGGGGGCCGGCCCCTGGCTCCTCTCCTCGAGGAGATCCGTCAAGGGCTTATGCAAAAGGAGCCCGCTTAGGCCAGGGGAAGCTCGGCTTCCTCTCCCAGGACGGCCTTGGGGTCCGGATACCGCAGGATGCGGTAAAGGGGATCCCGCTCTGCGGGCTTGAAGCCCGCGTCCACGATGTGGCGCACGATCTCCCGCACCGTGGCGTGGGTACGCCCGTGCCCCCCTGCCGCCGAGACCACGTTTTCCTCCAACATGGTGCTACCGAAGTCGTCGGCTCCGTAGTAAAGGGCAGTCTGGGCCACCTTGAACCCCAGGGTGGGCCAGGAAGCCTGGAGGTGGGCGAAGTTGTCCAGGGCGAGCCGGGCGATGGCCAGGGTTTTCAGGTACTCGTGAGCGGTGGCCCCGGGAGCCTTGCCCTTCAGGCGGGTGTGCTCCACCTGCAGGGTCCAAAGGGCGAAGGCGGCAAAGCCGTTCCGGTACTGCTTCAGGGCCTTGTCTTGCTGGGTGCGGATACCTAAGAGGTGAAGGGTGCGCTCCCTTGGGCCTTCCCCGAAACCGATCACCATGCTGGCCAGGGTGTAAAGCCCCAGGGCCTGGGCGGCGTCCACGATGCGGTACCAGTCGGCGGTCTGGATGCGGGCAGGGGCGGCCTTGTGCCGCACCTCGTCCACCAGGATCTCCGCCCCGGCCCCCGGCATCCCGTCCAGGCCAGCCTCCATCAGCTTTTCCAGGATCTCCCCAGCCTTAAGCCCGGTAAGCCGTTCCAGCCCCAGCATCTCCTCGGGGCTGAAGGCGTCGATGCGCAGGTCGGGGAAGCGGTTCTTGAGGTAGCGCAGGAGGTCCAGGTACCACTCCAAGGGCAGGTCCGGATTAACGCCTCCTTGCATCAGGATGCGTCTTCCCCCCACCTGGTAGAGTTCCTCCACCTTCCTGGCGATCTCCTCGTAGGTGAGGGTGTAAGCGTCCTCTTGCCGCCGGGTGCGGTAAAAGGCACAGAAGGCGCAGGCCACAGTGCAGACGTTGGTGTAGTTGATGTTGCGGTCTATGAGGAAGGTGACCACCTCCGGATTGGTTTTCTGAAGGCGCACCTCGTGGGCGGCGGCGGCCAGCTCGGGAAGGGGTAGGTCAAAGAGGGCCATGACCTCCGCTTCGGAAAGCCTTTCTCCCGCCACGGCTTTTTCCAGCACATCCATGGGCCTCATGCTACACCCTTCTGGCTTCGCCGGTTGGAGGCTGGGCCACGGGTAAAATGTAGGCATGGAACTCAAGATAATCCCCATCGAGAAGCCGGAAAACCTGAATGCCATCCTGGGCCAGGCCCACTTCATCAAGACGGTGGAGGACTTGCACGAGGCTTTGGTGACCGCCGTGCCAGGCATCAAGTTCGGCCTGGCCTTTTCCGAGGCCAGCGGCAAGCGCCTGGTGCGGCGCTCGGGCACCGATCCCGAGCTTACCGAACTTGCGGTCAAGAACCTCCTCAACCTGGCAGCAGGGCACAGCTTCCTCATTATTTTAGGGGAGGGGTTTTACCCCATCAACGTGCTCCATGCGGTGAAGGCCTGCCCGGAGGTGGTGCACATCTATGCCGCCACTGCCAATGCTCTCCAGGTGGTGGTGGCGGAAGAAGGGGAGCAGCGGGCCATCCTGGGGGTCATGGATGGCTTTAAGCCCCTGGGGGTGGAGGACGACGCCGAGGTGGCCTGGCGCAAGGACCTTCTCCGCCGTTTTGGCTATAAACTTTAGCGCCCCCTTAGCCATGCTCGGGGGCTTGGGGTAAGATGCCCTCATGGAGCCTGGAACTGCTGCGCCCGACTTTGCCCTGCCGGACCAGGAGGGGCGGATTCACCGGCTTTCCGATTACCGGGGGAAGTGGGTGGTTCTCTACTTCTACCCCAAGGACGACACCCCGGGTTGCACCAAGGAGGCCTGCGGCTTCCGCGACCGCATGGGGGATCTGCAGGAGCTGGGTGCCGTGGTGCTTGGGGTGTCGGCGGACGATGTCCAAAGCCATAAGCGCTTCGCTGAGAAGTACGGTTTGAACTTTCCCCTTCTTGCCGATCCCGAGCGGGAGATCATCCTGGCCTACGGGGCTTGGGGGAAGAAGAACCTTTACGGCAAGGAGTACGAGGGGGTTTTGCGCCAGACCTTCCTGATCGATCCCGAGGGCCGGATTGCCAAAGTCTGGCGCAAGGTTTCCCCGGAGGGCCACGCCGAGGAGGTGGCGGAAGCCCTGCGGGCCCTGAGGGGGTCTTGAGGATGGAAAGGCCTTTGGAAAGCTACAAGAAGGAGGCTGCCCATGCGGCGGTGGCCTTTGTGCAGGATGGCATGGTGGTGGGCTTGGGCACGGGGTCCACGGCTAGGTATGCCGTCTTGGAGTTGGCCCGGCGGTTGAGGGAAGGGGAGCTTAGGGGGGTTAAGGGAGTTCCCACCTCGGAGGCCACCAAGGACCTGGCCCTGAGGGAGGGGATTCCCCTGGTGGATCTTCCGCCAGAGGGGGTGGACCTGGCCATTGACGGGGCTGACGAGATCGCTCCGGACCTCTCCCTTATCAAGGGCCTTGGTGGGGCTCTTTTGCGGGAGAAGATCGTGGAGGGCAACGCCAGGGAGTTCATCGTCATCGCCGACCACACCAAGAAGGTGTCGGTATTAGGCCGCGGGGTGGTGCCGGTGGAGATCGTGCCCTTTGGCCACCTGGCCACCCTAAGGGCCATCCGTTCCCTTGGGGGGGAGCCGGAGCTGAGGATGAACGGGGATGAGGTCTATTTCACCGACGGGGGCCACCTCATCGCCGATGTGCGCTTTGGCCCCATTGGGGATCCTTTGGGCCTCCACAAGGCTCTTTTGGAGATCCCCGGGGTGGTGGAAACGGGGATCTTCGTGGGGCTCGCCACCCGGGCCCTGGTGGCGGGACCCATGGGGGTGGAGGAGATTTTGCCATGAGCCTCGAGGAGATCCTGGCTCGCTTGCGTGCTCATAGGGACGAACTTCGAGCCCTGGGTGTGAAGGACCTCTTCTTGTTTGGGTCCTTTGTACGAAAAGAGGCCGGCCCTGGAAGCGATTTGGACGTGGCTGTTGAGCTTATAGAGCCGGTTTCCTTTGATCGCCTCATGGCTTTAAAGCTTTACCTGGAAGACCTTTTGGGTGTACCTGTGGACGTGGTTCGTTTGAGGGCGCTAAAGCCCTCCTTGCGGCGGATCGTGGAGCGGGAAGGCCTGCGTGTCGCGTGACCCCTCCTTGTTATTGGAAGACATATTCTTGGCGTGTCAGCGGATTGTGCGCTACACGGAGGGGATGTCGTATGAGGCTTTTTTGGAGGACGAGCGAACCGTAGACGCTGTCCTCCGCAACCTCACGGTGATAGGGGAGGCCGTTAAGCGGCCTCCTGTGGGCTTTAAGCTTGCCCATCCGGAAGTGGAGTGGCGGAAGATAGCCGGTTTTCGGGATGTGGTGGTCCACGATTATTTTGGTGTAGACCTGGAATTGGTCTGGGACGTGGTGAGGAACAAGGTGCCGCAGCTTTATGCCTGGGTAGAGCGGGTTTTGCAGCAAGGTTAGGGTTGGGTGTAGAATCGGGGTTGTGAAGGGCATGCCTTTGGGCTAGGGCGGGAAGGACCTTCCCGCCCGGGGCGCATGCCCCGGTTTTTCTTGGAGGAGGGATGGAAAAAGTTTTTTACATCACTACCCCCATCTACTACGTGAACGCAGAACCCCACCTGGGCCACGCCTACACCACGGTGGTGGCGGATTTCCTGGCCCGCTGGCACCGGTTGGACGGGTACCAAACCTTCTTCCTAACCGGCACGGATGAGCACGGGGAGACCGTTTACCGGGCAGCCCAGAGGGCAGGGGAGGAACCCCAGGCGTTTGTGGACCGGGTATCCCAGCGCTTCCGCAAGGCCTGGGAGCTTTTGGGCATCGCCTACGACGATTTCATCCGCACCACCGAGGAGCGGCACAAGCGGGTGGTGCAAAGGGTGTTGCAAAGGGTCTACGAGGCCGGGGACATCTACTACGGGGAGTACGAGGGGCTTTACTGCGTAAGCTGCGAGCGCTTCTACACGGAGAAGGAGCTTCAAGGGGACCTCTGCCCCATTCACGGCCGGCCCGTGGAGAGGAGGCGGGAGGGGAACTACTTCTTCCGCATGGAGAAGTACCGGGAGTGGCTCATAGATTACCTCCAGACCCATCCGGACCTCATCCGTCCTGAAGGGTACAGGAACGAGGTGCTCTCCATGCTCTCCGAGCCCGTCGGGGATCTTTCCATCTCCCGGCCCAAGGCCCGGGTTCCCTGGGGTATCCCCTTACCCTGGGATGAAGCCCACGTAACCTACGTCTGGTTTGACGCCCTCCTCAACTACGTGTCCGCCCTAGGCTACCCCGATGATCCCCGCTACGCCACCTTCTGGCCGCAGGCTTGGCACCTGATCGGCAAGGACATCCTGAAGCCCCACGCGGTCTTCTGGCCCACCATGCTGAAGGCGGCGGGGATTCCCATGTACCGGCACCTGAACGTGGGAGGGTTTCTGCTCGGGCCGGATGGGCGGAAGATGAGCAAGACCCTGGGAAATGTGGTGGATCCCTTTGCCCTCACGGAGAAGTATGGCCGGGATGCGGTGCGGTACTACCTTTTGCGGGAGATTCCCTATGGCCAGGATACGCCCGTGAGCGAGGAGGCCCTGAGGGCCAGGTACGAGGCGGATTTGGCCGATGACCTGGGCAACCTTCTCCAGCGCACCCGGGCCATGCTCTTCCGCTTCGCTGAAGGGCGCATCCCCGAGCTGGTTCCCGGGGAGGAGCTGGAGGAGGGGACGCGGCTTGCGGGGCGTTTAAGGGGGCTGGTGCGGGACCTCCGCTTCCACGTGGCCCTCGAGGAGACCATGGCCTATGTGAAGGCCCTAAACCGCTACATTAACGAAAAGCGTCCCTGGGAGCTATTCAAGGAGGATCCGAGGGAGGCTAGGGCGGTGCTTTACCGGGTGGTGGAGGGCCTGCGGATTGCCTCTATCCTCCTTACCCCGACCATGCCGGACAAGATGGCCGAGCTGCGCCGAGCTTTGGGCTTGAGGGAGGAGGTGCGCCTCGAGGAGGCGGAGCGCTGGGGTCTGGCGGAACCCCTTCCCCTTCCCCAGGAGGCGGGGGTTCTCTTTCCCAAGGAGGCTCCCAGGGAGGAGGCCAGGAGCTCCGGAGAGGGCAAAATGGAGGATAGCGTAGAGGATCGTTCCATCAGCATAGAGGACTTTGCCAAGGTGGAGCTGAGGGTGGCGGAGGTAGTGGCGGCGGAGAAGCATCCCAACGCCGACAGGCTTCTGGTGCTTAGGCTTTCCCTGGGGAACGAGGAGCGCACCGTGGTTTCCGGAATCGCCCGCTGGTACCGCCCCGAGGAGCTCGTGGGGAAGAAGGTGGTGCTGGTGGCCAATCTGAAACCCGCCAAGCTCCGGGGCGTGGAGAGCCAGGGTATGATCCTGGCGGCTTCGGAAGGGGATAAGCTCACCCTGGTCACCGTGGAGGGGGATATCCCCCCGGGGGCGGTGGTGAAATAGCCCTTGGCGCAAGAGGGGTGTAGAGGAAGGAACTACCAGAGCCCCCACCCTGGCAGAGCCAGGGTG
The DNA here is from genome assembly GCF_057547025.1 of Thermus sp. KWY1. Classification (NCBI taxonomy): domain Bacteria; kingdom Thermotogati; phylum Deinococcota; class Deinococci; order Thermales; family Thermaceae; genus Thermus; species Thermus sp. KWY1. Next base: position 122,743 of record NZ_BAAJPG010000016.1, read on the forward strand.
GGGTGGTTTAGAGGGGCCGGGAAAACCCGGCCCCTTTAGCCTTCCTCCCAGGCTAACGGGTGGCGTTAAGCTCCTGCAAAGCCCGCTTGAGGATGGCGTCTTGCTCCAGGTCCAAGACCGCCTGGCCCCGGTCCTCGGGAAGAGGCCGCTGGCGCTGGGGTTCGGCGTAGGTAAACTTGCCCTCGGCGTCGGCCTTCACCTTCACGGTCTTGCCGTTTAAGGTTACGCTGACCTCGGCCCCCGGCGGTGCCCCGGCCCCTTGCAAGGAGAAGGGAGTGGGGAAGCGGGTGTCCTTCACCTCGATGTCGGGCTTCAGGCCCTCCTTGTTGATGGCCCGGCGCTTGGGGGTGAGCCACTCGAAGGTGACCAGGGTGAGCTCGCCCCCGTTGGCCAGGGTGTAGGGGGTCTGGCCCACGCCCTTGCCGAAGGTCTTCTCCCCGATGACCTTGGCCCGGCCGTAGTCCTGGAGGGCCCCGGCCACGATCTCGCTGGCGGAGGCCGAGTTCCCGTTCACCAGGACCACCATGGGGCCATCCCATAAAGGCTTCCCCGAGGCCTCGCACCAGACCCGGGTGAGGTTTTTGGTGCGGGTATAGACGATGGGTCCCTCCTTTAGGAAAGCGCTGGCCACGGCGCAACCCTGGTCCAGGAGACCCCCTCCGTTGTCCCTAAGGTCAAAGATGAGCTTCTTTATGCCCTGGGCCTTGAGCTCGTCTATGGCCCGCTTCAGCTGGTCCTCCACCTTGAAGTTGGCAAAGGTTTCCAAGGCGATGTAGCCCACGTCCCCGATCCTGCCCGTGGAAACCGAGATGATCTCCACCTTTTCCCGGATGAGCTCAAAGACCAGGGGGGCGGGGGTGCCTTCCCGACGAACCTTGATGGTGACCTTGGTGCCCTCGCGGCCGCGGATTCTGGCCACCACTTCCTGGAGAGGCAGGCCGGTCACATCCTCCCCGTCCACCTCCAGGATCACATCCCCGGCCCGCATCCCGGCCCGCTGAGCGGGAAGGCCCTTCATCACCCCTTCGATCTTGGCCCCCGTGCCGTCAGGGTTGGCGGGGGAAAGGGTGGCCCCGATGCCGAAGAACTCTCCCCTGAGGTCCTCCTGCCGGAGGCTTGCCCGCTGGGGCGGGGAGTAGCTGGTGAAGGGGTCCTTCAAGGCGGAAACCATCCCCCCGATGGCCCCTTCCAGGAGGGCGTTGAGCTTCTCCCGGGGCAGGGGTTCCAGGTAGTCCTGCTGGATCCTCTGGTAGACCTCCAGGAGGGCCTGGCCGTTGGGGTTCTGCAAGAGGTTTTCCGCCTGGGGACGAGGAAGCTGGGCGTATACCAGGGCCAGGACCACCCCGAGCCCTGCGATGAGCCATGCGCGTTTTTTCATCTCTTCCCTCACCTAGCTTCCACTATAGCGCCTTTCCATGAGAAGAAAGTCTGGCCTGCCTTCCGTATAGTAGGAGCATGATCGCCTTCCACCGGGTGGGCCTAGAGTACCCCCGCACGGGGACCAAGGCGCTTTACAATGTGAGCCTCGAGGTGAAGAAGGGGGAGTTCGTCTACGTGGTGGGCCACTCCGGGGCTGGGAAGTCCACCTTGCTCGCCCTTATCCTCCGCCGCCTTCTTCCCACCCAGGGGGCGGTGTACTTTGCTGGGCAGAACCTTAAGCTCCTCAGGGGGAACCAGGTGGCCCTTCACCGCCGCCGGATCGGCATGGTCTTCCAGGACCACCGCCTCCTTTCCGACATGACGGTGGAGGAGAACCTGGCCTTTGTGCTTAGGGTGCAGGGGATTCCTTCCAGGGAGTGGGGAGAGCGGATCGCCACCGCCCTGCGCCGGGTGGGGCTCGTTCACAAGAAAAGGGCCTTTCCCGAGGAGCTTTCCGTGGGGGAGGCCCAACGGGTGGCCATAGCCCGGGCCTTGCTTCTGGACCCCCCCGTGATCCTGGCGGACGAGCCCACGGGGAACCTGGACCCGGATAACGCCCTTCAGGTGTTGGATATTCTCAAGGCTGCTCACCAGCGGGGGGCCACGGTGGTGGTGGCCACCCACAGCCGGGAGCTTCTGGAGGCCTATCCGGCGCGGGTGGTGGTCCTGAAGGCCGGGCAGGTGGTGCGGGACGAACGTCCTGGGGAAGGTGGTAGCATAAGGGTAAGGGAAAGCCCTGACCGGGGCGGAAAGGAGGGCGCATGAACGTCTACAAACTCATCGGTCGCAACCTGGAGATCACCGACGCCATCCGGGACTACGTGGAGCGGAAGCTCTCCCGCCTGGACCGCTACCAGAACGGGGAGCTCATGGCCAAGGTGGTTCTCTCCCTGGCGGGTAGTAATCACGTGGCCCGCAAGGCCAAGGCCGAGGTGCAGGTGGACCTCCCCGGGGGGCTCGTCAGGGTGGAGGAGGAGGATCCCGACCTTTACGCGGCCATCGACCGCATGGTGGACCGCCTGGAAACCCAGCTCAAGCGCTTCAAGGAGCGCCGTTTTATCGGTAAGCGCCACTCGTACCAGGGGCCTCCGCCCCCCGAGGTGCAGGACCTCGAGGCCCTGCGCAAGCCCGAGGAAGAGGAGGGTCCCAAAATCGTCCGGGTCAAGCGCTTCGAGATGAAGCCCATGGACCCCGAGGAGGCGGCCTTCCAGATGGAGGCTTTGGGCCACGACTTCTTCGTGTTCCGCAACGCCAAGACCGACGAGATCAACGTGATCTATCGCCGTAAGGACGGCAACTACGGGCTTATCGAGCCCGCATAGCCTTCAAGGCCCTTAGTAGTAGGCGGAGGGATCCACGAAGCGGGTCTCTCCGCCTACGCGTACTGCCACCCTGAACTCCAGCTCCTCCGGGCGGATGAGAAGGCCTCCCCCCGTGTAGCCGACGAGCTGGCCTCGCTCTACCCTTTGCCCTTCCTGCACCAGGGGTTCTTGCAGGTTGGTGTAGACGGTGGAGAGGGTTTCCGTGTGCACCAGCATCACCGTGTAGCCCAGGTTGGGCAGGTAGAGGATTCCGGCCACGTACCCTTCCGCGGCTGCCTGCACGGGGCTTCCCGGGGCTGGACCCTGGATGACCTGGAAAGGTCCTTCCTGCCCGTAGGGCACCAGGATCCTGCCCCCGGGCACGGGGAAGGCCAACCGGCCCACGGTGGCGGGTAAGGGGGGAGGGGGCACCACCACGCTGGCTTCCCGGGGCGCTGGCTGGGCCGCGGCCTGGCGGCGCTCGGCTTCCCGCCTACGCCGTTCCTCCTCCTGCCTTCTCCGCTCCTCCTCCTGGCGCTTGAGCTCCAGGAGGCGTTGTCTCTCCGCCAGGACCCGGGCCTGGAGCTGGGCCAGCTCCGCTTGCAGGCGTTGCCTTTCCTGTAGAGCCTCCCGCAGGAGGGCTCGTTTGCCCTGAGCTTCCCGCTCCAGGCTGGAGAGGGTAGCCTCCAGCTCCTTCTTCTGCCCCTCGAGGGTCCTTTGGGTTTCCCCGAGAGCCTTTTCCTTGGCGGTGAGGTCAGCGAGGAGAAGGCCTAAGCGCTCCCGTTCTTCCCTTAGGGCCTTCAGGGTGGCCTGAAGGGCATGGACCAGGTCCGCATCCCGCTTTGAGATGTACCCCACCCAGCGGGCTCGGACCGCCAGGTCGGTGAAGGACTGGGCCCTGAGGAGGGGTAGGTAGCGGCCCGCCTTTTCCCGGTGTAGGCTTCGCATCAGGGCCTGGAGCCGTTCCTTGAGGCTTTCCAGGTCCTTTTCCAGTTGGGCGATGCGCCCTTCCGTCTGGCGTATCTCCTCTTTCAGCTGGGCGATCTGCCGGCTTAAGGCGGCGCGTTCCCTCTCTAACCGGGTGATCTCTCCTTCCAGACGGGCCTTCTCCTTGAGCAGGTTCTCCACCCGGGTGGAGAGGCGGGAAAGCTCCTGGTTCAGGATCCGGATCCGCCTTTGGCTTTGCTCCTCGAGGGCCTTGGCCTGGTTCAGCTGGCCTTCCAGGTTGCGCACGGTGCGCTCCTGGGCGGGCACGTTCTGGCCCAAGGCCCATGGGAGAAGGCCTTGGCACAAAAGCAAGAAGAGGAGAAGCCAGCAAGGGCGCATCCTAGACTTCCCTCAGGTAGGCCCGGGTGGCCATGAAGGCTCCACCGGCCCCGAGAACCACTGCCAGGGCCAGGACCATGAGACCCGTCTCCCAGAGGTCCTTGACCCCCAGCACGGGGAGGAAGGGAAGGAGCCCCTGGAGGGCCTGCGCTAGGCCCCGGTAGAGGAGGCTACCGAAGACCACTGCCAGGAGGCTTGCTCCCAGGGTGAGCAGGATCCCTTCCACCACGAAGGGAGCCTGAATAAAGCGCCGGGTGGCTCCCACCAGGAGCATGATGCCCAGGGCTTCCTTGCGACTTTCTAAGGATAGTCGGATGGAGCCCATGACGCTGAAGAAGGTGTTGAGGAGAAGGAGCCCCACCAGGACCCCCATGGCCAGCCGGCTTCCGGATAGCACCTGGACCAGCCTTTCCGTAAGCTCCCCCCCGTACTCTACCCCTTCTACCCCTGGAAGCCTTCGTAGCCTTTCCGCCACCTTGCGCACCGCCTCCGGATCCTTAAGCCTCAGGCGCAGGGTGTCGGGCAAGGGATTTTCCACCAAGTCCTTGGCCTCGGCCAGGTAGGGGTAGTCCAGGACCAGCTGGGCCAGGGCCTCCTCCTTGCTTTGGAGCCGCACCTCGCCCACTTCCGGCCAGCCTTGGATCTCGGTGAGGAGGGCTTCCACGTTGGCTTCCTTTTGCAGGAAGGCCGCCACTTCCAGTTCCCGCTCCAGGGTATGCACCACCCGCTCCAGGTTCCAAAGGACAAGGCCCAGGAAGTAAAGCAGGGCAAAGGATACGAGGGCGGTGAAGAAGGTGGCGAGGCTGGCCGTGGGGTGGCGGAGGATCTGCCGCAGGCCCTCGTGCAGGGCGTACATGCTTTACATCTTACGCTCCTGGCTTGAGAAAAGGCTTGGGAGGGGATCAAGAAGGGGTTGGCGGGGGTATGGCTGGAAAAGTGCTCCCCGACCTGCCCTTCTTGCCCGGGCTGCTACCCTAAGGGGTATGAAGCCTTTTCTACTGGGTCTGGCCCTGGGAGGGCTTCTTGGGGTGGGGGTGGCCTGGATGGGGCGGCTACCCGGGAGCGGGTCCTTGCGGGGAGCCCCTGCTTCCTGGGTTTTGGGGCCTATACCTGTTCAGCAACTTCCTTCCCCAGGCGGGGAGGGATGCGAACCCCAGGTTTACCTCTTCTTGAACGGGGAGTTTTTCCGCATGCTCCCGGTGCCTGGGGGTGAGCCCCAGGAGCTTTTCCCGGTGGAGCCCGTTCCTAACCCCTTTGGCGGGTCCTAGGCGGGAAAGAGATAACGCCGTAAGGCCACCCCTAAGAGGGCCAAAAACCCTCCCAGGACCCCCAGGAGCCCGGTGGCTTCCCCTGGCATGACCTCGAGGCGAACCGAGCGGGCGAGCTTCCGGTAGAGGTCGGAAAGCTCCTTTTCCGAGGCCACCAGGTAATACCGTCCCCCGGTGAACTCCGCCAGGGCCCAGAGGAGTTCCTCGTCCACCTCAAAGGCTCCCGGGAAGAAGCCAAAGACGCTCACCGGATCCTCGGGGCCCGGGGTCCATCCCGGCACCCCTACCCCCACGGCGTAGATGCGCACCCCCATGCCGGAGGCTTCGGCCGCCGCCTCCAAAGGGTCTTTCCCTGTTCGGTTCCTGCCGTCGGTCAGGAGGAGGATCTCCCCTTCGCCCCCGGCCTCGCGGATGTTGCGCAGGGCTTCCAGGATTCCCTCCCCGATGGCCGTGGAGCGGCCGAACTCCAGGCTGTCCAGGCTCTCCCGCAGGAGCCTGCGGTCGGTGGTGGGGGGGTGGATGGTCTGGGCATGGCTGCCGAAGGCCACGAGCCCTATCCTTAGGGCCCTCGGCGCCTCGCGGAGGAAGACCCGGGCGGCTTCCTTGGCCGCCTCGAGGCGGCTTGGCTTCAGGTCGGCCGCCATCATGCTGCGGCTTACGTCCATGACCAGGATCACCACGTTCCGGCTCGCCTGGCCGGGCAGGGGCAGGAGGGGGCGGGTGGCCGCCAGGACCAGGAGGAGAAGCCCCAGGAGAAAGAGGGCCGGGGGCAGCCAGGGAAGCACGCCCCGGGACTCCCGGGCCGCTTGCTGGAGCAGGGGGACCAAGGGATGGGGCAGGCGGGCTTTGGGGCGCTTTGAGTAGAGGCCCAGGAGCAGGAAGGCCAAAAGGAGGAGAAGGCTTAAAGCCTCGGGGGCCTGCAGGCTCACGGCCACCTCCCTTCCCGGGTCAGGTGCAGGTAAGCGCCGAAGGAAAAGGAGAGAAGACCCGCCACCACCAAGGCCTGGGTGAGGTCTAGGGTCTGGGTCCGCCACACCCGGTAGGGGCGGAGGGCCCGGTAGAGGGGTTGGAAATCCTCGCCGAGCACCTGGCCCCCGGTGGCCTGGGCCAGGCGCAGGAGGCTTGTGGGGTTGGTGGGCACGAAGTAAAGCCCCTCCCCGATGCGGCTCACCGCCCCCCTGGGGTCGCCCAGGGGACGCACGAAGACGGGGAGGCCTGCCCGGGAGAGTTCTTTAGCCGCCTCGAGGGGATCGCCCCCTGTGTTGGCCGCTCCGTCGGAAAGAAGGAGGATGGCGGCGGGGGATTTTGCCTGGGGAAGATCCCCCTCTGGCCCCTTGGGCCGGAGGATCCGCCGGGCCTGGAGAAGGCCCTGGCCCAAAGGGGTGGTGCCCCCGGGTTTGAGGCCTTGCAGGGCCTTAAGGAGGGCCTGGCGGTCCCGGGTAGGGGAGAGGACCAGGACCGCCTGGGGTCCGAAGCTCACCAGCCCCACCTTGACCGAGGGATCCAGGCTGCGAAGGAAGCTTTGGGCCAGGGCCTTGGCCCGCTCCAGCCGGGTGGGGGCCTCGTCGTCCGCGGCCATGGAGTGGCTGGTGTCCACCACCAGCAGGGCCTGGGTCAGGTTCTCCCGCCAGGGAAGGCTGGCCTCGAGGCGGCCTGCCGCCAGGAGAAGGAAAAGAGGGGCCAGGAGGAAGGGAAGGGGTAGGGGCCTAGGCCCAGGGAGGAAGGCGGGGTCCAAGGCGGAGAGAAGCCGCCTCCGCCCGGCCCGCTCTAAAAGCCAGAGGAGAAGCCCTCCTGCGCCCAGGAGGAGAAGGCCTAGGAGGAAGCCCTCGGGGCTTTTGAAGGCCACCTGCGCCTCCTTTCCACGAAGCTGAGGAGGAGGGGAAGCAGGTCCATCTCCGTGGAGGCCACCAGGAGATCGGCACCCGCCTTGAGGATCTCCCCCATCCTGGCGGCCCTGAGGGCCTCCGCCCGGAGGCGGTAGGCTTCCCGCACCCTTGGGTCCAGGGTGTTCACCTCCACCTGGGCCCCGGTTTCCGGGTCCACGAAGGAGAGCACCCCTGCCCGGGGCAGGGCTCGTTCCAAGGGGTCCTCCACCAAGACCCCCACCAGGTCGTGCCGGGCGGCCAGGCGGGAAAAGGGAGCGGAAAAGGTGTCCAGGAAGTCCGAGAAGACGAAGACCAGGCTCCGGCGCCTGGCCACCCGCTCCAGAAGCCCCAAGGCTTCCCCCAGGGAAAGCGCCTTCCCGCCCTTGAGGGCCTCCCGGGCCAGGAGGAGGGCCTGGGCCTTCCCTCCTCGAGGGGGCAGGAGGCCCGAGGGCAGAATAGTTCCCACGCGGTTCCCGTGGCGGAGGGCGATATAGGCCACGCTCAGGGCCAGCTCCAGGGCCAGGGTGTACTTTTCCCGCCTCCTAGAGCCAAAGCGCATGGAGGGGCTTCCGTCCAGGAGGAGCCACAGGGTGAGCTCCCGCTCCTCGCGAAAGCGGCGCACGTGGAGTTCCCCGGTCCGGGCCGTGGCGGGCCAGTCGATGCGTTCGGCCTCGTCCCCGGGGGCATAGGGACTGATCTCCGCCAGCTCCAGGCTCTTGCCGTAGAACACCCCCCGGTAGTCCCCGAAGAGGAGTCCGTCCAGGGGACGTACCACCTTAAGCTCCAGGCGGGCCAAGAGGGCTTCGGGCGTCTCCATAGGGGTCGTGAAGGGGCACGAAGGGCGGGGGAAGGCGGTTGAGGATGGCTTCCAGCACGTCCTCCACCCGCACGCCCTCCGCCAGGGCCTGGTAGGAGAGGATCACGCGGTGGCGGAGGGCGTCCAGGTACAGGTCCCGCACATCCTCCGGCAGGGCGTGGGCCCGCCCCCGGACCAGGGCCAGGGCCTTGGCCCCCTGAACCAGGGCCAAGGAGGCCCGGGGGCTTGCCCCGTAGGCCACGAAGGGCTTCAGGTCCTTAAGCCCCGCCCTTTCCAGATCCCGGGTGGCCTGGACCAGGGCCACGGCGTGCTCGGCCACCTTGGGATGGACGTAGACGCGGTCGGCCAGGCGGGAAAGCTCCAAAACCTCCTCCAGGGAAAGCACCTGGGCCACCTGGATCTCCTCCCCCGTGGTCATGCGCCCCACGATGAGGAGCTCCTCGTGGAAGGCAGGGTAGCCCACCACCACCTTGAGAAGGAAGCGGTCCAGCTGGGCTTCCGGCAGGGGATAGGTGCCCTCGCTTTCTATGGGGTTTTGCGTGGCCAGCACCAGGAAGGGCTTGGGTAGGGGATAGGTTTCCTTGCCCAGGGTCACCTGGCGCTCCTGCATGGCCTCGAGGAGGGCCGACTGCACCTTGGCCGGGGCCCGGTTGATCTCGTCCGCCAGAAGGAGGTGGGCGAAGATGGGACCGAGCTCGGTCTTGAACTCCCCTTCCTTGGGGTTGTAGATGCGGGTTCCCAGGAGGTCGGCGGGCACCAGATCGGGAGTGAACTGGATTCTTTTGAAGTTCCCCCCGACCGCCTGGGCCAGGGTCTTCACCGCCAGGGTCTTGGCCAGCCCCGGCACCCCCTCGATCAGGAGATGGCCCCGGGCGAGAAGGGCCACCAGCATCCTCTCCAGGAGGTGGTCCTGGCCCACGATGACCCGCTTGACCTCCTTCAGGAGGGCCCGAAGCCTTTCCCCTGCCGCCAAGAAGGGTTCCTCTTCCCAGGCCATACCCACCCCCTAAGGGTTTCCCAGGAGTATAGCCCCCCAGACCAGGGGATACTCCCCTTCAGGACACATTTGGCCGGAACAGGGCCTTGCCCTTGGCGGAGAGGGCTTTTTGCCAGTCGGTAAGAGGGAAGATGCCCCCGATGAGGGCCTCGAGGCCCACCAGCTCGGGAAGGAGTCCCACCGCCTGAGCAAACTCCTCGGGGCTATAGGTGTAGCTTCCCACCAGGCCCACCTCCTTGAACCAGAAGGGAGAGAGGTCGGCCCAGTCCAGCCCAGGGGCCCCCAGGAGGAGCACCCGGCCTCCTTCCTGGGCCAGGGTAAGGGCCTGGCGGAAACCCGCCCCGCTTCCCGAGGCCTCGAGGACCGCCTCGTACCCACCCCGGTACCCTTCAAAGAGGAGGTAGCGATAGCGCTTGGCCCGCTCCAGCAGGGCCTCTTTGGCGCTTCCATAGACCCCATCCGCCCCGAAGGCCAAAGCCCGCTCCGCCTGGTGGGGGTACTTGGCCACCGCATAGACCTTTCCGGAAAACCCCAGGGCCCTAAGGGCCTGGAGGGCCAGAAGGCCCAAAGTACCCATGCCCAGGATCAGGACCTCCTTGGGCCAGGGCTTCAGCTTCGTAAGGCCCCGCACCACCACCGCCAGGGGCTCGGTGAGCACGGCCCGTTCCTCGGGGACGTGGGCTGGGATGGGGTAAAGCCGTTCGGGCCGGGCCAGGATCCACTCTCCCCAGCCCCCGGGCAGGTCCCGGTTGTAGCCCAGCATCCCTGGGGCCAGGGATCCTTCCGCCACGTTCTGGCATAGGCCTTCCTCGCCCTCCTGGCACTTTGGGCAGGGGGGAAGGCCGCGGTCGGCGCAGGTGAGGAGAGGGTTTACCGCCACCAGGCTTCCCTCCACCTCCCCCAGGATCTCGTGGCCAAGGACGGCGGGAAAGGAGAAAAAGGGGCTGATGGATGGGGGGCTTTTCCCGTAGAGAAGGGCCAGGTCCGAGCCGCAAACCCCGCTTAGCCTGACCCTCACCCGTACGAAGCCTTGCCGTTCGGGAAGGGGAAGTTCGGTGAGGCTTAGGGGTAGAAGGCCCTTGGGAAATCGCTTGCCCAGGACCCTGGCGGCGAAGAAGCGGGGAAGGGAAGGGGTGTAGAGGAGGGCCTTCATGACATGGGCACGGTGCGGATGAGCTTACCCTCTATCCGCTCCATGATCTCGTCCAGGCTGCGCCCGGTGATGGTGAGGCCGTGGTTTTTCAAGCCCACCACCGCCCGGGTGGGGTCAGGGGCCTGGCGCACCTTTTCTGCCACCGCCTGGGCCAGCTCGTAGGTGCCGCAAGGGTAGTTGAAGGGGGTGGCGGGAACCCCTTCCATCCAGGCGTGCACGTGCAGGATGGCCCCGACCCCGGGGTGTTCCCGGTAGATCATCCAGTGCTCGATGGCGTCCACGCTGACCCGCCTAGTTTCCACATGAGGGGGTACGGAGAGGAGGATGGCGTTTCGCTGGGGGTCGTAGTCCTTCACCATGAGGATGTCCCGGCCGATCTCCTTCAGGTTGGCCTTGTCCACCCCACTTGCGGACATCCAGAAGCGGCGCTCGTCCTTGCGCACGGAGAGGTTGCCGTAGGAAAGTCCCCCGATGCCGTAAAGCCGTTTGACATGCCGCAGGTCCTCGGGGGGCAGGATCTCCTCGATGGGGAAGGGAGCAGGAAGGAGGTCCCACTCCTTGAGTTTCTTCCCCGCCCGGTACATGCTTTCCGTAAGCTCGTCCCCTTGCCAGAGCTCGGGCTCGAGGTCCGTGTGGAAGATGTTGTTGATGACCAGGCGGCTACAGGCGATGGGCCTGAGGCGCCCGGCCACCCTCTCGTAAAACCCTTCCCCGTTGGGTTCGTCGTAGTGCCCGAGCTCCAGGGTGAGGAACTTGACCCCCTGGTGGGGCACATAGGCCAGGAGCACGTTGGAAAGAGCCCGGACCAGGTAGGGGTAGAGGGTCTGGAGGGGGTTTTCGGGAAAGGCGGGAAGCTCCAGTACCGAGGCCACGAAGGTGGCCTGGGCCCGCCGGCGATAGGGGCGTGGGTTTTCCAGGGAGATGGCGTTCAGCACCAGGTTTGGAGCCTCGGCCTGAGGGTTATGGCGAAACCCGTGGGCCTCCAGGGCTTTCCCCAGTCCTTCCAGAAAAGCCCGGACGTTAGGAGAAGGCTCACCGTGGATCAAGTACTCCCACATATGCCCTCCTTGCTCTGGTCCTTAGCCTACCCCATACTGGTCCTATGGTGGAAGCCTTAGGGGGTAGCCGGGCCCTGGTCCCCGGGCTAAGGGTGGGGCATTTCACCGACCTCGAGGCCCTCACCGGCTCCACCGTGGTCCTGGTGGAAGAGGGAGCGGTGGGAGCGGTGGACGTGCGGGGGGCGGCTCCCGGTACGCGGGAAACCGACCTCCTGTCCCCGGAGAACACCGTGGAGAAGGTGCAGGCCATCCTGCTTACCGGGGGAAGCGCCTTCGGCCTAAGGGCGGCGGATGGGGTCATGCGCTTCTTGGCGGAAAGGGGAAAGGGCTTCCCCACCCCAGGGGGTGTGGTGCCCATCGTGCCCGCGGCGGTCCTCTACGACCTGGGCCGGGGGAGGATCCACCGCCCGCCCGGGGTGGAGGCAGGGTACCAGGCGGCCTTGGCCGCAGGGGAGAGGGTGGAGGAGGGTAGCGTGGGGGCGGGCACGGGGGCGGTGGCGGGGGGAGTCAAGGGCGGGGTGGGCCTGGCGGGGTACCTTCTGGAGGAAGGCCACCGGGTCATGGCCTTGGTGGCGGTCAACAGCCTGGGCCGGCCCTTTGACCCCCAGACGGGGAGGCTTTACGGGGAGGATCTCCTTGCGGAGGAGGAAAGGGCCTTTCTGCCGGACCGCTCCCGCTACCAGGGAAGGCCTGAGGACTACCGTTACCCTTTCCTTTTGGGCCAGAACACCACCCTGGTGGTGGTGGCCACGGATGCGCCCCTGAGTAAGGCCCAGGCCAGGAGGCTTGCCATCGTGGCCCAGGACGGGATTGCCCGGGCCATCCGTCCGGCCCATACGCCCCTGGATGGGGACCTGGTCTTCGCCCTGGCCCTGGGGGAGGGGAAAGGGGTGGACCCCTACACCCTCTTGCGCCTCGGGGCCTACGCCGCCGACGCCGTAACCCGGGCGATCCTTCGGGCGGTGCTCCTTTCAGGGAGTGCGCCGGGGATCCCCGCTTACCGGGACCTCATGGGCTGATCACCTTCCGGGAAAGGGGGCGAGCTCCGCCTCCACCTGGAGGACCTCCCCGCCCCGGCGCACACTAAGGCGGATCCTGTCCCCCACCTGGTAGCGGCGCACCTCCCGCAGGAGGTCCTCGAAGCTGTTCACCTTGACCCCGTTGACCTCGAGGATCACATCCGGCACCCCCCTGCCTCCAGGCCCCTTAGCCCTGCCCGGTGGGCGGCCCCGCCCGGGACCACCTCGCCCACCAGCACCCCACCCGGGGGCAGGCCCAGCTCCTGGGCCAGCTCCGGGGTTAAGCCCCTTGGACCCTTCAGGCCCAGGTAGGGCCAGTAGCTTCGCTTACCCCCTTCCATCTCCGCCAGGACCTGGCCCCGGCCCAGGAACGGGGTGAAGAAACTCCGGAAGCCCTCCTCCGTCTGGCCGATGGCCACCGCTACCCCCACCACCTTCCCCTCGAGGTCCAGCACAGGTCCTCCCGAATCCCCAGGGGAAAGGGGGAGGCTGGTTTCCACCAGGCCCTGGGGAAGAAAAGGCGAGGGGTCCACGAAAAGCCGGGTGATGCGCCCATACCGGGGGGCGATGAACTGGTTGCGCCCGTTGCCGATGTGCAAGACCGCTTCGCCCACCTGGGGGCGCCTTTGGGTTTCCAGGGAAAGGAGGGCGGGGGCCCGGGCCTCCGTGGCCAGGATCGCCAGGTCCATGGGCTCGGCGAAACCGAGAAGGGTGGCCGTGGCCCGCTTTTGGTTGGAGAGCACCAGGGTATAAGGCCCGCCCTCGGCCACCACGTGGTAGGCGGTAAGGACGAGGCCCTCCCGGTAAAAGAACCCCGTGCCCCGGCTTCCCTCCGGGCCGTCTATGCGCAAGACGGCGGGATGGGCCCTGGTGTAGACCTCCTGCAGGCGTTCAGGAGGCGCCTGGGCCAGTTCCCAAGTTACGTTCTCTGGCCTACCCCAAAGCTGTACAGGCTGGCTCCACAGGGCGTAGAGGGCCCCGGCCAAGGGAAGAAGGAGGAGAATCCCCCAGGCTTTCCTCATGCTTCCATTTTCCCAGGTGGCGGGGGGAAGAGGGTGGTTCCGCCCACCATGGGCCTCAGTGCCAAAGAAGGAGGAATCCCAGGAGGAGGAAGCCAATCCCAGGCCAGGGATGGGGTTTTTGCAGGAGGAGGTGGAGGAGGCCCACCCCCATGAGGGCCAGGAGGGGGTGAGGGAGGGGTTTCCAGAGAAAGGCCAGGTAGAGGAGGCCCAAAAGGGCGTTCAGGTCGTAAAGCCCCAGGAGAAGGCGGACGGGCCTGTTTATCTCCTTCCGCAGGAGGAGGTAAAGCCCTGCCAGAAAGGCCAGTCCCACCAGGGTCCATCCCAGGAACCGGTGCAGAAGCGGCACCCCCAAAAGGGCGGTGGGAAGGCCCTCAAGGGTATAACCCAAAGCGGTGGCCAGGACCACCAAAAGGCCAAAGCCCATCTGGGTCCAGCCGATGATCCTGGCCTCCACCGGTGGTCTCAAGAGGGCGAGACTTCCATAAAAGGCCAGGAGGAAAAGGGCAAGGGTAGTGGGAGCAGGCAGAAGCCCTTGGCCTTGAAGAAGGAGGGCAAGGAGGAAGGAGGTCCAGAGGGCCAGGTGGGCGGGGTAATGCTTGGGGTTTCTTCCCCGGGCCCTGAGCACCTGGGTGCGGGCATAGTACAGGGCGGCGATGTCCCTGATGGCCAAGGCGAGAAAGCTTCCCAAAGCGATCCCCGGCTCCAAGCCTCCTGCCAAAACCCCCGCAGGGGCCAAGGAAGCCATGGCCAAGGCGGCGGCGATCTCGGGGAAAAGGTCCCGGGAGCGGTTTGAGACATCCGCCCAGAGCATGTAGACCCCCAAGGGCACCGCCAAAAGAAGGGGGAGGAGGAAGGGGCCTTTGGCGGTCAAGGCGGCAAGGAGAAGGCCCAGAAGGGCCAGGGCCAAATAGGCCCCGCCCACCTTTAAGGCCAGCTCGGTGCGGGGGTAGCGTTTGCCCTTCCTTAGGTCCTGGTAGACCAGCTTCAAGGGGTGCCGGGCCAGAAACCCGAAAAGGCCCAGGAGGAATAGCCCCAGGGTGTGGGGTCCTGGCGAGAGGAATAGGCCCAGGAGGATGGGCTCTAGGGTAAACCCCCAGCCCCCGTGCTCCGTGGGAAGGGCTACGGCTTTAAGGGGAACGCTTGTCGCACGCATACCGTTCTCCAAAGTCCCTAGGGTTCCTTAGCCCCAGAGTATCTCCAGCATGAGGAGGACAAAAAGGCTTCCCGCCAAAAGCGAAAGGAGAGCGAAAAGCCCCCAAATGTGGGTCCCAGGCCCGAGGCCCCAGGCTAGGGCCATCCCCAGAAGTCCGAGGTTGGCCAGGAGCACTTGGAAGAGGGCCAGTCCCGGCCTGCGGAAGACCACCCCCCGGAACCGGGGCAGGGCGTGGTAGGCTACCCCGTAGATCATAAGGCTTACGAAGCCCAGAAGTTGCATGTGGGCGTGGGCGGGCCTCCAGCTATAGGGAAGGAGGTCCAGGCCTAGGAGCAGGCCCACCAGGCCAGCGGCCAGGAACCAGAGGAGGGCCGTGGTGAGGGCGAGCCGGCTTGCCGGATTCATGGCCTGGGGGTGAGGATGCCAAGCACCAAGAAGGCTCCCTCCCCGGCCTTGGCCCCATGGGCTTCCCCCGGCTCTGCCGCCAGGAGGGTGCCCGGGGTGGCGGGGATGCTCCGTTCCCCGGCCCACAAGATGCCCTCCCCCTCGAGGCAAAGCAGGTGAACCCGGGGTTCCCCTTTACCCCGGACCTCCTGCCCCCTTTGCAGGCTGAAGAGGACCAGGCGCACTTCCGGGTGATCGGCCAGGAGTTCCACCCTCCGGACCTGGCCGTAGCGGGCCTTCTCCAGGAGGTTCATCCTTCCCTCCCCAAAAAGGCCAGGAGGGCCTTCAATACCTCTTCGGGGTCCTTGCCTGCTTGGCGGGCGGCTTCCTCCAGGGAATCGGCTCCGCCACAGCAGGTATCGATGCCCATCTCGTTTAGCAAGCTCACCGCTTCCGGATGGCGTTGCAGGACCTGGTTTACCGTGGTCTTTATGGTGAGTTCCACCATACCCCCCTTAGCTTGGTACCCGGGGGGTTGGACCGCCATGACCTGGGTCAAGCGGTCTGGGTAGCTTCGGGCAGGAGATCCTTTAGGGTAAGGCCCTCGAGGGCTTTGCGGATTTCCTGGTTGATCCGCACCAGGTTTGGCTTGAGGTAGCAGAATCCCCGCCTCTCCTCTGTGGGGCAGCGCTTCAAGGTGGCGCAAAGGTCCAGGGCCACAGGTCCGGAGAGGCCTTCCATCACCTTAAGCAGGGTGATCCCCTCTGGGGGAGCTTTTAACCACACCCCTCCTGCTCGGCCCATGCGGCTTTCCACCAAGCCCGCTTTGGCCAGCTTGGAGAGGACCTTGGCCATAAAGGCAGGAGGGGCCTTGAGCTTGGTGGCGATCTCCGCCGCGCTAAGCCCAGGTTCTTCCGCAAGGAGGAGGAGGGCGTGGATGGCATAGGATTCATCGCGCTTGAGGAGGGTTCGGAGCCGCATGCCCTCATGCTACCCTTTTCGGCTTCGTGTGGCGTGCCATTTCCGCCAAAACCAGCAGGAGGGTTAAGCTCCTAGCCAGAAGGATTCTTAGAAAGAAGTTTGGTTTTCGGCTAGCAAGTCGGTTGCCTTCCCATTACAGCTCTTTCTGGGACATTTGCCCTTGACCTAGGTCATGGAAACTCCACCGGCTTAATCCGAGTTTGTGAGCTGGAGGTGAAAGGAGGTTAAGGTATGGAGATCGGCTGGATAGAAACCACCATCGGGGCGCTTTTTGCCACAGTGGTCCTCACCCTGTGGCTTTCCCGGGGGTCCGGATGGCTCGAGCCCCGCTTCTGGCGAAATGCGGCCGTGGTGAGCTCCCTGATCATGACCGGGATCCTGGTGTATCTGACCATTGACTCCTTGAACCAGATCCGGGAGGGCTCGGCCCGGGTGCCGGCCTACACCGTGATCAACAAGGCCATAGGGCTCAAGCGGGATTACGAGAAGCGGCGGGACATCCCGGTCATCGGGGAGGAGGTGGGGTTTTTCGGCAAGGTTTGGAGCGAGGAGGAGGCCTACACCTTGGTCAACAAGGGCAAGATGACCTTGCAGAGCCGCAACTGCATGGACTGCCACACCCTTCTGGGTAACGGGGCCTACTTCGCTCCCGACCTCACGCGTGCCTGGTTGGACCCCAAGTGGGAAACCATGGTTAAGGGCATGACCGGCAAGGCCACCAAGGAGGAGGCCATGGCGGAATGGCTTCAACACCCCGACCGCTATCCCACCTTCGTTCGCCGTATGCCCAACCTTGGCCTAAGCGAGGAGGAGGCCAAGGCCTTGGTGGCCTTCTTGAAGTGGATGTCGGCCATCGATACCAACGGCTTCCCCGACCGCTTCGCCGGGGTGCAGTAGGAGGTGGACCATGACCCAGGCTTTACCGCAAGGAAAACTCTACGAGTCCCAGAAACTGGCCCTCTGGTACTTCTGGGTGGCCTTGGCCCTTTTTGGGGCCCAGGTCCTTTTCGGTCTGCTGGCGGCCTGGCAGTACCTGGATCCTAATTTTCTTCACGGCAAGCTTAACTTCATGACCAACCGGATGCTCCATATCAACGCCATGGTGGTGTGGCTCCTTCTCGGCTTCATGGGGGGGGTGTACTGGTTCCTGCCCCTGGAGCTCGGGCGGGAGGTGGTGGGCATCTGGCTTGCCCGCTTCGCCTTCTTTACCCTTATCGCCGCGGTGGGAATCGTGGTGTTGGTGTATCTCCTTGTGCAGTACGGGCCGGGCAACGCCTTTACCCTGTGGTTCATCACCGAGGGCCGGGAGTACATAGAAGCCCCCCGCTGGGCGGATATTGGCATCGTGGCGGTGATGGCCATCTTCCTCTACAACGTGGTGGCCACGGCCCTCAAGGCCCAGCGCATCACCGGGGTGGTGGCGGTGTTGATGTTTGACCTGGTGGCCCTGGCCGGGCTCTACACCGCGGGCATGCACTACACCCCCAACATCTCCATGGACCAGTACTTCTGGTGGTGGGTGGTGCACCTCTGGGTGGAGGCCACCTGGGAGGTGTTGGTGGGCTCCATCATGGCCATGGCCTTGATGCACCTTCTGGGAACCCCAAGGCGCATCGTGGAGACCTGGCTTTACCTGGAGGTGGCCTTGGTCTTCGGCACCGGGATTCTGGGCCTTGGGCACCACTACTTCTGGATAGGTACCCCGGAGTACTGGCTGGGCCTGGGAGGGTTCTTTAGCGCCCTCGAGCCCATACCCCTGGTGGCCATGGTGGTTCATGCGGTTTACGACGCGGGGATGCACCGCATGCAGACCGTGAACCAACCGGCCCTCTTTTGGGCCATCGCCCAAGCTTTCGGAAACTTCATCGGCGCTGGGGTCTGGGGGTTCATGCAGACCCTGCCTCAGATCAACCTCTACTCGCACGGTACCCAGCTGGCCCCTGCCCACGGCCACCTGGCCTTCTTTGGAGCCTATGTCACCGCCATTCTCACGGTGATCTACATGGCGCTCCACCAGGTGCGTCGCCCTGAGCTTCCCCGTTTTGACTCTAAGCTCTGGAAATGGGCGTTTGTGCTGATGGTGGTGAGCATCTTCGGCATGTCGGCGGCCATGACCATCGCCGGTTTTACCCAGACCATGGTGGAACGGGCCATCGGGGGCAGCACCTGGCAGGCCTACATAGACGCTCAGCAACACCCCTGGTTCCAAAGCGGCATGGTCTGGCGCTTTGTCTTTGGGGTCTTCTTCCTGATCAGCTACCTGGTTCTCCTCTGGGATGTGGTGACCATCGGCAAGGGCGAGGCCAAGGTGGCCAAGGAGGTGGGGGCCCATGACTAGCGAAGTGGTGCGGGACCTGATGCTCTATGGCATGCTCATGGTTTCCGCCGCAGGGTTCTACGCCATGTTCTACGCCCTGGGGCGGATGCTGGAGAGGCCCTCCGTCGTTACCTTCTCCTACCTCTTCGCCGCCTTGCAGGCCCTGGGGGCTTTGGGCATGATTCTGCCGCCCTACTTGGATCCCTTCTGGAAGTACCTGATCGCTTTTAGCTCCGCGGTCTATCTCTTTATCCCCCAGGGGATGTGGTGGGTGGTGACCACCTTCCACGAAAAAGAGCACGCCCATTAGCCCTTCCTTCCCCCTGCCGGACCCCGTATGGGGTCCGGCTTTTTCCAGTTTAGGTGGGGAGATTTGTAGGGACTTTGGCCATAGGACATCTGTACTACTCGGACACTTATATCCTAGTTGATGGAGGTGAAAGCTGTGAAAAGAACGTTAGGTTTATTAGGATCTCTGCTGCTGGCCGCTTTGGCCTTGGCCCAGGCTCCTGCTCCCCTAAGCCCGGCGGAGAAGGAGGAAGCAGCCAAAATCTACTTTGACCGCTGCGCTGGGTGCCATGGGGTGTTGCGGAAGGGAGCGACAGGTCCCGCCCTTGACCCCAAGAAGATGGCGGAAAAGGGAGTGGAGTACCTGAAGGCGGTGATCTTCGGCGGCCTTCCTGGGGGCATGCCCGATTGGGGACGGCAGGGGATTCTTAAGGAAAAGGACATCGAGCTCGTTGCCCGCTTCCTTTTGGAGCAGCCCCCAGCGCCTCCAGTTCCCACCTTTGAGGAGATCAAAAAGACCTGGAAGGTGCACGTGCCCCCGGAGAAGCGGCCCACCAAACCTCTCCATAACCGCAACTGGCAGAACTTCTTCGGCCAGGTGCTCCGGGATACGGGGCAGGTGGCCATCATCGACGGGGATAAGAAGGAGTTGGTGACCATCGTGCCCACCGGTTTCGCCACGCATATTCTGCGCTCGTCCGCCACGGGGCGGTACTTTATGGCCATCGGCCGGGACGGGAAGGCGAGCCTGATAGACCTCTGGATGAACCCGCCCCAGGTGGTGGCGGAGTCCAAGCCCTGCTTGGATGCCCGGTCCATTGAGTCCAGCAAGTTCAAGGGCTACGAGGATAAGTATGCGGTGGTGGGGTGCTACTGGCCACCCACCATGGTGGTTCTGGATGGTCTCACCCTCGAGCCCCTCAAGATGGTCTCCACCATCTCCTACGCTAAGGGGGCCGGGGAACTGGTGATGGAAGCCCGGGTGGCCGCCATCGTGGCGAGCCACTTTAACCCCGAGTGGATCGTAAACCTCAAGGAGTCGGGCCAGACCTGGCTGGTGGACTACTCCAATCTGCACAAGAAAGGTCGGCCCCTGCCCATCACCATGATCGACACCGATCTCTTCCTGCACGATGGGGGCTGGGCCCTGAAGCGCTACTTCATCGTGGCGGCCAACGCGTTGAACAAGCTGATCGTAATAGATACCAAGACCCGGGAGTTCGCAGCCGAGGTGGAGGCGGGGGTCAGGCCCCACCCGGGCCGGGGTTCCAACTGGGAGCATCCCACTTACGGGCCGGTTTGGGCCACCGGGAACATCGGTAGCCCCGAGGTGACCGTGGTGGGTGTGGATCCCGAAAAGCATCCCCAGTACGCCTGGAAGGTGGTCAAGCGGATCACCCTCCCCTACGCTGGTACCCTCTTCATCAAGACCCACCCCAATAGCCCCTGGGTCATCGTGGACTTCCCCATGAGCCCGAGTCCCCAGGCGGCTGCCAGCCTCTGCGCCATAGACAAGCGCAAGCTGGAGGTGGCCAAGTGCTGGGAGGTGCCGGGAGCCCAGGAGCTGAAGGCCCGCATGGTGCATCCCGAATTCAACAAGGGTGGGACCGAGATCTGGGTTTCCGCCTGGGGTTCTAAGGATACCCCTACCTTCATCGTGGTCTACGATGCCCTTACCCTCAAGGAAAAGGCCCGCATCACCGGGGACTGGGTGCGCACCCCTACGGGGAAGTTCAACGTGTACAACACCGCTTACGACATCTACTAGCCTGCTGGGGTGAGGGCGGGGAGCGCCCAAGCGCTCCCCGCTTGGCCTTGATCCCGGTCATGGCCGGCAGGGAGTCTTCCGGTTAACTTGCCCCTATGGAGCGTCCTGAGTTCGCCCAGTACCCGTATCTGGTGGCCTGGGAGGTGACCAACGCCTGCCTCCTTGCCTGCCGCCACTGCCGGGCCTCGGCCATGCCCCACCCCCTGCCTGGGGAGCTTTCCACGGAGGAGGGCTTGGGGCTTATAGAGGAGGTGGCCACCTACCGCCCTAAGCCCCTCCTCCTCCTCACCGGGGGAGACCCCCTTGCCCGCCCTGACCTCCTTTTCCTCATCCAAAGGGCCCGGGAGCTGGGGCTTAAGGTGGGCCTCACCCCGGCGGCCACACCCCTTCTCACCCGGGAAAAGGTGTTCCAGCTCAAGGAGGCAGGGGTAACCCGGCTGGCCCTTTCCTTGGACGGGGCAAGCCCCCAAAGCCACGATGCCTTCCGGGGAGAGGAGGGCACCTTTGCCCGGACCCTGGCGGCCTTGGAATGGGCCAAGGAAGCGGGGCTTCCCGCCCAGGTGAACACCACCGTGACCCGGGAAAACTGGCCGGAGATCCGGGCTTTACCCGATCTCCTGGCGGAGAAGGGGGTGGTCCTTTGGAGCCTTTTCTTCCTGGTGCCCGTGGGACGGGGGGCCTTGTTAAAGCAACTCTCCGCTAGGCAGTTTGAGGAAGTGCTCCACTGGCTTTACGAGGTTTCCCTTTCCTACCCCTTCCATGTAAAGACCACTGAAGCCCACCACTTTCGCCGGGTGGTGTTAGAGAGGCGGAGGGAACTGGGTGCGCAGGACCGGGCCCTGGCGGCGGGAGAAAGCCTCCACCGGGAGTATTTCCAAGATGGTATGGAACACTCCCGGCTTTGGGTTACGGACGGCAACGGCTTTGTCTTCGTGTCCGCCACCGGGGATGTGGCCCCTTCGGGGTTCTTGCCCGTTTACGCCGGCAACATCCGGGAGAAGTCTCTCCTGGAGATTTACCGGTATAGCTCCCTCTTTCAAGAACTCCGCAATAAGGACCTCCTCAAAGGGAAGTGCGGGGTCTGCGAGTACCGCTTTGTGTGCGGGGGAAGCCGGGCTAGGGCCTGGGCGGAAACCGGGGATTACCTCGCCAGCGAGCCCCGGTGCGTCTATGTGCCCCCGGCTTGGTTGGAGAAGGTGGGTAAAGTTTCCAGAGTGGGATGAGGGCTTGGGCGGGGGCGTGGTGCGGGCAGGCAAGGCGGGTGCCAAGGACAAGCTGAAGAGGGAACACAGAAAGCTTGCTTCCCGCTACCAATAGCGGCGGGTAAGGGCAAGACCGGTCTCGGGTACCGTTTCTTGGCGCACCAGCTTTGCCTAAGGGGTCGGGAGGGCTGGGCTCAAGCCTCCTGCTCCAGGATCTCCAGCAGGGCCCTGGCGTTGCTGTAGCGTTCCTCCCTGGCGGCGAAGAGGAGGGTCACGGTCCTCTCCCGGCTTAAGGCTTTTAGGTACTCCAAGGCGGGGTTGCCCTCCAGCTCCTTGCGGTAGCGCCGGAGGAACTCCGGGTACTTCCCGGGGTCGTGGGCGAAGAAGCGGCGGAGGGCATCGGAGGGGGCGAGCTCTTTGGCCCACCAGTCCACCCGGGCCTTTTCCTTGCTGAGCCCTCGAGGCCAGAGGCGATCCACGAGCACCCGCACCCCGTCCTCCGGGGAAGCCGGCTCGTAAACGCGCTTTACCCTTAAAGCCATTCCGCCTCCGGGAGGACGCACTCCGGGCACTGGGCTCCTGTGAAGCGCACCCAGTCCAGGATTTCCTCCACGCCCTCCACCGGCCCCAGGTGGTAGATCTCCAGGAAGGGGTCGGCCACCAGTATGCCCTTTTCCGGGATGGCGTGGACCAGGTTTCCTTCCCGGTCCAAGAGGAGGGGCAAGGGGCTTTCGTGGGTTTCTTGGGCGAGGAGGAAGGCCTGCGCCTCGAGGGTAGCGAGCTCTTCCTGGCGGAGGGCCAGGGCCTGGGCCATCCCGGGGTTCCGTAGGAGAACCAGTATCTTCCCCTTAAGGTCCGGCAGGTACACCCTTTCTCCGCCCGGAGTGTGGAGGGTATAGGGGGGAAGGAGCTTTCTCAAAGCCACCATGTTCTATTTTTGTCTTTCTCGCTCCCGCACAAGTGTGAGCTTGTTCCTGGGAGATTTGGAAGGCGTGCCCCCAAGATCCCTTGACCCCGGTCATGGACGGGCCGAAAGCCAGGGAGCAGGCTAGGCCTTGGAGGTAGCTATGCCCCACGTGATCTGCGAGCCCTGCATCGGCGTAAAGGACCGGTCCTGCCAGGAGGTCTGCCCCGTGGAGTGCATCTACGATGCCGGGGAGCAGCTTTACATCCACCCCGACGAGTGCATTGACTGCGGGGCCTGCGTGCCCGCCTGCCCGGTGAACGCCATCTTCCCCGAGGAGGATGTTCCCGAGCCGTGGAGGGAGTACATAGAAAAGAATCGGCACTGGGCTAAAACCCTGCCTAACGTGCCCGTGCTGGAGCAAGGGTAGCGGGCTAAGAACTAGGGCGTGGGGCCTGGAGCGAGTTTTCCCGGGATTCGCACCCAGGGGGTTTCGTTGGGCCCGGGGCAGAGGTTGCGGAAGGCGCAGGCCCCGCAGGATGTAGTGCAGGGGAGAGATTGCACATAGCCCCTTCGCTCCAGTTGCTGAAGAAGAAGAAGGGTGACCTCGAGGCTGAGCCCCAGCGCTCCAGCCAGCTCCCGGGGAGTCTTGGGGGACGTGAGGAGGTTCAGGACTTTGGCCATCATGGCAGTAACTGGCGGGCCAAAAAGGCCAGCATGTAGGCCACGGAAAACTGGTACACCACGGCGGCCAGGGCTACCCTTCCGCCAATCACCTGGCGGAGTGCGGCCAAGGTGGCCACGCAAGGGGTGTAAAGGAGGACGAAGACCAGATAAGCCAAGGCCCCGGAGGGGGAAACCGCTTCTTTAAGGGCCACCTGAAGGGGAGTGGGCTCAGGGGCAAGGTTTAAGGAGAAGGGAAGAAAGAGCGACCCAAGGCCCCGAAGGGTACCGGTTAAGGCGGAAAGGAGGCCATCGAGAAGCGCTTTTACCCCTGCGAGGAAGCTCAGCGGATTAAGGCCCTCTGCCCCGAGGAAGCTCACCCCCAGGGTGCCCACCACCACTTCCTTAGCGATAAATCCCGGGATCAAGGCCCCCACCAGTCGCCAATCCTCGAGGCCCAAGGGATGAAAGAGAGGGGTGAGGGCCTGGGCCAAGAAGGCATAGGGACTTCCTCCCGGGAAGGGGAGGTGAAGCAAACCCCAGACGGTTAAAACCGCTATCAGGATAGGTCCCCCTGCCCCTTGAACGAAGCTCTGGGTCCGGGCCCAAGCCAAGCGCAGGAGAAGCCGCCAGGGGGGGAAGCGGTAGGGGGGAAGCTCCATGGTCCCCTCTCCTCGTTCAGCCCGCAGCACCTTGCCCAGAAGAAGAGCGGTGAGTAGGCCCGTGATCAACCCCAGGAAGTATAGCCCTAAGACCACCAGAGGAGCCTGCCGGGGGAAAAAGACGAAGGCGAAAAGGGTGAAGACGGGAAGCCTGGCTCCACAGGCCATGAAGGGGATGGCCAAGGCGGTTCGGAGGCGGTCCAGGGGATGGGAGAGGGTGCGGGTGGCGTATACGGCGGGCACATTGCAACCGAAACCCAGCACCAGGGGAATGAAGGCCTTGCCCGGAAGCCCTGCCCACTGCATGGCCCGGTCGGCCACAAAGGCCATGCGGGCCAAAAAGCCCGATAACTCCAGGAAGGCCAGGGCCAGGTAGAGGAGGAAGAGGAGAGGGGTAAAGGCCAGGACCGTGCCCACCCCGGCCACCAACCCTTCCGCCAGGAAGGACCGGGCTAAAGGGGGTATGGGCAGGGCGACGACCCATCCTGCCAGGACCTCTTGGACCCTGCCGATCAGGTCCACCCAGGGGGTGGAAAGAGTGAAGGTGAAGCGGAAGGTAAGGAACAGGGCCAGGAGGAACAAGGGTAGCCCCAGGAGGGGGTGGAGAACCAGGCGGTCCAGCTTCTCGGTAAGGGGGGGCTTGCTTCCTATCCGATGGGCTACCCGGTGGTAAACCTCCTGGGCCGTAGCGTACCGGGCCTCGAGGGCCAGAAGGTAGGGATCCAGGCCGGTTTTCTCCAGGTGTGCTCGTTCTTCCTCGACGGCCTTCAGCGCTTCCTGGGATAGGGGAAGGTTTTCCTCCCCCATGAGGGCCAGAAGGGCCAAGGCCCGGTTGGGAATCCGAGGGGTAAGGCGGTCTATCGCCTTCTCCAGGGCCTCGGGGTATCGCACCTTAGGGCTTGGAACACGGGCCTCCTTAGCTTTGGCCAAGACCTCCGCCACCTGGCCCCGGCTGGCTACGGTGCCGGCCACAGGTAGGCCCATGTCCTCCTCCAGGGCCTCGAGGTTGATCTTCAGGCCCTTAGCCTCTGCTTCGTCTAGGAGGTTAACCACCAGGACCATGGGCAACCCAAGCTCCATGAGCTCCAGGGTGAGGACCAGGCTCCTTTCCAGATTGCCCGCGTCCAGGACGTTAAGGACCAGGTCTGGGGGGTTCTGCAGGAGCTCGCGGACCACCAGGGCCTCTTCGGGCGAGGTGGCGAGGAGGCTGTAGGTGCCGGGCAGGTCCACCAGCTCCACCTGAGTTTGGTTCAGGTCCACGCGGGCGGAGAGGCGCTCAAGGGTAGTCCCCGCCCAGTTCCCCACGGAAAGCTGGCTTCCTGCCAGGGCGTTGATGAGGGAGGATTTCCCGGTATTGGGTCCACCCACCAGGACCCAGCGTTCCGTGCGGGTGGGCGAGGCCTGCAGGGTGGCACTATCTGGTGGGTGGCACCGGGGGCAGCTCATGGGGTTCTGCCGCGATCAGGGCTTCCACCAGGATTCCCCTGGCTTCTGCCCGGCGTAAGAGCAGGTAGGTTTCCCCGGCCCGAACCTCGAGGGGATCTCCCAAAGGAGCCTTGAGGAGGATCTCCACCACGGTCCCAGGTCTTAACCCCAAGGCGAGAAGCCGCTTCTTTTCCGGGGGGACCTGGAGGATGCGGGCCCGGTGACCAGGGGAGAGCTGGGCTAGGGAAAACATAACCGACCTCCTGGAGCCAGGCTAAACCGGAGCTGGGCTAATGTCAAGTATTCCGCTCGGATTTTGTAAGTTAGAAACGATAACTATTTTCATCTGAGTAAGTCCACCAGGGCCTGTGGGTTGGGGATCTCCACCCGCCGCCCCTTCAACTGGA
The DNA here is from genome assembly GCF_057547025.1 of Thermus sp. KWY1. NCBI lineage: Bacteria > Thermotogati > Deinococcota > Deinococci > Thermales > Thermaceae > Thermus > Thermus sp. KWY1. The sequence continues at coordinate 148,142 of NZ_BAAJPG010000016.1, forward strand.
TCAGGCCCTGGCGGTAGAGCTGGCCTAGGTTGCGGGAAACCGCCTCGGGCACGGTGCCCAAAAGGGCGGCGAGCTCCGGGTTGGTGGGCAGGTGGAAGCCCTGCCCTTCCTGGGAAAGCTTCTCCAGGAGGAACTCGCAGAGCCTCTCCCGCACCTCGTGGAAGACCAGGCGGTCCAGGAGGTGCAGAAGCTGCCCCTGGCGGCGGGCCAGGTACCGGATCAAGGCCCGGGCTAAAGGCGGGCGGGCTTCCACCAGCTGGAAGAAGCGCTCCTTGGGAATGGCCAGGACCTGGGTATCCTCCAGGGCCTCGGCGCTGGCGGGGTAGGTGGGCCGGTCCAGGAAGAGGGCCACCTCGGCCAGGACCCGTCCTGGGCCTTCCAGGTGGAGCACCACCTGCTTGCGCCCTTCGGGGTCCAGCTTGTACACCTTGATGAGGCCCCTTTCCACCACGAAGAGGGAGCGCACGGGCTCCCCCTCGAGGAAAAGCACCTCCCCCCGCTTTAGCCGCCTGGCCCTGGCCTCGTGTTCCAAGGCCTTGAGGTCCTCGAGGGCCAGGTCTCGGAAGAGGGGAACCTGCTTAAGATCCATTCCTTACCCCTTCAAGAAGCTCAGGCGCCTTTGAGCCTCTTCCAGGAAGGGCTCCAGCTTTAGGGCCCTTGCGTAGGCTTCCTTGGCCACCTCCAGGTAACCCAGGGCCTCGGCCAGCTCCCCCAGGCGCAGGAGGCCGGCAAGGGCCCGGTCCTGCAGGTAGCTTCTCTCCGCCTCCGCCCACTCCCCATAGGGGTCATCCCCGAAGAGGGGGCCCTTGTAGAGGTCCAGGGCCTGCCTTAGCGTTTTAAAGGCGGAAAGCCCGTCCTCAAGATCGGCCTTGCGCATGAGTTCCTCAAAGCGTTCAAAGTCCAGGAAACGATCCTCGGGAAGCTTCAAGCGGTAGTATTCCCCCTCCCGCTCCACGATGCCGGGCAGGGTTTTGCGCAGGTAGTAAACCAGGGTGTAAAGCTCCTGTTTGGCCTTTTCAGGCGGCAGGTGAGGGCAGAGGGTTTCGCAAAGGTCTTCCACGTAAAGGGCCCGGTCCTTGTTGGCCAGAAGGTACTTGAAAAGCTGGTACGCTCCAGCCCGCCCGAAGCTTTTGGGGGTGAGCTCTTTCCCCCGGTACCGCAGGCGGAACTGTCCCAGGGCGTAGATCTCCAGCTCCGGTGAGCCAGGTTTCTCCTGCGGGTGCAAGGGTGGAAAGAGGAAAGGAGTGGCCAGGCGGGAAAACCAGAGGGTAGGAGCCGCGGGACGGGTGGCGGGCTTGGGGGGGCGGGCGTGGAACAGGGTCACCATGGCCACCACCTCCCCCCGGGCCCAAAGGGGCAGACAGGTCCTGGGGCGTCCATGGGCTTCGGGGCAGGGGGGAAGGCCGTTTTTGTAGCCCACCACTTCCCCTTTCCAGGCGGGGCAGTTTTGCATCTCGCACGGGGGGACCAAACCGGCTTCCCACCTCTCCCCGCTTCTGGCCACCACCCGGACCCCGGTGGCCTGGCTTAGGCGGCGGATCTCCTTGAGGAAGGCCAAACGGGCCTCGGAAACCTCACCCCGGTAGAGGTGCTGGTGAAGGGCCTGTAGGCCTACCTCCCCTAAGCGGGTGAGGAGGGTGTACAGGGTGCTGGCGAAGAGAGGCCCGATGCGGGAGAGGGTTTCCAAGGGCTCCTGGTGGTCCAGGTCCGGATCCCGGGAGGCCAGGTTCAGGACGCCGATGAGCCCTTGGGGAAGCTCTAGGGGGTAGCAGATGTAGGTCTGGTATCCCAGTTGCTTTACCTTCTGGCGCAGGTACCTGGGGTCCTCCCCCAGGGCGTGGGTGAAGAGGGGTTCTCGCTTCAGGGCCACGATGCCGGGGTACCCCTCGCCCAGCTGGAACCAGGGTCGTTCCAGGAAGGCCTCGCGGTGCAGGCCCTCGTAGGCGGTGAGGATCAGGTGGTGGCCCTCGGGGTCGATCAGGAAGAGCTCGGCGGCCTCCATGCCTAGGGCCAGGCGCAGGGCCTTGAGGAACTCCTCCAGGGCACTGGGGAAGTTCTCCGGGCTTTGCAGGAGGTGCTGGGTAAGGCGGGAGAGCTCCAAGAGGAGGTCAGGGGGTTCGGCCCGCTCGGGATGGAGTTCCACCAGAAAACCTCCCTCTTCCCGGTAGCCCAGGCACCGGAGGCGCCTGCCCTTGAGGAGAAGGGGCGTGCTGGCCCGGTAGGCTCCCCGCCTAAGCTCCCGTTGCACCGGGCATCGGGGGCAAAGGGGGCGGCCAAAGGGATCCTGCCCCTGGACCAGAAGGGCGCAGGGGAGGCCCCCTCCTTCCAGGCCCAAGGAAGGGTCGGCCTCGAGGACCGTGGCCATCCCCTTGGGGTCTAGCCGTAGCCGGGCCAAGGGCTTCATCGCCTCCCAGGATAGGGGGCTTCTTCTAGGACGAATGTCCCGGGGAAGGGAAGTGGGCGCCAGGCCCCCTCCCCACACTGGAAGCCGGAGGTGAGGATGAAGGGCACGCGGTTCGTTCCCCTGGCCTTGCTCCTGGCTCTTTCCCCAGCGTTTGCCCAGGAGGGGAAGGCCCTTTACGGCCAGTACTGTGCTTCCTGCCATGGCGCTGAGGCACAGGGCATTCCCGGGGCCATTCCCCCCTTGGCGGGGAACCCCAAGGTGCAGGACGAGGCCTATGTGGTGAGGGTGGTGCGGCAAGGGCTTTCTGGCCCCCTGGAGGTGGGTGGGGTGACCTATAGCGGGGTCATGCCCCCCCTCGCCCAGGTTTCTGAGGCCCAAGCCCGGGCCATCGCCCAGTATCTCAAGGGTTTATCGGGTGCCCAGGCCGAGGCCAAAGCACCGGCTCCCCAGGTGCAAGGGGATCCCGCTTTCGGCCGGGCTCTATACCTGGGGCAAAAGGCCTTGCAAAACGGCGGGGCACCCTGCCAGGCCTGCCACACGGTGGCGGGCGTGGGCTTCCTGGGCGGGGGGTCCATGGGCAGGGACCTCACGGATGCCGCCAAGCGCCTGGGAGGCGAGGCGGGGCTTACCGGTTTGTTACAAAACCCCGCTTTCCCCGTGATGCGGGAAGCCTACAAGGGCAAGCCTTTGACCGAAGTCGAGGCGGCGGCTCTGGCTGCCTTCTTGGTGCAGGCGTCCAAGGAGGTGCCAAGGCCCGCTTCCCTGTATCTGGGCCGGTTCTTGGTGGCGGGATTGGTGCTTTTGGGACTCTTGTTGCTTTACCAGGCCATCCTCTGGCAGCTAAGGCCTAAGAGCCTGGCGGAGCGCATCCAAAGCCAGCTTAGGAGGTAAACATGAAGGATTGGATCAGGGAAATAGAAAGCCCAGCGGAAAGGAAGTGGGAGGAGTTCTACCGCAACCGGTTCCAGCACGACAAGCGGGTGCGCACCACCCACGGGGTGAACTGCACGGGTTCTTGCTCCTGGGAGGTCTTCGTCAAGGACGGGGTGGTTACCTGGGAGCTTCAGGCTACGGATTACCCGAGCCTCGAGGCGGGCCTGCCCCCCTACGAGCCCAGGGGTTGCCAGCGGGGCATCAGCTTCAGCTGGTACCTCTATAGCCCCATCCGGGTGAAGTACCCCTACGCCAAGGGGGCCCTTCTGGACCTCTGGCGGGAGGCCAAAAAGCAGCATCCCGACCCCGTGGCCGCCTGGGAGGCCATCCAGAGCGATCCCCATAAGCGCAAGCGCTACCAGAAGGCCCGCGGAAAGGGAGGCTTCAGGCGGGCGAGCTGGGACGAGGTCCTGGAGCTCATCGCCGCCGCCGTGGTTTCCACGGTGAAGCGCTACGGGCCGGACCGGGTCATCGGCTTTTCCCCCATCCCGGCCATGAGCCAGATCTCCTACGCCGCCGGAAGCCGCTTCCTCTCCCTTTTAGGCGGGGTCCCCTTGAGCTTCTACGACTGGTACTGCGACCTGCCCAACGCCTCCCCCGAGATCTGGGGGGAACAGACCGACGTTCACGAGTCCGCCGACTGGTACAACGCCCGCTTCATCGCGGTGATGGGCTCCAACCTCAACATGACCCGCACCCCGGACACCCATTTCATCTCCGAGGTGCGGCATGCGGGGGCCAAGCTCACCGTCTTCAGCCCCGACTTCTCCCAGGTTTCCAAGTACGCCGACTGGTGGATTCCCATCCATCCCGGCCAGGATGGGGCCTTCTGGATGGCGGTGAACCACGTCCTCCTCAAGGAATACTACGCCGAGCGGGAGGTGCCCTACTTCCTGGACTACCTGAAGCGGTACACCGACGCCCCCTTCCTGATCGAGATCCGGGATGGCCGCCCCGGGCGCTACCTCAGGGCTAACCGCCTCTCGGAGTACGCCGAGGAGGAGAACGGGGACTTCAAGCTCCTCCTCTGGGATGAGGAGAAAGGCCCCAGGATGCCCGGAGGGACCATCGGCTTCCGCTGGCAGAAGGAGAAGGGCAAGTGGAACCTGAAGCTGGAAGACCCGAGAACCGGCGAGCCCTTAAACCCCCGGCTGAGCCTCCTGGGGGTGGAGGACGAGGTCCTTCTTGTAGAGTTTGACGACTTCGCCTCCGACCAAAAGCTCAAGCGGGGCGTTCCCGTCAAGTACGTGGTGACCAAGGAGGGGGAAAAGGTGGCGGTGGCCACGGTCTTTGACCTCCTCATGGCCCAGTTCGGGGTGGGGCGGGGTCTTCCGGGGGATTACCCCAGGGATTACGGGGATGAACTGCCCTACACCCCTGCCTGGCAGGAGAAGTGGACCGGGATCCACCGGGATACCCTCCTTAAGTACGCCCGCTCCTGGGCGGAAAACGGCCTCAAGACTAAGGGGAAAAACCTCATCATCATCGGGGCGGGCATCAACCACTGGTACCACAACAACCTCATGTACCGGGCGGGGATCGTGGCTTTGATGCTCACGGGGAGCGTGGGGGTGAACGGCGGGGGCCTGGCCCACTACGTGGGCCAGGAGAAGCTGGCCAACCAGGCCTCCTGGGGTCCCATTGCCTTCGCCACCGACTGGGGCTACCCTCCCAGGCAGCAGAACACCCCGAGCTTCCACTACGTCCACTCCGACCAGTGGCGCTACGAGCGGGGCTTTTCCGCCTACGACAAGACGGCGGCCGGCCTAACGGACCACACCATAGACCACCAGGTGCGGGCGGTGCGCAAGGGGTGGCTTCCCTTCTTCCCCCAGTTCAACAAGAGTCCTTTGGAGGTGGTCAAGGAGGCGGAGGCCAGGGGAGCCAAGACCGAGGCGGAGATCGTCCAGTACGTGGTGGAAGCCCTTAAGCGGGGGGAGCTGAGGTTCGCGGTGGAGGACCCCGACGCTCCTGAGAACTGGCCCAGGGTCTGGTTCATCTGGCGGGGGAACGCCATCGGTACCAGCGCCAAGGGGCACGAGTACTTCCTGAAGCACTACCTGGGCACCCACACCAACACCGTGGCCGAGGAAAAGGCCGAGGGCCAGGTACGGGAGGTGGTCTATCGCAAGCCGGCCCCTGAGGGGAAGCTGGATTTGGTGGTGGATCTCAACTTCCGCATGGATACCAGCGCCCTCTACTCCGACATCGTCCTTCCCGCCGCCACCTGGTACGAGAAGGACGACATCAACACCACGGACATGCACACCTTCATCAACCCCCTGCAGGCGGCCGTGCCCCCCGCTTGGGAGTCCAAGCCCGACTGGGATATCTTCAAGGCCATTGCCAAGAAGGTCTCGGAACTGGCACGGGTGCACCTGCCCACCCCGGTGAAGGACCTGGTCATGATCCCCTTGCAGCACGACACCCCGGACGAGCTGGCCCAGGCTGAGGACCGGGACTGGAAGAAAGGGGAAGTAGAGCCCATCCCCGGCAAGACCATGCCCAAGTTCCGGGTGGTGGAGCGGGACTACACCAAGCTTTACGAGAAGATGGTCACCCTGGGGCCAGGGGTGGAGAAGGTGGGGGTGGGGATGCACGGCCTTACCATCCCCGTGGAGGACTTCTACAAGGAGCTGGCCGAGCGCCAGCCCCGGCTCTTCCAGGGGGAGAAGCGGCCGAGCCTCGAGGAGGCCCGCCAAGTGGCCGAGGCCATCCTTTTCCTGGACCCGGTTTCCAACGGGGAACTGGCCTATCGGGCCTTCCTGGACGAGGAGAAGAAGACCGGGGTCAGGCTCACCGACCTGGCCGAGGGCAACCGCCACGTGCGCATCTCCTTCAAGGACCTGGTGGCCCAGCCCCGCCGCCAGCTCACCACCCCCACCTGGAGCGCCATCATCAATCAGGGCCGGGCCTACAGCCCCTACACCTTAAACGTGGAGCGCCTTATTCCCTGGCGCACCCTTACGGGCAGGCAGCACTTCTACCTGGACCACCCCAACTACCTGGCCTGGGGTGAGCACCTGCCCACCTACAAGCCGCGGCCGGACGTCCTCATGCTCCAGGAAACGAAAAAAAGCGCCTTCGAGGCCCAGGGCAAGCTCCTCAACTACATCACCCCCCACGGGAAGTGGTCCATCCACTCCACCTACTCGGAGAACCACCGCATGATGACCCTTTCCCGGGGAGGCTACCCGGTTTGGCTCAACGACAAGGATGCGGCGGAGCTGGGCATCAAGGACAACGACTGGGTAGAGCTTTTCAACGACAACGGCGTCTTCGTGCAGAGGGCCATCGTCTCCGCCCGCATCCCCAGGGGAACCGTCTTCGTGTACCACGCCACCGAGCGCACGGTGGGCATTCCCAAGAGCCCCCTAAGGGGCAAGCGGGCGGGCATGAACAACTCCATCACCCGCGCCCGCCTCAAGCCCGTTTTGATGTCCGGGGGCTATGGCCAGTTCACCTACGCCTTCAACTACTGGGGGCCGGTGGGGGTGAACCGGGACACCTGGGTCTTCGTGCGCAAGCTGGAAAGGCCCCCGGAGTGGTGAGAAAGGAGGAACACCATGAAGGTTAGAGCCCACATGTCCATGCTCTTCCACCTGGACAAGTGCATCGGCTGCCACACCTGCTCCATCGCCTGCAAGAACCTCTGGACCGACCGCAAGGGTGCGGAGTACATGTGGTGGAACAACGTGGAAACCCGGCCCGGTGCCGGCTACCCCACGGGCTGGGAGGACCAGGAGCGCTTCAAGGGGGGCTGGAGGTACCAGGACGGCCACCTGGACCTCCGCCTGCACTCCCGCACCCAGGGGCTAGCCCGCCTCTTCTTCAACCCAGCCTTGCCTTCCCTGGACGACTACTACGAACCCTACACCTTCCGGTACAACGACCTCTTCATCAGCCCGGAAGGGGAGGATCAGCCCACCGCCATCCCCATCTCCATGATCACAGGGGAGCCCATGACCCCAGGGGCCGGGCCCAACTGGGACGACGACCTTGGGGGAAGCCCCCTCTACGCCGCCAACGATCCCAACCTGAAGGGGCTGGACCCCGAGGTGCAGGCCCAGCTTTCCGAGATCGAGGGGGTGGTGTTTCAGTACCTGCCCCGCATCTGCAACCACTGCCTGAACCCGGCTTGCGTGGCCGCCTGCCCCACCGGGGCCATCTACAAGCGGGCGGAGGACGGGGTGGTGTTGGTCAACGAGAACAAGTGTAAGGCCTGGCGAATGTGCGTGGCCGCCTGCCCCTACAAGAAGGTCTACTACAACTGGGCCACGGGGAAGAGCGAGAAGTGCATCCTCTGCTTCCCCCGGCTGGAAACCGGCCAGGCCCCGGCCTGCGCCCATTCCTGCGTGGGGCGGATCCGCTACATGGGGGTGCTTCTTTACGATGCCGACCGCATCCCCGAGGCGGCCATGGTGCCCGACGACCGGCTGGTGGAGTCCCAGCTTGGGATCATCCTGGATCCCTTTGACCCCGAGGTCATCGCCGCCGCCAAGGCTGAGGGGATTGACGAGGGTTGGATCAAGGCCGCCCAGAACTCCCCCATTTACAAGTTCGTGAAGGTCTGGGGGTTGGCCTTCCCCCTGCACCCCGAGTACCGCACCCTGGCCATGATGTTCTACGTCCCGCCTCTTTCCCCGGTGGTGTCCACCTTGGAGAAGGCCTTAAGGGCTAGCCAGGGGAGGGAGGGTCTGGTGCGGCTTGACCTTCCGGAGACCGACTTGGACTTTGAGGTGTACGAGAGCCTGGAAAAGGCGAGGATGCCGGTGAAGTACCTGGCCAACCTCTTCACCGCCGGCAATGAAAGCCTTATCGTGCCCGCCCTTAAGAAGATGCTGGCGGTGCGCATCCTGAAAAGGCAGGAAAGCCTGGAAGGCGGCGTGACGGAAAAGGCCCAGAGGGTCTTGCGGGATGCCGGGCTCACCCTCGAGGAGGCCGAGGCCATCTACCGCCTCACCACCCTCCCCACTCTGGAGGAGCGCTTCGTGCTGCCCCCCTACCACCGGGAGATGGCGGCGGAGGTGTGGAGGGATCCCTTGGCCCACAAGGGGGAGACGGGCTTCGGCTACATCCAGCCGCCCTTGAGGGGGGAGTAGGAGGAAGCCATGGGCAACGCCACCCTTTTGGAAACCCTGGCCCTAGCCCTGGATTACCCCATGCCGGGGCGCTTGGAGGAACTCTGGCGGCGCTGGATCGCCTGCCCCCGGGGGCCTGCCAAGCAGAAGCTGGAGCGCTTCCTGCGCCAGGTAGAGGGGCTTTCCCTGGGGGAGTGGGAGGAGCTTTACACCCGCACCCTGGACCTCACCCCCACCACCGCCCCCTATGTGGGCTTTGCCGTCTACGGGGAAAGCTACCAGCGGGGGGAGCTCCTGGCCGCTTTGGTGCGGGCCTTCCGGGAGATCAACCTGGATCCGGGAAGCGAGCTTCCCGATCACCTGGCCAACGTCCTCCGCTACCTGGCCCGCTCGGAAAACCCCCTTCCCGAGCTCTTGGAGATCCTGCCCAAGGCCCTCCATGAGATGCACAAGACCCTCAAGACCCTGGACGCCAGGAACCCTTACCTCCTGGTTCTCGAGGGGGTTCAGGAAGCCTTGCAGGGAGTGTTGGCAGGGAGGTGAAGGATGAACTGGAACACCCTTCTCTTTGGCGTCTTCCCCTACATCGCCCTTACCCTGGCGGTGGCGGTCACCGTCTACCGCATGGTCTACAGGCCCTTTTCCGTCTCCGCCCAGTCCAGCCAGCTTCTGGAGCAAAAGCGCCTTTTCTTCGGCTCCATCGCCATGCACTGGGGGCTGGTCCTAGTCCTTTTGGGACACCTTCTGGCCCTTTTAATCCCCAAGGGGCTTCTCCTCTGGAACGCCGTCCCTTTGAGGCTTTACCTTTTGGAGATCACCGGGCTCGGCCTTGGGCTTTGGGCCCTGGTGGGCACCTACGTGCTCCTGGCCCGAAGGGTTTCCGTGGCTCGGGTGCGGGCGGCCTCCACCTCCATGGACTATGTGGTCCTGGTGGTGATCTTCGTGTCCGTCCTTTCCGGGGTCCTCACCGCCCTTTTCTACCGCTACGGAAGCTACTGGTTCCCTGCGGTCATGACCCCCTACCTCTGGTCCATCCTTACCCTACAGCCTAGGCCGGAACTCATCGCCGACCTGCCCTTCTGGACCCAGCTCCACGTCTTTAACTTCTGGGTCTTCCTGGCGGTATTCCCCTTCTCTCGGCTGGTCCACATCATCACGGTGCCCCTGGGCTACGTGGTGAGGCCTTGGCAGATCGTCATCTGGGTGCGCAAGCTGGCGAGGTGAACTATGGTCCACGACCCCATTCAACTGGAGAAAGAGCGTCCCGAACGGCTTCGGGTCCTTTGGCTTTCCACTATCGGCTTCACGGTGATGTTTGCGGTGTGGCTGATGTTTGGGGTGCTGGGGGTGCCCATCCGCAGGGAGTTCGGCCTCACGGATGTGGAGCTTTCCTGGCTCTCGGCGGTGGCCATCCTGAACGGCTCCCTGTGGCGGCTTTTGGCCGGCATCCTTACGGACCGCTACGGGGGGCGGCTGGTCTTTACCCTCATGCTCTTCTTCACCGCCATCCCCGCCTATCTGGTGTCCCGGGCGGGAAGCTACCAGGAGCTTCTCCTTTACGCCTTCCTGGTGGGCTTTGCCGGGAACTCCTTCAGCGTGGGCATCGCCTGGAACTCCGCCTGGTTTCCCAAGGACCAGCAGGGCTTTGCCCTGGGGGTCTTTGGGGCGGGAAACGTGGGAGCCAGCGTCACCAAGTTCATCGGGCCCGCCCTCATCGCTAGCGTTCCGGCCGCCGGGTACCTGGGGGGCTTAATCCCCGGGGGCTGGCGCTTCATTCCCTTCCTCTATGCGGTGCTCCTGGTGCTCATGGGCTTTCTCATGTGGTTCGGTACTCCCGGGCAGGATAAGCGTCCGGGGCAGGGGAGGCCTTTTCTTGAGATGTTAAGGCCACTTAGGTACGTAAGGGTCTGGCGCTTCAGCCTCTACTACGTGGTGGTCTTCGGGGCCTACGTGGCCTTGAGCGCCTGGCTTCCCAAGTACTACGTGGATGTCTTCGGCCTGCCCCTGCACGAGGCGGCTCTTCTCACCGCCCTTTTCATCTTCCCCGCAAGCCTCTTGAGGCCCCTTGGCGGCCACCTTTCCGACCGCTTCGGGGCCCGGCGGGTCATGTACTGGACCTTTGGCATCATCCTCCTGGCCTCGGGGGTTCTCATGATGCCGGAAGGGCACATCGTCCTCTACACCAAGCAGGGGAGCAAGGAGGTCATGCAGTTCACCATGAACGTTTGGCTCTTTACCGCCTTGGTGTTCTTGATCGGTGTGGGGATGGGTGTGGGCAAGGCGGCGGTGTACAAGCACATCCCCACCTACTTCCCCAAGGACGTGGGGGCCGTGGGGGGATTGGTGGGATTGCTAGGGGCTCTGGGAGGCTTCTTCCTGCCGCCTCTTTTCGCCTACGCCCAGGCCTGGACCGGACTGCCCCAGATGACCTTCTTCGTGCTCTTCATACTTGCCGCCCTCAGCTTCCTCTGGATGCACCTCACCGTCTTGCAGCTTCTGCAACAGGAGGCCAGGCACCTGAAAAACGAGTTTGAGATGAAAGGAGGCCGTCCATGCTGAAGGTAGCGAAGGGTACCTGGATCCCCGAGTGGAACCCCGAGGATCCCAAGCGCTGGGATTCCGCTTTGGCCTGGCGCACCCTCTGGATCACCACCTTTAACCTCACCCTGGCCTTCATCACCTGGTTCGTGGTAAGCGCCCTGGTGGTCCGGCTTCCCAAGGTGGGGTTTGAGCTTTCCACCTTGCAGCTCTTCTGGCTCACGGCCATGCCGGGGCTGGCGGGGGGGACCTTGCGCATCATCTGGACTTTCCTGCCCCCCATCCTGGGCACCCGGCATCTGGTGACCTTCTCCACCCTGCTTTTGCTCATACCCCTCCTAGGCTGGAGCTTCGCTGTTCAGAACACCCACACTCCCTATTGGGTTCTTCTCCTCTTGGCCTTCTTGGCGGGGATCGGCGGGGGGAACTTCTCCGGCTTCATGCCCTCCACCAGCTACTTCTTCCCCAAGCGCCTCCAGGGGACGGCCCTGGGGTTGCAAGCGGGCATCGGCAACTTTGGCGTTTCCGTGGTCCAGTTCGTAACCCCCTGGGTCATCGGCTTCGCCCTCTTCGGCTCCCTCCTGGGGGGTCCGCAGACCTTCACCCCCAAGCCCGGGGTTTCCCAGCCCATCTGGTTGCAAAACGCCACCTTCCTCTGGGTGCCCTTTGTGCTGGTGGGGTCTTTGCTGGCGTGGGTGTACTTAAGAAGCGTTCCGGTGCGGGCCAACCTTCGCGAGCAGTTTGACATCTTCCGCGACAAGCACACCTGGATCATGACCAGCCTCTACATCATGACCTTCGGCTCCTTCTCCGGGTTTTCCGCCATCTTTCCCCTTCTGATCCGGGAGGTCTACGGGAAGTTCGATGGGGCGCCCGATCCCTTGAAGTATGCCTTTTTGGGTCCCTTGGTGGGTTCTCTGGCCCGCATCGTTGCCGGGCCGATCTCCGATCGCTTTGGCGGGGCCATCGTCACCCAGGTTTCCGCCATCGGCATCTTCCTTTCCGCTCTCCTGGTCACCCTCTTCACCCGGCCCACTTCCTTGGAACAGTTCCCCTTCTTTGTCCTGGCCATGCTTCTGGTCTTCCTCTTCAGCGGGGTGGGGAACGCCAGCACCTTCAAGCAAATGCCCATGATCTTCCCGCCCAGGCAGGCGGGAGGGGTCATCGGCTGGACCGCGGCCATCGCCGCCTACGGCCCCTTCATCTTTTCCACCCTTGCCGGCTACACCCAGAAGGCCACGGGGGGTTTCACCGCCTTCTTCTATGGCCTCATGGTCTTCTACGCCTTGAACCTCTTCCTGAACTGGTACTACTACGCCCGCAAAGGGGCGGAGAAGCCCTGCTGAGGCCACCCCACCCTGGCAGAGCCAGGGTGGGAGCCCCGGTGAGGGCTTTCCCTAAGCTGGAAGGTCGGAAGGCATGCGATAGCGAGAAGGGGATAAAGAAGGCTCCCGGGCAAGGCATCCTTGCCCGGGTCTTCCCTTGACCCAGGTCATGGCGGATGGGGAGAAGGCGGGGGAAGCTTGGGCCATGGAGCTGGATGTGCGCACCTTACCCCCTAGGGAACGGCACCCTAGGATTTTTGCCCTCTTCGATGCCTTGAAGCCCGGGGAAAGCTTCGTTCTGGTCAACGACCACGACCCCAAGCCCCTTTACTACCAGCTCATGGCGGAAAGGCCTGGGCAGGTGGACTGGGCGTACCTGGAGGAGGGACCGGAGGTATGGCGGGTGAGAATCGGCAAGAGGTAGTCCGGCCCGAGATGAAGGTGGCCGAGGTTTTGCGGCGCTGGCCAGAGCTCCTCGAGGTCCTGGCGGAGGCAAGCCCTGCTTTCCAAAAGCTCAAAAACCCCCTTCTGCGCAGGACTATGCCCAACCTGGTCACCGTGGCCCAGGCGGCCAGGATCGGGGGGCTGGAGCCAGAGGAGCTGGTGGCCCGCCTCAACCGGGCCCTAGGGGTGGAGGCCCGGCCGGAGGTGCCGGTGGCCAAGGAAGGGGAAAGCCTCCTCGGTACCCCGCCTCCTCCCTGGTTGTCCGCTCCCGTGGGCTTCCACCTGGATGTGCGGCCCATTCTGGAGCAGGGAGGAGAGCCCTTCCAGGCCATCATGGCGGCGGCCCGGGAGGTGGGACCCGGAACGAAGCTGGTTTTGGAGGTGCTCTTTGAGCCCATTCCCCTTTACAAGGTCCTGGGAAAGCAGGGCTTTTTAGCCTGGTGCGAGCGGCTTGGGGAGAGGCACTACCGCGTTCACTTTTACCGCCAGGAGGTCAGGCAAGGGCAAGGGGTGGCCGCGGGTCCTGCTTCCTTAAGCGAGGAGGACTGGCGGGACTACCAGGCGGAGGTGTTCATTGAGGAGAACCTCGAGCCCCCCCTGCCCATGATGCGGGTCCTGGAGGCCTTGGCCAGGCTAAGGCCTGGGGAGAAGCTCCTGGTCCACCACGTGCGAAGGCCAGTGCACCTCCTCGCCCGCCTCGAGGAGGAGGGGCACGCCTACCTTCTCAAGGACCTGGGCCCGGGGCAGGTGAAGATCCTGATCCGCAAGGGAGGCTAGGCCCTGAGGGCCGGTTTCCCGGGAGGGACCCGTGGGCTTTTGGCACTTCCTCTTCGTGCGGGCGGCCTTGGTTTACCTGATCTACACGGCCTTGCTGGGCACCCTCTTCTACCTCTTTCCCGGCCTTCAGGGGCCTTTTCGCTCCTCCCATGTGCACGCAGGGCTCGTGGGCTTCTTCCTGCAGATGGTGATGGGGGTGGCCTACTGGATGATGCCCAGGCCCGGGGGCCTGAGGCAGGATCGCCTCGAGGGGCTCACCTTCGTTCTTCTCAATGCCGGCCTGCTCCTAAGGCTCGTCCTCGAGCCCCTCTACCTCCTGGGCCAGGAGGGCCTGCGCCCTTGGCTTGGGCTTTCCGGTGGGCTTCAGCTTCTGGCCACCTTGGTCTTCGCCTTCGCCATGCATAGGCGGGTGGTCACGGGGGATATGCTGAGGAAAATGCGGGAGGAAAGGGAAAGGAGGGGAGGATGAAGCAGGTGTCCTCACGGCCTGAGGAAGCCCTTGTTCTGGATCTTCCGCCCTTGCCCGAGGAGGTCTTTGCCGACCTTCTCGCCTTTGGCGGGCTTGGGGAGGAGGAGAAGAGGGCCATGCGCCTGGATGCGGAAAGGCTCCTTGAGGAAGCGGCTTCCTTTGTGGCTGGGGTTTACGACCACCTAAGCCGCCACCCCGGCACCGCCCGGGCCCTGGGCTGGGAGGGAAGGGTGCCGGAGGAGGAGCTTTACACAAGGCGGGCCTTTTTCTCCGCCTGGCTGGCCCGCACCATCGGGGTGGACACCTCGGCGGAGTTCGCCCGGGAGGTGTACCGGGCGGGGCTCTGGCACGGGGGCTTGGGTCCCAAGGGGGCCTTGATCCCCCCTGAGTACGTGGGGCTTTCCTTCGCCCAGGTGGGGCGGTATGTGGCGGAGAGGGTGCGGGACGTGCGCCCCTGGCTCATCTACCTCTCCGCCCAGGAGGAGGTGATGCGGAAGGGGTTTGACGCCGCCCTTGCCCTTAGGGAGGGGAAGGTGGCGGTGCGCTTTCAGGCCTTGGGCCTGGCCCACCCCGCCTTGCCCAGGCCCCTCGCCTTGCGGGCGGGAAGCGTGGGGGAAGCTCTCTTCAAGGCTTTTGCCGTGAACCCTGCCCTAAGGGACCTCGCCCTCGAGGTCCTGGCCGCCGAGGAGGAGGTGGGGCTTTGGCTGGAGCCCAAGACCCTCTGGCGGCTCAGGCCCCGCTGGACGGTGCTTCTCAACGGCCGGGATGTGCGCTACCTCGAGGGCCTGGCCACCCGGTTGCGGGAAGGGGACCTCCTCACCCTTCTGCCCCCGGGCCGCTGACCGCCCAGGGGGTGGCCATGACCTGGATCATGGCTAATCCCGAGCAACAGGCCCAGGATTATGGCGATGCTGGTCACCGCTCATAACCGCGTGATTCCCCTTTCCATCCCCGCCGGATTCGTCTTCCTGGGGGAGGTCTTTTTCCTGGCGGCAGGCCTCCTATTTGCCCTTCATCCCGAGGCCTTTGCCGTTCCCCGGCACCCTTTGGGCTTGGCCGGGGCCCACCTCTTCCTCCTGGGCTTCGGGGTGGGGGTGCTCCTTGGGGCCATGCACCAGCTTCTGCCGGTGGTCCTGGAGACTTCCCTTTACCGCCCGGAGTGGGGGTATCCGGTGATGGTTCTTTGGAGCCTGGGGGTAGTCCTCCTGGCCTCGGGCTTCGCCTGGGTTCCTTCCCTTGTGCCCTGGGGTGGGGGCTTGGTCCTGGTTGCCCTTCTTTTCTTCGCTTACCACGTCTACCTCACCTTCCGTCAGGCTCCCCGCTGGAACCGGGTGGCCACCGCCTTGGCCTGGGTGGTCTTCTACCTGGTCCTCACCCCCTTTCTAGGGCTTTTGCAGGCTCTTTCCCAGCGCTATGGTTTTTACGACCCGGAAAGGCTCACCTGGCACCTCCTTGCGGGCTTGGGCGGGGTTTTCCTCCTTTCCATCCTGGGCGTGGGCTACAAGCTCCTTTCCATGTTCACCCTCACCCACGGGGTGGACGAGCGGGTTCTGGGGCTTCTCCTCTTTGCGGCCAACTTTGGGCTCCTCGGTTTGGCCATGGGGGAGAGGCTGGGCTATCTCCTCCTTCTTCTTTCCTACGCCCTGGCCCTCTACGACACCTGGCGCATCCTCAAAAACCGCATGAAAAAAGCCCTGGATATCGGGGTGCGGCACTACCTCCTTGGCCTCCTCTTCCTGGGCCTGGTCCTCTTGGCCCTGCCCTTTAACCCCGTATGGGCGGCTCTTTGGTTTGCCTTGGGCTTCGTGGGGCTGGTGGTGACGGGGATGCTTTACAAGATCCTGCCCTTTCTGGTCTGGACCCACCGGTATGCCCCAAGGGCAGGGAAGGAAAAGGTGCCTCTGTTGAAGGAGATGCTTCCGGAAGGTGCGGGGTATGGGGCAGGGGCCTTGTTGGCCCTAGGGGCCTTCCTCGTTCCCCTCTTTCCCGGGGCGGGCTGGGTTTACCTCTTGGGGGTTTTCCCCCATGTTTATGCCCTTTGGGAGGTGATGCGGCGATGAACCCTTTGGAAGAACAGGCGTGGAACCTCTTGCGGACGGTTTATGACCCAGAGCTGGGCCTGGATGTGGTCAACCTGGGGCTTATCTACGAGCTAAAGGTGGAACCCCCCAGGGCCTACGTGCGCATGACCCTCACCACCCCGGGCTGCCCCCTGCACGACAGCATGGGGGAGGCGGTGCGCCAGGCCTTGAGCCGCATCCCAGGCATAGAGGAGGTAGAGGTGGAACTCACCTTTGACCCCCCTTGGACCCCTGCCCGGCTTTCCGAGGAGGCCAGGAGGCTTCTGGGCTGGATTTAGGGAAGGGGAGGTTCCTCCCCAGCTACCAGCCGCAGAAAGGCTTCCACCACCTCGGGATCAAACTGCTTGCCGGCTTGCTCCTGGATGTAGGCTAAGGCCTTTTCCCGGGGCCAGGCCTTCCGGTAGGGGCGGTCGGAGGTAAGGGCGTCGTACACGTCCACCACGGCGAAGATACGGGCGGAAAGGGGAATCTCCAGGCCCTTTAGCCCCCTGGGGTAGCCGGAGCCATCCCAGCGCTCGTGGTGGCAGTAAGGGATCTCCAGGGCTTTCTTGAGGAAGGGGATGCCGGAAAGCCACTCGTAGGCGTAGACGGGGTGCTTCTTCATGACGGCCCACTCCTCCTCGGTGAGGGGGCCAGGCTTTAGAAGGATGCTGTCGGGAATGCCAATTTTGCCCACATCGTGGAGGATGGCCCCGCGCCGGATGTGCTCCAGGTCCTCCTCCGGCACCCCCAAGGCCCGGGCCAGGCGCAGGGTAAGCTCCGTGACCCGCTCGGTGTGGCCTGCGGTTTCCTGGTCCCTTAGCTCCACCGCCTTGGCCCAGCCCCAGAGGGTGAGGTCGTAGGCGGCTTCCAGCTCCCGCTGGCTTTTCAGAAGCTCCTGGAAGGTAAGGGCGTTATCCAGGGCCACGGCTCCCTGGCCAATCAGGGCTTCCAGGAACTCCTCCTCCTCGGGGGAGAGGTCCCAAGGCCTCCGGGTGAAGGCGGCCAGGACGCCAAGGAGCCGTCCTTTGGCGAAGAGGGGGTAGGCCTTTTCCGCCACCAACCCTTCCCTCAGGGTGAACTGGGCGTCGGCCCCGGGGTCTTGGGCCAGGTCGGGGACGAAGACGGTCTCGCCGGAAAGGGCCGCTTGCCCGATATGCCCCTGGCCTAGGAGAAGGCGGTGCGGGACCCCTTTCGTGGGGGTGTAGAACCCCCTAAGGCCCCGTAGCTCCAGGGTTTTTTCCCGGGGGTTATAGAGGAAGAGGGCCGCAGCATCCAAGGGAAGGCGCATCACCTGGTTGAAGAAGACCTCCAGGGTGGGGTCCAGGTCCAAGGAGGCTGCGATGGCTTGGTCCACGGCCCTCAAGGCCTCCAGCTGCTCCACCCGCCGGGCCAGCTTGCGCCGTAGGCTCGCCCGGCGCACGGCGTTGCCTATGGCCTCGGCCAGGATAATGACCCGTTCCACCTCGGCAGGGGTGGGGGTGCGGGGATGAGGCCAGGCCAGGGTTAGGGTTCCCACCACTTCCTTCCCCGCCAGGAGGGGGGCCACCACCCCACTCCATCCTTCCGGGACCAAGGGCCTGGCCCCGGGGCGCACCCGGGGATCGTGCTTTAGGTCCTGGCTCACCACCACCTCCCCCCGGAAGGCCCGGGCCACCAGGCCCGCTTCGGCAAGGGTTTCCGGGGTGGGAATCTCCTTAAGCCAGCCCCGGCTTGCGGCTTCCTCCAGGCGTCCCGTTTCGGCATCGTAGAGGAGGATGCTCCCCACCGGGGCTTCCAGGGACTTAAGGGTGGCCTCCAGGGCAGCCTCCATCATCTCCTTTAGCTCCTCGCTTCGCCGGAGGGCCACGCTCACCTGGGCGAAGGCCTCGAGGGCCAGTTCGCGCTCCTTGGCTTCGGTGATGTCCAGCCCCACACCTAAGACGGCGGGCTTACCGCCAACCTCCACCCGGGCGGCGGAGTAGTCCAACCAGCGCACCTCTCCCCCTTTGGTGAGGATGCGGAAAGTGTAGCGACTGGGAGGATTCTCCCCTCGGATCCGGGCAAGGCCTCGCTCCCGCACTAGGCTCCGGTCGGCAGGGTGGACGAATTCCCAGATGGGGCGGCTTGCGAGTTCCTCCCGGGTGTAGCCGGTGAGGCGCATAGCTTCCTCGTTGGCGAAAGTGAGGCGTTCTTCCTGCCACATGAGGATCAGGGCGGGGGCGGTTTCCGCCAGGGTGCGGAAGAGGGCCTCGGATTCCCTTAGGGCTCGTTCCCGGGCCTTTTCTTCGGTGACATCCCGCTTGATGGCGATAAAGTGGTGGATCTCCCCGTTTTCCCGCACGGGGGTTATGGTCATGCGCTCGGTGTACAGGGTGCCGTCCTTGCGCCGGTTCACCAGTTCCCCTGTCCACACCCTTCCGGAGAGGATGGTGTCCCAGAGGTTTTTGTAGAAGGCCTGGTCCTGAACCCCGGATTTTAAGATACGGGGGTTTTTCCCCAGGGCTTCCTCCAAGGTGTAGCCGGTGAGCCGGGTGAAGGCAGGGTTTACCCACTCGATCTGCCCCGAGCGGTCGGTGAGGACCACGGCTTCGTGCGCAGCTTCCAGGGCGTTTTGCAAGAGGCGCATGGTGGCCTCGGCCTGGAGGCGTTGGGTCACGTCCAGGGCTACCACCAGCACCGCAGGTCTCTTTTCCCATTCGATGAGGTGGGAGAAGATCTCCACCTGGATCTCCCGCCCATCCTTGAGGCGGTGGGTCCAGGGGCCGGAGTGTCGCAGGGGGGGCCTTGGGTTCTTTAAATCCTCGAGGAGTTTAAGGCGCTCCCTTGCGGGGCGGATGTCCAGGAGGGTCATGGTGAGGAACTCTTCCCGGGTGTAGCCGTACTTCTCCACCGCGGCGTGGTTGACCTCCAGGAAACGCAGGGTTTCCAGGTCGTACACCCACATGGGGAGGGGGTGGGCGTGGAAGAGAAGGCGGAAGCGAGCCTCCTGGGCCTCGAGGGCTCTACGAGCCTCTACTTCCCGGCTAACATCCTCAGTGTATCCGGTGAGGTGGTGGGTTTCCTCGTCGTAGTACAGGCTATGCTTGAGCCAGCGCCACTGGCTCGGGTCGTTTGGGTCCAGGAAGAAGCGGAAGGTTACCTCCTGCACGGTGCCCGGCTGGGCAATGGCCCTGTGGAAAGCTTCCGCCAGAAGGTCCAGGTCCTCAGGGTGGACGTGCTTTAAGTAAAGCCCCGGATCTCGCAGAAGCGCTTCCAAGTCATAACCAGAGCGTGCAGCTTGGGGCCCAAGGTAGAGAACAGGGGCGCGAAGGGGGTCCTCGCCCGGCGTTACGAGGATCTGCCAGGGAACGCCGGGCAGGGTTTCCAAGAGGTCCTTGAAAAGGCGGTGCTGGGCCTCCAGGTCCTTTCTGAGCCGGGCTTCCTCGGTTTCGTCCCGGATGTTCAGGACAATGCCCTGAACTGCAGGGTCATTTAGGAGGTTTCTCCCCCAGACCCGTACGTACCGCACCCCACCCTGCTGGTCAAAGATGCGGAGGCTGTACTCGCGGGTGGCCCCGGGGTGGCGGACGAGGTCCTCCAGGGCCGCCTCGGCGTAGAGGCGATCCTCGGGGTGGACGAAGGAGAGGATGGGGATCCGCTCCCGGGTGTACCCAAAGGGGTCATACCCCAGCACATGGTCCACGTTGGGGGAGGCATAGTGCATGTACCCTTCCGCATCGATGATGTAGATGAGCTCGTGGCTGTTTTCCACCAGGGCCCTGAAGCGGTTTTCCGAGGCCTCTAGGGCTTTTCGCCTCTGCATTTCCGTATACTCCTGGGCCTTGGCCAGGAGGTAGACCAGCAGGATGGAGAGGACGGCGAAGATACCTTCCTTGACGGAGTGCGCCTGGGCTAGGGCAGCTGGGTCCTGCGCTTTGAAGTGCAACAGTCGGTCGCCCACGAGGATCCAGAGGAGGGCGAAGAGGCTGTAGATGAAAACAACCCTAGATGGGCTGAGTTTCATTCCGCTCCATTATAAGCGGTCAGGCCTACCGAGAAGGTAGCCCTGCCCCAAGGGAAAACCAAGGTTCTTTAAGTAAACCAGAATGGTTTCGTCCTCTATCCCCTCGGCGATGGCCTGGAGCCCTAGGGCCTGGGCCAAGGCTAAGACCGCCCCCACCACCCGGGCGGGGGGGCTTTGGGGGTCGGGCGGGATGCCCAGGCGCTGGGTGAAGGCCTGGCCCAGCTTGACCCCGTCCACGGGGAGCTCGGCCAAACGCTCCAGGCTGGAGTAGCCCGAGCCGAAGTCGTCCAGGAAGATGCTCACGCCCAGAGCCTTGAGGGCCTCGAGGGCCCGGGTGGCATCCCTGCCCCGCTCGTCGGGGATCAGGGTGGTTTCCGTGATCTCCAACACCAGGCGGCCAGGGGGACAGGAAGCTTCCTCCAGGACTTCCGCCACCCGAAAGGCATAGGTGGGGTCCAGTAGCTCCTGGGGGCTCACGTTCACATGCACCTTCAGGCCGTGCCGGTCCAGTTCCCGGCAAGCCTGGCGGAGGACCCACTCGCCCAGCTCGGGCATGAGGCGGTGGCGTTCCGCCAGGGGGATGAACACGGAAGGCGGGGCCAGGCGCCAGCGCACGAGGGCCTCGAGGGCCACCCGCTTCCCCGTGCTCAGGTCCACGATAGGCTGGTAGGCCAGCCACAGGCCTTCTCCCCGCTCCAGGTCCTGCCTTAGCGCCTCCAGGAGGTTCATTTCCTGCCGGAGGGCTTCTTGCAACTGGGGTTCGAAGAAGGCCAGCCGGTCCTTACCCTCCCCCTTGGCCCGGTAGAGGGCCAGGTCCGCGCGCTTGAGAAGTTCCCCCGGGGAAAGGCCAGGCTCCCCCAGGGCAATGCCCAGGGAGGTGGAGAGGTGGTAGAGCCGTTCTCCCATGGCGATGGGGATACGGGCTACCTCCAGAAGCCTTTCGGCGATGCGCACGGCCTCGGAAGGAGTTCTAAGGCCCGTGAGGAGGACCAGGAACTCGTCCCCTCCCTGCCGGGCCACCAGGTCCCGGGGGCGGAGGGCGGCCCGCAGGCGGGCGGCTATGACCCGAAGCACCTCGTCCCCGGCGGCGTGCCCGTCCAGGTCGTTCACCAGCTTGAGCCCGTCCAGGTCCAGGTACATGATCGCCAGGTGCGGGCCCTCCTCCTTGAGGGCTTGGGCGAGCTTTTCCAGGAAGAAGAGGCGATTGGGCAGGCCCGTTAAGGGATCGTGGTAAGCCAGGTGCTGGATCCGGCCTTCTAGCTCTAGCCTTCTCAGGAGGAGGCCTAGCTGGCTGGCGAAGGCCTGGGCCAGCTCCAGGTCCAGAGGGGTGAAGGCATCCTCCCGCTCGAAGTTGTCCAGGTACAGGAAGGCCTTGCGCTCCCCCGCCAGGTACACGGGGACGGAGAGGATGGCCTTGATCTCCCGAACCCGGCCGGCCTCCTCCATGACCTTCCGCCTTGGTTCGTCCAGGCGGGCGTTGAAGCGTTCCAGGTCCTTCCAGGTGAAGACCTGGGCTCCCTTGTGGCCGGTAGGGGAGAGGGGTTCCTCGGGGCGGAGGCACACCTGGCGAAGGGCCTCCAGGTCGTATCCATGAGCGGCGACGAAGTGGTAGCAGCCATCTTCCAGGAGGACGGTGACGCTTCCTGCCTGGGCCGCGGGGACTGTTTCCAAGGCAGCCTCGAGGATCAAGCCAAAGATAGACTCGGAAAGCCCCTCGGCCATAAGGGTTTCGTAGACCCGGAGGAGGTTGTTGCGGAAGAGGTTCCAGCGGGCTTCCCGGGCCTTTGCTTCCTTCCGCTCCGTCACATCCACGCCTAAGGCTAAAACCTCCAACGCCTCCTGGCCTGGGCCAGGCACCGCCAAAAGGGTCCACTCTACCGCCCAGTCTTTCTCGGTGAAGAAACTACGGGGCCGGCCTGGAGCTTTCAGGACTTCGGCCACCGGCAGGGTAAACCCGTGGGGAAAGGCCCTCCTAAAGGCTGGGTTAGCGTAGAGCAGATGGCCCTCCTTGTCCAGGCGGGCCAGGTAGAAGGGGGAGGACTCGAGAAGGGTTTCCAGCCAGCGCTCCCTTTCCCAAAGCTCCAGGGTCCGGGCCAGGGCCTCGGCCACCAGGCGCAGGAAGGCCTCCTCTTCGGGGGCGAACTCCCTTATCCTCTGGCAGTCGTCCACTCCCAGGAACCCCCAGAGCCTTCCCTCCACCCATATGGGCACCACCAGGAGGCTTTGGATCCCCTGGGCCTCGAGGAAGGGCCGCTCCTCCTCGGGGAAGGAGGCCACGGGCCCCGCCACCGCCCGGTCCTCCAGGAAGCGGTCCAGCCAGCGCCCGTAGCCTTTTTCCCGCACGGGGAGGTTTTGCAGCTCAGGATTCTGGATCTGAGGGGTGGTGTCGGGCCCCGCCCACTCCGAAAGCTGGCTGGCGTACCAGATGCCCTGGCGCTCCTCGAGGCGAAAGAGGTAGGCCCGATGGGCCATGAGGGCCCGGCCCACCTGCTCTAGGGCCTGGGGTAGCCCCTTAATCCCCTGGCGCAGCAGGGGAAGAAGGGCTTGGGATGGGCCTAGGCCCCAGCTCCTGTCCATGGCTAGGCCTGGTCCAGTATACAGCTCTTTGGCGGAGGTTCAAGCCACCATGACCTGGCCACGGGCCTTGGCCTCGTACATGCGGGTATCGGCGGCGGAGAGAAGCTGGTCCGGGGTGCTGCCGTCCTCGGGGTAGCTGGCCACCCCGATGTTCACCCCCAGGCAGAGGCCGTTAAAGCAAAGGCCCTGGATGGCCTTGGCATAGCGAAGGGCGGCGGCCACCGCTCCCCTTTTGGGGGTGTGGGGGAAGATGGCGGCGAACTCATCCCCGCCCCAGCGGAAGAGGCGGTCGCCGTTGCGCCTTTCCCGTTCCAGCACCTCGGCCACCTTCATGAGGGCCGAATCCCCCACGGCGTGCCCCAGCCGGTCGTTCACCGCCTTGAAACCCTTAAGGTCCAGGACCGCCAGGGAAAGGGGGTAGCCGTAGCGCTCGGCCCGTTTGAGCTCCTCTTCCAAAAAACGGTCAAAGGCCCTGCGGTTCCCGAGGCCGGTGAGGTAATCGGTCAGGGCGGATTCCTCCAGAAGCCTGCGGGTGCGGCTTTCGTGAAGCAGGCTGGCCAGGGGGGCGGCGAAGAAGCGGGCGGCCTCCAAGGAATCCTCGCCAAAGGCCCCGGGGTCGTGCAGGTTGTCCAGGTTCAGATAGGCCAGCACCTCCCCCTTGTAGGGGATGGGCAGGCAGAGGTTGGCCTTGATCTCCTGGGCTTTGCCTGCGGAGTCGATCACCTCGGGTGGGGCGGTTTGGTGGCTGATCTCGGCGATGGGCCGCTCTTCCACGCTCATGATGCGGGGCTCCCCCTGAGCCGCCCGTTCCGCTCCCAGGCCGTACCAGAGAAGCTGGTCCTCCTGGCTGAAAGTGACGGTTTGCAGCCCCTCGAGGTCATAGCCCAAGGCTGCCTTGTAACGATAAGCTCCTTCCTCCCACACCAGAAGGCTTCCTGCTTCCGAACCCGGCACCTGGCGGACGGCTTCTTCCAGGATGCGTCCGTAGAGTTCTTCGGGAGGTTTCTCCAAAAGCTCCAGGAAAAGCTGGTTAACGCTTTCGTGCCGGGCCTTCTCCGTGAGCCGCTCCATCCCCAGGCCCAGGGTGCGGCAGGCCAGGAGGAGAAGTTCCACCTCCGCTTTGCGCCAAAGGCGCTCCTCCTTCTTTCCCAAAACCAGCACCCTCCGGCTCCTTGGGGCCTTGGGGGAGGGAATGGGCAAGGCCGCCAGGGTGCGCCAGTCCAGGGCCTTAAGCGGGGGTATGGCCTGGGGTTCCTCCGCGTAGCGGGCGGTGAAGAGGGGGCTTTCCCGATGGTAGACCTGCCAGGCTAGACCTTGCCCATAGGGAAGGCCTTCCCTTAGCACCTGGAGCAGGGCGGGTTCCTCCACACCCTGGTGGGCCAGGGCCTCCATACGGGCCCCCCGGGCTTCCCAAAACGTACCAGTTTCCAGATCTAGGGCCTGGAGGAGGAGGGCCAGGGCTTTCTCCACCGCTTCCTTCAGGGTGGTGGCGCTTTGCAGGCGTAAGGAAAGCTCGCTTAATAGCCTTCGTTCCTCCAGGTCGGCAAGCCGGTCCAGCTGGAGGCTTACCGCCTGGGCGAAGCGCTTAAGTCCCTCCACCTCTTCAGGAGCAAAAGGATTTGGGCGCTCCAGGTTGAGCACGGCCACCACCTCGCCCCGCTCCCAAAGGGGGAGAGCCAGCTCGGACAGGATGTGGAGGCCAGGTGCGGGGATATAGGCAGCTTCCTTTCGTATGTCGGGCACATGGACGGGCTGGGCCGTCGTTAGGGCGCGGCCCAGGACTCCCGTGGCCGGTACCTCCTCCAGGGCCAGGGGAGGGACGCTGGCAAGAAGGCGGAAGCCTTGACTGGTGGGCACCCAGATTCCCACATGCCCTCCGGCTCCCAAGGTAGCCAGGCGTCTGGGAAGGCTTTCCAGAAGGGCCTGGCGGCTTTCCGCCTGGGGCAGGGCCTCGAGGGCCTCGGCTAAAAAGCGCTGGCTTTTAGCTAAAGCCTTGGCCTGGCGGTGGGCCTTTCTCAGGCTTTCGCCAATGCCGTGGGCCAGCCAGGCGGAAAGGAGAAGAAGGGCTGCGGCCATGATATTGAACCCGGGGAAGAGGAGAAGAAGAATCGTGGAAACCCCGGCGGCCAGGAGCCCCCATCCCAGGCCGTGCATGCTGGCGGTGGTGGCGGTGAAGATCATGAGCCATGGCAAAATGTAGGGATCGGTGAAGCCCAAAATCCCCGCCAGGAGCCCCAGGAGGATGGAGCCCAAGGCGATTGCGGGGTAGGGCAGAGCCATGTTTGCCCTATCCTAAACAGGAATCAATACTTTGCCTAGGGGGTGGGGGTCAGGGCCAGGTAGCCCAGGGCTCTTTGGGCCGCTTTACGGCCAGAGCGCACCACCTCGGGGAGGCCGACCCCCTCCAGGTAGTTCCCCGAAAGGAAAAGGCCCGGGGCCTTGAGAAGGCTCATTTCCAGCCTTTCCATGCGCTCCAGATGCCCCACCCGGTAGGCGGGCATGCCCTCGGGGAAGCGGAAGACCCAGGTGCGCTCCGCTCGCACCTCCTGGCCCAGGAAACGGCGGAGGTCCTCCAGGGCCACCCGGGCAAGCTCCGCCTCGGAAAGCCGCGCCACCTCCCCGGAGAAATAGCCCCGCACCAGGGACCAGCCCTCTGGGACCCTCCCCGGCCATTTGTTATGGGTCCAGGTGAAACCCCTAACCCGATACCCTTCCCCCTTGG
The DNA here is from genome assembly GCF_057547025.1 of Thermus sp. KWY1. Classification (NCBI taxonomy): domain Bacteria; kingdom Thermotogati; phylum Deinococcota; class Deinococci; order Thermales; family Thermaceae; genus Thermus; species Thermus sp. KWY1. The sequence continues at coordinate 173,457 of NZ_BAAJPG010000016.1, forward strand.
CCACCAAAAGGCCGTGCCCCTTAAGGGGAAGCCCTTCCGAAAAGGCCAGGCTCACCGTGGCCGCCGGGGTGTGGGGAATCCCCTTGAGAAGGGCCGTGGCCTCGGGGAGGAAGGGCCTTAGGAGGTGGGCCGCCACGGGGGCGGGGGTGGCTAGGACCACTGCCTCTGCCTCCAGGGAACCCCTGGGGGTGTGGAGGCGGTACCGGCCGTCCAGGGGCTCGAGGGCTAGGACGGGTGTACCCAGGAGGATTCTTTCCGCCACCTCCTCGGCAAGTTTCCGCGTTAGGGCGGAAAGCCCCTCCTGGAAGGAAAAGAACAGGCTTCCCCCTTCCCGGCTTCCCCGCATTCTTTTCGCCCGCATGGCCCCCAGGATGAGGCTTCGGTGCTTCCGCTCCAGGTCCAAAAGCTGGGGGAAGGCTGCTCGCATGGAAAGTTCCTCGGGCTCCCCTCCATAGATGCCTCCCGCCAGGGGCGCCACCAGGGCGGCGAAGACCTCGGGGCCAAGCCTCCGTTCCACGAATTCCTTCAGGCTCTCGTCCTCCTTGGCCCCCCGGGGGAGGAAGAGGTCGTATAGGGCCCTGAGCTTCCCGGAAAGGGAGAGGAGGGAGGTGCGGTAAAGGCCCTTGAGGTCCCCGGGCACGATTTGCAAGAGCCCCTCGGGGAGGGGATGGGCTTTACCCTTGCGCAGAATCCACGCTGCGGGCTTGGCGGGGAGGGTCCCTACGGGCGTGAGGCCGAAGCGCTCCCCTAACTCCAGGACCTCCTTCTTGTAGCGCACGCTGGCATCTGGACCCCCTTCCACCAGGAAGCCCTCCCCCTTGTGGGTGCGCACCTTGCCCCCCAGGCGGGGGCCTGCCTCCAGGAGGAGGAAGTCCACCCCCGCCTCCTTCAGGGCCAAGGCGGCGGAAAGCCCTGCCCATCCTCCTCCCACCACGGCTACCTGAGCCACGCTGCCTCCACCAGCTCCTTAAGCACCTGGATGTAGTCCAAATCGGCGTTGAGGCTCCGGGCCCGGATGAGCCTTAGTCCCACCTCCTGGGCGGTGGCCTGGGCCTCGAGGTCCAGGTCGTAGTAGACCTCCAGGTGGTCGGCGGGGAAGCCCACCGCCTGGACCACCACCTCCTCAAAGCCCTCCTCCCTCAAGGACTTAAGGTGCTCGTTGATGTCGGGGCCGAGCCAGGGTTCGGGGGTGCGCCCTGCGGACTGGTAGGCCACGCTAAACCGGGGCAGGGCAAGCCTCTTGGCGATGAGCTCCGCCGTCCTCTCCACCTGCCGGGGGTAGGGGTCGCCCCGTTCCACCGCCGAGAGGGGGATGGAGTGGGCGGTGAAAACGTAGGCGGCCTTCCTGGGCTCCCTAAGCCGCCATATGGCCTCCTCCAGCCTCCTGGCGTAGGCGGCAATCAGGCTGGGATGGGCCTCGTAGCTTTCCACCCAGACCATCTCGATGGGCTCGGGGAGGGACTTTAGGGCGGCTTCCACCTTCTCCTGGTACTCCGCCACGCTCCTTAGGGAGTAATGGGGGGCGGCCACGATGGCCACCGCCCGCCTCACCCCATCCTCGTGCATGGCGGCGATGGCCTCCCCGATGGAGGGATGCCAGTGCTTGGTGCCCACGTAGACCCGGGCCGGCCCCTGGGGGATGCGGGGGCCGAAGGGGCCCAGGAGGCGCTTGGGGTAGGCGGGGGCCTCGAGGTTCAAAAGCGCCTGGAGCCTGATGGCCTGAACCAGGGTGATTTCGTTCAGGGGGCTTTTGCCGATGGCGTGGTAGCGCTCTTCCAGCTCCCTCACCAGCTCCTCGGAAGGACGCCTTCCCCGGCGGATGTCCGTGTAGTAGGGTTCGATCTCTTCCGGGGTGTAGGGGGTGCCGTAGGCCATGAGGAGTACGTTCATGCTGCTTCCTCCTTTTCCTTGAGGAGTTCTACCACATAGCGCACGTGTTCCACCGGGGTGCCGGGCAGGATCCCGTGGCCCAGGTTGAAGATGTGCCCGGGCCGGCCAGCGTTTTCCGTAAGGATCCTTTCCACCTCCCGCCGGATCACCTCCTTGGGGGCGAAGAGGATCACGGGGTCCAGGTTGCCCTGGATGGGGGTTTCCCCCAGCGCCTCCCGGGCCCAGGGGAGGGGGGTGTGGTGGTCCAGGCCCATCACGTCCCCTCCGGCCTCCTGCATCTCCTTAAGAAGGCCCATGGTCCCCACCCCGAAGTGGATCACGGGCACCCCAAGGGGCCTTAGCTCCTGGAAGAGCCTGGCCATGTGGGGCTTCACGTAGCGCCGGTAGTCCGCGGGGGATAGGGCCCCCACCCAGGAGTCGAAGACCTGGAGGAGATCGGCCCCCGCCTCCACCTGGGCCTTCAGGTAGCGGGCCATGGCCTGGGTGAGCTTGGTGAGAAGCCGGTGCCAGAGGGCTTCCTCCCGGTACATAAAGGCCTTGACCTCCTTGAACTGGCGGCTCGGCCCGCCCTCGATGAGGTAGCTGGCCAGGGTGAAAGGAGCCCCGGCGAAGCCGATGAGGGGCACCTCAAGCTCCCTTTTCAGGAGGCGGATGGTTTCCAGCACGAAGGGCACGGCCTCCTCCGGCTCCAGGGGCCTTAGGGCCTCCACCCCCTTGGAGTCCCGGATGGGCCGGTGGATGACGGGGCCTTTGCCCTCCACCAGGTCCAGCTCCACCCCCATCCCGTAGAGGGGGGTGGTGATGTCCGCAAAGAGGATGGCGGCGTCCACGCCAAGCTGCTTCACCGGAAGAAGGGTTACCTCGGCGCAGACCTCAGGGTTCTGCACGATCTCCGGTAGGGTGTAGCGCCGCCGGATCTCCTGGTACTCCTTCTGGTAGCGCCCCGCCTGGCGCATGAACCAGACGGGGGGCCTCGAGGTGGGCCTGCCCCGGGCCGCCTGGAGGATGAGGTCGTTCACGCCCTCCATGCTAGCATGGGGCATGCGCTTCCTTTTTTTCCTCCTAACCTTAAGCCTAAGCTTATCCCCCTTTGCCCGAGCCCAGGAAGACCCCGTGGTGGCCCAGGTGGGGCCCGAACACATCACCAAAAGCCAGTTTGAGCTCCGCTTTGGCCTCTTCGCCAAAAGCGCACTCCGGCAGCTTGGCCTCCCCGACTCGGAGGAAACCCGCGCCCTCCTGGCTCAGTACCGGGCCCCTTACCTGGAGGCCCTGGCGGAGGAGCGGGCGCTTCTCTTGCTGGCCAGGCGTCAGGGTTTTTGGCCCCTACCCGACAGCGTGGAGGCCCGGGTGGCGGAGCTCGTGAAGGCCTTCCCCGAGGAGGAGGCCCTGCGGAAGGCCCTGGAGGGGGCAGGGGTGCCCGACCTGGCCACCTACCGCACCCTCCTGGCCGAGGCCATGGCCCTCGAGGCCCTGGAAGCCCATTACCGCACGGAGCTTAAGGTTTCCCCGGCGGCCCTTAAGGCCCTCTGGCTCCTTTCCCCGGAGTACCGCCACCCCGCCCTCTACTGCGCCCGGCACATCCTGGTGCCCACCCTCGAGGCGGCCAAGGAGGTCCTGGCCCGCCTGGCCAAGGGGGAGGCCTTCGCCCAGGTGGCCAGGGAGGTTTCCCAGGACCCGGGCTCCAAGGAAGCCGGGGGGGATCTCGGCTGCGAGCCGGAAGGCACCTACATCCCCGCCTTTGAAAAGGCCCTGCTGGCCCTGAAGCCCGGGGAGGTTTCCCCTCCCGTGGGGACGGAGTTTGGCTTCCACGTGATCCTCCTGGAAAGGCTGGTACCCCCGGGCCGCTACCCCTTGGAGGAGGTGGCGGAGGAGCTGGCCCAGGGGGTAAAGGACAAGGCCTGGGAAAGGCTGGTCCGGTTCCTGATCCGCCCCTATCCCATCACCCTTTTCCCCGAGCGCCTATAGGGTTAGGAGGAGGGCCGCATCCCCCCTTGGGGCAGGGGCCAAGGCCAGGGCCTCCCCGGGGGCGTAGATGCCGCTTTGCCCCTCAAAGGTGAGGCCCAGAATCTGGCCGTTCAGCATGGGGTTCAGGAGGAGCCGGAGGTGTTCCCGGCCCACAAGCCTCTCCTGGGCGGAAGCCCTCCAGACCTCTCCTTCCCTTCGGGATCCATCCCAGGGCCAGGGGCGGTCCCAAGGGGCGGGGTTGGCGGAGGGTTGCAGGAGAACCTCTGCCCCCAGGGCGTCCAGCCGGGCCAGGTACCGCTCGAAAAAGCCGTCCAGGCAGATGAGGATGCCCACCCTGCCCGCCTGGGTTTCCACCAGGTGGGGGCCGAAGGTGCCCCGCCTGAGCCAGCGCTCAGGGGGCGTGAGTTCCATCTTGGGCACCTGGGCCAACAAGCGGCCTTCGGGGTTGAAGAAAAGGGCAAGGTTCTGGAAAAGGGGCGTGCGGGCAAACCGCCCCCGGGCCAGCTCCTCCTCGTAGGGCGGGGAGAGCAGGGTACCCGCCAGAAGATAGGTGCCGAAGGCTCGGGCGGCTTCCGCCATCACCTCCCGGAAAACCCCGTAGGCCCGCCGGGCCCGCCTCCAGGGGAGAAGGGGGTTTTTCAGGAGGTCCCTGGGATGAAAATCCCCCTCCAGGTGGAGGAGAAGGGGAAGCCCGAAGAGCTCAGGAAAGGCGGCCAGGCGGGGAGAGGAAGTGCCCTCGAGGCTTTCCAGCAAGGAGAAGACCCGCTTCCGGAAGGCCTCCTCCGTGCGGTAAAAGTCCGGCTTGACCTCCGCCTGGATGGCCAAGAGGGTGCGGAAGCGCACCCTTTCAGTCTAATGCCCCTGGGCCAGGCTCTGGGCCACGATGAAGGCCCCCATGGCCACCAGGAAAAGGGCAAACCCCCGCCTCAGGCCCTCCTGGGGTAGCCGCACCGCCAGCCGGCCGCCCAGGAAGCTTCCCAGGGTCCCCACCCCCACGAAGAGGAGGGCCACCCCGTAGTTGACGGCCAGGCCCAGCTCGGGCAGAAGGTGCAGGTACTTGTAGAAGCCGGCGAAGGACTTGAGGGCGATGATGAAGAGGCTGGTTCCGATGGCCAGGTGCATGGGAAGCCCTCCCAAAAGGACCAGGGCGGGCACGATGAGAAAGCCCCCGCCCACCCCCACGAAGCCGGTGAGGGCCCCCACCGCTAGCCCGTCCAGGACGATCTTCCAGGGCTTGCGGCTTCCTTCCCCCTTGGCCCTCAGGGGGCTTGGCCGGGCCATGAAGTAGGCGGCAAGAAGCATCACCAGGGCGAAGGTGAGAAGCTGCACCTCCCCGGAAACGAAGCGGGAAAGCCAGGCCCCCAGGTAGGTGCCCGCCATGCCCGGAAGGCCGAAGAAGAGCACGTTGCACCAGTCCACCAGGCCCCTTAGGGCGTAGGGCAGGGCTCCCAGAAGGGCGATCCCTCCCACGATGAGTAGGCTTTCGGCGATGGCCTGCTTGGGAGGTTCCCCCAGGAGGTAGACCAGCACGGGCACGGTAAGAATAGACCCCCCTGAGCCCAGTAGCCCCAGGGAAACCCCGATGAGAAGAGCGCCAACAAGGGCCAGGCTCATCGCTCGATCGGCAAGCCCGCGCCCATCCAGGCGTAGGTGCCCCCCTCGAGGTTGTACACCCGTTCCCCGGGGAAGCCCTGGCCCACCAGGAAGTCCGCCGCCACCCCCGAGCGGTTGCCGGAGTTGCAGACCAGGAGGATGGGCCGGTCCTTGGGCAGGTCCTTAAGCCTTTGCGGCAGGGAGGAGAGGGGGATGTTCACCGCCCCGGGCACGTGCCCATCCGCGTACTCCCAGGGCTCCCGCACGTCCACCACCAAGGCTTCCTGCAAAAGCTTTTCCGCCTCGTGGGGGCCCACCTCCTGGTACGGGGTGGCGGTGTAGCCCACCTCCACCGGGCTGGTGTCCACGGGGAGGCCTGCCCTGTACCAGCGGACGATGCCCCCCTCGAGGTTGTAGATGTTCCCGTAGCCCTGGGCGGTGAGCCAGGCGGCCGCTTGCCAGGAGCGGTTTCCCGTGCGGCAGTAGAGGACCACGGGCCGGTCCTTGGGGATCTCCCCGTAGCGGGCCATGAACTCGGAAAGGGGCACTAGGCCTGCCCCGGGAATCCGGGCCTGGGCGTACTCCTCCACCTCCCGCACATCGATGAACGCCACGCCCTGGTCGTAGAGCTTTTTGGCTTCCTCTGGGCTCAGGTCCTTGACCTCGGCTTCGTACATGTTTACCTCCTTAGGGATGTTTGGGGAACTGGGGCAGAACCCCAGTTCCCCGGCGCTACACTCAGGCGCTTACCAGCTCCTCGCCCTTTTCCACCGGGAAGCCGGCTTCCTGCCAGGCCCTAATCCCCCCGGTGAGGTTCAGGGCATTCCTGAAGCCATGGGACAAGAGGGCGCTGATGGCGGTGCTGGAGCGGTCCCCGCCCACGCAGTGCACGATGAGGGGCCTCTCCTTGGGGAGCTTGTCCAGGTGGGCGAGGACGCGGCCGGCATGGATGTTCAGGGCCCCGGGGATGTGCCCGGCCAGGTACTCGTCCCGGCCCCGCACGTCCAGGATCACCGCCTCGCCCCGCTCCCAGAGGGCCTTGGCCTCCCGGGCCGTGATCTGGGGTACGGTTTCCAGCTCCCCATCCGCATACCCCTGGAGGCCCGGGATATACCCCACCACCTCGTCCAGGCCAATGCGGATCAGGGCCCGGGTCAGGGCCTCCACCTCGGAGGGATGGGCCAGGAGGATCAGGGGCCGGTCGTAGGGAAGAAGCCAGCCCGCCCAGGTGGAGAAGTTCTTTCCGGCAGGGATGTTGATGGCTCCCCGGATGTGCCCCCCGGCGAAGGCGAACTTGTCCCGGGTGTCCACCAGGATGGCCCCCTCCCGCAGGTACCGGTCAAACTGGGCCTTGGTGAGGCGGCCCGGGTGGGGGATGCCTCCCAGGATGGGCATGCCGTCCCGGTTGAGCCGCTTCATCTCCTTGAAGTAGGTGGGGGCTTCCGGCTGACCGGCGAGAAGCGCCTTTACGAAGCCCTCCTCATCGTCTTTTTCCAGGTACTCCGCCCACCAGGCGTGCCGCCTCTCGTAGCCCACGGTGGTGGCGGGAAGGGCCCCCAGGGCCTTGCCGCAGGCGGAACCTGCCCCGTGGCCTGGCCAGACCTGCACGTGGTCGGGAAGCGTGAGGAACTTCTCCTTGAGGCTTCGGAACATGCGCCGGGCCCCGGGCAGGGCGGTGCCCTTGATGCCGGCAGCCTCCTCCAGAAGGTCCGGCCGGCCGATGTCCCCCACGAAGACGAAGTCGCCCGTGAGGAAGAGGAGGGGTTCGTCCGTCACCGCCCCGTCCGCCACCAGGAAGGAAAAGTGCTCCGGGGTGTGGCCCGGGGTGTGCACGGCCTTCACCCGGATATTCCCCACCCTGAACTCATCCCCGTCCCTAAGGAGGACATGGGAGAAGCCCTCCAGTCCTTTGTACTTCCAGTTCTCGTCCCCTTCGTCCGAGAGGTACAGGGTGGCCCCGGTGGCCTTGGCCAGCTCCCGGGCTCCCGAGAGGTAGTCGGCGTGGATGTGGGTTTCGGCTATGGCGGTGATGCGCAGGCCCAGGCTTTGCGCCAGCTCCAGATAGGTGTCCACGTCCCGCTTGGGATCCACCACCAGGGCCTCCCCAGTGGCGGCGCACCCCAGGAGGTAGCTCATTTGGGCCAAGCCTTCCTCGTAAATCTGCCTGAAAACCACAGCTTCACCTCCGGTATGGGACTATTGTCCCCACACCGCCACGATACCCTGTGGGGGTACTAGGTGTCAACGGGGACAGCGTGCGCGGAGGTCTATTCTTTACGGGAAACATCTGCTATATTCAACAAAGGGTGTACCCCTACGGGGGTATCCGGGAGGAAACGATGGCGCTATTGGGACCTAAGGAGCAAGAGATCGTACGTGAGCGGCTTTCCAACCTGGTGCGGGATGTGGAGCTGGTGCTTTTCACCGACACCTCCACCCTGATCGCCCCGGGTAAGGAGCCCTGCCTGTACTGCAAGGAAACCAAGCAGCTGCTGGAGGAGCTGGCCGCCCTTTCGGATAGGCTTCACCTGGTGGTCTACGACCTGGCCACCCCCGAGGGCAAGGAGAAGGCCAAGGAGTACAGGGTGGAGGATCCCCCCACCCTGATCCTGCGGGAGAGGGGCTCTTCCGCCATCAACCTTCGGTACCGGGGCATCCCGGCGGGGTACGAGTTCGCAAGCCTCCTCGAGGACATCGAGATGCTGGGCCGCGACGGCCACGGACTGCCGGAGAACGTGGTCCAGGAGCTTAACACCCTCCCCGAGGAAGTGGTGCTCCAGGTCTTCGTCACCCCCACCTGCCCCTACTGCCCGCAGGCGGTGCGCACCGCCCACCGCATGGCCTACGCCTCCCCCAAGGTGTGGGGCGAGATGATCGAGGCCAACGAGTTCCCCGAGCTTTCCAGCCGCTACCACATCCACGGGGTGCCCGACACCATCGTGAACCACGGCAAGGAGAGGATCCTCGGGGCCCAGCCCCTTTCCCAGTTCCTCCAGGCCATCCGCAAGGCGGTGGGGGTGAGCGCCTAACATGACCCGGCGGGCGCTACTTGGGTTTTTTGCCCTCCTGGCCCTGGCGGCCTGCGGGCCCAAGGGAAGCTACCAGAACATCGGCCCGCAGGAGCTCTACCAGGCGGTGGACCAGGGGGCGGTGGTGGTGGACGTGCGTACCCCCCAGGAGTTTGCCGAGGGGCACGTCCCCGGGGCCATCAACCTGCCGGTGGAGGCCGTCGCCCAGTGGGCGGATACCCTTCCCAAGGACAAGCCGGTCTACCTCTACTGCCGTAGCGGGAACCGCAGCCGCCAGGCGGCGGAGTACCTGAAGCGGAAGGGGTACACCAACCTCTACAACCTCGAGGGCGGGATCCTGGCCATCCAAAGGGAGGGCTTCCCTCTGGTTCGCTGATGGATGCGGTGCAGGTAGGGCCCTTCGCCATTCCCTGGGCCAGGTTCCAGGTGTTCCTGGCCCTTTTGGCCATGGTGGTGGTGGCCGAGGTCCTGGCCCGAAGGGTGGACCGAAGGCTTGCCCCCTGGACCTACAGCGCCATCCTTGCGGGTTTTCTTGGAGCCAGAATCGGCTTCGTTCTGGAGAACGCATCCGTTTACGCCCGGGATCCCCTTTCCATCCTCTACGTGTGGCAGGGGGGGTTTGACCCCCTTTGGGGTATCCTGGCTGCGGGAGGGTACACGCTGATGGCATTGCCCAAGAACCTCTGGCGGTATGCCCTGTTCGCTGCTTTGGCGGCGGGCTTGGTCTTTGGGGTTTTCCTGGTGCAGAAGCGGGGAGGGGAGGAGGTGCGCCTGCCCTCCCTCACCCTCACCACCCTGGGGGGTACCCCGGTGAACCTGCAGGACTTCCGGGGGAAGCCTTTGGTCCTGAACCTCTGGGCCACCTGGTGCCCTCCTTGCCGGCGGGAGCTACCCATGATGGTGCGCCTGAGCCAGCAAAACCCCGAGGTGCGTTTCGCCTTTGCCAGCCAAGGGGAGGGGCCAGCGGTGGTGCGGAGCTTTTTGGAGGAAGAGAGGCTCGCCCCCGAGTGGGTTCTCCTGGATCCGGAAACCCAGCTCTCCCAGGTCCTGAAGACCCAGGGCCTTCCCACCACCTTTTTCTTTGACCGGGAGGGGCGCCTGGTGGCCCGGCACCTGGGGGAGCTTTCCGAGGCCCTTCTTCTTGGGTACCTGAGGGTTTTGCGCTAGCTTCCCGCGGAAAGCAGGGTTTCCTTCTCCCCCACCACCGTCTTCAGGTGCACCGGCCGGCCCCACAGGCGGTAGAGGTTCTCCAGCACCGCCTGGGTCTTTTTCAGGTCCAGCTCCACGCCCTCGTAGGCGTGTTCCAGAAGAAGCTCTCCCCGGTTCCCGTAGTTGGCGTCCACCAGCTCCACGATGGGGTAGCCCCCGTTGGTGAGGCGGAAGAGGAGGGCCTTCTTGGCCTCGGCGAAGCGGGGAAGGTCCTCGGGGTTGAGGAGCCTCTGCCTGAGGGCGAACTCGGGGGTCAGGAAGCTATCCAGGAAGCTCAGGTCCGTGTGGACGGTGCGCACCTGGAAAAGCTGCTTGAGCCCCAGGCTGGTGGGCCTCTCGTAGGTGAGCCGCTCCCCTAGGGGCAGGGCCTCGTACTCGGGGCCGAACCGCCCCTTATCCCAGCGTTCCTCCACCTCCTTTAGGAGCAGGTAGCCCAGGCGGTAGGGATTGAAGCCGTGTGGGGCGAGAAGCCCTGCCTGGAGCTCGGCGAACTCCAGAGCCTCCTCCGGGGAGAGGAGGGGGAGGAGGAGGCGGGTGTGCCAGTAGGTGGCCCAGCCCTCGTTGAGGATCTTGGTGGCCGCCTGGGGGACATAGTACAGGCTCTCCTCCCGGATGATTTCCAGGATGCCCTTCTGCCAAGGGGCCAAGGGGGCGTGCCGGGCCAGAAAGCCCAGGATGTCCCGGGTGGGCCTGGGGGGGAGGGGGATGGGGCTTGCCCCCTCCTCGGCTTCCTTGGGAGGCGCTGGAGGAGGGTTCACGTAGGGATCCAGGTAGGGGCGCACCTGGAGGCGGTCAGGGGGTCTCTCCTCCTTATCCTCCTCCGCCTGCCTTTGGATGTAGAGGGCGTGGGGATCGATGAGGTTTTCCAGGGAAAGGGCCAGGTCCAGAAACTCCTCCACGCTTCTCGCCCCATGCCGCTCCATGGCCTTTTCCACAAAGGCCGCATGGTGGGCCATCTCCGCTTCCATGTCCTTGGGGATGGGTTTAAAGGCCAGGTTGTTGTGAAAGAAGTCGGCGTGGGCGTAGACGTGGGCCATGACCAGCTTCTGGGCGAGAAGGGTGTTGCCCTTAAGGAGGTAGGCGTGCACGGGGTAGGTGTTGGCCACCAGCTCGTAGATGCGCCCGAGGCCGTAGCGGTAGGTTTCCCGGTAGCGCAGGTACTCGCTGCCGAAGCGCCAGTGGGAATAGCGTCGGGGAAAGCCCCCGTAGGCGGCCAGCATGGCCATCTCCTCCGGACCCACCTCCTCAAAGAGCACCGGGGGAAAGGAAAGCCCATCCGCCAGGGCTCTTTCCCTGAGGATCTCGGCCCAGCGCCTTAGTTCCTTGCGCATCCTTTAGCCTCCCAAAAGCCGCCTCAGGGCCAAGGGCAGATCCTCCTTGCCGTGTACCTCCGTGGCGGCGAGCCCCTCCTCCTTGCCCAGGGCTTCCTTCAGGTCCTCCAGGAACCGCCCCTGGCCGTAGGGTCCCTGCACCTGGGCGTACCCGTAGAGGGCCAGGGTGGGGAGGAGGCGCCTTAGGGCCTCGAGGGCCACGGGGGTGTCCCCCTGCCAGTTCTCCCCGTCGGAGAAGTGGTAGAGGTAGCGGTTGTAAAAGGCCTCCGGGTAACGCTTCAGGATCTCCTCCGCCAGGAGGAGGGCGCTGGAAAGCCGGGTACCCCCGCCTTCCCGGGCCCGGAAGAACTCCTCCTCCGTTACCTCCCAGGCCTCGGCGTCGTGCAGGAGGTAGCGCCTTTCCAGGCGGGGGAAGTGGCGCTTGATCCAGAGGGTGATCCAGAAGGAGAGGGTCTTCACCAGCCTAAGCTCTTCCTCCCGCATGCTCCCCGAAACGTCCAGGGCGAAGAGGACCACCGCCTGGGCGTGGGGTTTGGGCCTGCTCCTGGGGGCCTTGTACCTGAGGTCCTCCCGTTCGGGGACCAGAAGGGGGTCTTCGGGCCGGTACTCCCCGGTTTGCAGGGCCCGCTTGAGGCTTTCCTTGAGGGTGCGGCGCACGTGGCGCAGGCCCCTTGGCCCCTTGCGGGCGATGGTGGTGTAGCGGAAGGCCTCCTCCGTAACCTCCCCCTCCCCCTTGGGCCGGAGCCGGGGAAGCCTCAGGGCCTCGCCCACCAGGTCCAAGAACTCCTCCAGCTCCAGCTCAGCCACGGGCACGTGGCCCGCAGGGCCCAGGCTTTCCGTCCCCGGACCCCCAAGGCCCAGGTCTTCCCCCAGGGGCTCCCCGTAGACGATCTTGGGAAGCTCCAGCTGGGGCAGGGGTATGGAGACCAGGCGGCCTTCCACCTGGCCGAAAAGCTCCTCCCGGGTTAAAAACTCCCGGGCCCGTTTTTTCACCTCCCCGCGCACGATCTCCTTAAAGCGCAGGAGGTCCCGCTCAATGGGTCTCATCGCTCGCTCCGGGCAAAGATGGAGGCGGCGAACTCCAAAACCCCGCTGGCGCAGTGCTCGCAGTAGCCATGGTCGCGGATGAGGCGGGCTTTCACCACGTCGATCTTGGCCTGGGTTTCGGGATCCACCACCCCCGAGACCAGGGCGGAGAGGCGGATGGTGTCCTTCTGGTCATCAAAGAGCTTGAGCTCCAGGGCCCGGCGGAGCCTTTCGTTATCCTTGTAGGTGAACTGCCTTCCCTCCAGGGCTAAGGCGCCGATATAGTTCATGATCTCCCGGCGGAAGTCGTCCTTGCGGGACTCAGGGATCTCGATGCGCTCCTCGATGGAGCGCATGAGGCGCTCGTTGGGGGGCTCGGGGGCGCCGGTGTAGGGGTTTTTCACCTTCTCCCCCAGGACGTAGGCCTTCACGTGGTCGATGTAGTTGTGGAAGAGGCGGTTCAGGGCCTCCTCGTCGGCGGCGATGGCCCGTTGCACCTCGTTCTTCACGATCTCCGCGTACTCCGCCTTCACCTCCTGCAAAAGGGCCTTGTAGCGCTCTTTGGTCTTTTCGTCGGAGATGAGGGAGTGGTGCTTCAAGCCCTCCTCCAGCTCGTTCATCACCATGAAGGGGTTGATGCAGGGCTCCTCGCTGGTGACGAGGACGTTAGAGATCTTGTCCTGGATGTACCGGGGGCTGATGCCCTCGAGGCCTTCCCGCTTGGCCTCGGCCATGAGCTCCCTGACCGCCTCTTCCGTCCAGCCGGGGAGGAGCCTGCCGTCGTAGAGCTTGAGCTTTTGCATGAGGGTAAGCCCCGCCCGCTTAGGGGGTTCCAGCCTTGTGAGCACCGCCCAGGTGGCGGCCATCTCCAGGGTGTGGGGGGCGATGTGCTTGGCCCGCACCTTGGCGAAGTCCCGCTGATAGATCTTCACCTCGTCGGAGACCCTTAGGATGTAGGGGACGTCGATCTTGATGGTGCGGTCCCGCAGGGCCTCCATGTACTCGTTGGCCTGGAGCTTGCGGTACTCGGGCTCGTTGGTGTTGTGGCAGACCACGCTGCCCACCCCGCAGACGAAGTTGTGGAGGCCCTCGCAGGCAATGTCGTAGACCCACTCTCCCTGGGCGGGGCGGCGGAAGAGACGGTGGGTGTACCGCTTGTGCCTTCCCCCGGGTTTGCCCTCCCCGGAGACGTAGCGGATGCGGTAGGCGGGGGCTTTCCCGGGTCTCGGGTAGAGGTAGACGCTGTAATCGTGCCCCAGGAGGCTTAGGAGCACCCCTACTTGGGCAGCCAGTATGGGGGAGATGGTCTTGAACTCCCCATAAAGCCGCTGGTAGGCCTCGGAGCCTTTGGCCTGCTCTCGGCTCAGCCGCCGGGACCCGTCGGTCTTGAGGAGCTCTTCCCAAGCGTACTCCAGGTAGGGGCGGGGAAGGGTGAAGAGGAAGTCGGGGAGGCGCTTTTGCGCCGCGCCTTTGCCGCAGTGGTGCTCGGCCAGAACCCGGACGGCCTCGGCCCCCAGGTAAAGCCGCCAGGCAGAGTCCCGCTTGGAGCCCACGTGGATATAGCCCTTGCCGTCGGAGATCCGCTCATAGGCGGCCTTGACCCGCTCCAGCTCCTCCCGGTTGGCCGAGGAGATGACGATGCCCCCGTTGCGGGCGTTTCCGTGCCCCTCCGTGGCGTACCAGATGAGGACGGTGAGGAGGGCCTTTAGGTCCTCTTCTTCCTGGGGCAGGCGGTAGAGGGCCTTGAGGAGGGTGGCGTGGCGGGGCAGGGCGAGCCGCGCAAACCCCGGTGCGGCAGGGCGGGTGAGGCGCCGGGCGGCGATGGCTGGGGCCAGTTCCTCTTCCATGGCGAAGCCCGGTACGCCCCCCACCACGTTCACCGTCTGGGGCGGGGGGGCGAGGGGTGGCAGTTTACGGAGGCCCAGCATCTCCCGCCCCTCCTCGGGGTAGAAGACCCGGCCTTCCCGGTCGTAAAGGGAGTGGTTGGGCGTGGTCTCCACCACGCCCCATTTCTGGGCGGAGGTGAGGAGTTCCCCGAAGAAGGGGTGGCGGTAGAGGCCCAAGACCCGGGTCCAGCGGGCCTCCTTGCGTTCAGGGTCGTAGGCCAACACCTCGAGCCCTTTGGGCCGCTCGCCGAAGCGCTCGTAAAGCCCCTCCAGCGTGGTCCAGCCCGGCTTACCCCGGTGCCGGTAGAGGATAGGGGTCCAGCCCGCCACGCTGTGGCCCAGGATGATCTCGTCTATGTCCGTCTGGGCGAACTTCTTGGACTTGATCTTGTGCTCCTGGCTGGCGGTTAAGAGGTCGTAGAGGAAGGCCACGTCCAGCTTGAGGATCTCAATGAACTCCACCAGGCCGCGGTTGGCGATATTGAGCTCCCCGTCAAAGTTGAAGGCCCGGGGGTCGGAGTCGGAGCCGTAGAGGGCCACCTTGCGGTAGTTGATGTCCCCGGTGAGCTCGGTGGCGTCCTGGTTCTTCTCGTCCTTGGGCTGGAAGGTGCCGATGCCCACGCGGTCCTTCTCCGAGAGGACCAGGCGCTTCACCACGATCTCCTTCTCCAAGACGGCGGCCAGGTCCCCCCCGTGCCGGGCCAAGGCCTCCCGCATCTGGAAGCGGCAGACGGGGCAGAGGTCCCCTTCCACCTCGAGGGGGTAGGGGTAGCTGGGGTGGAGGGCCCTGAGCTCGGCCAGGAACTCTTCCCGGATCTCCTTGGGTAAGAGGTGGAGGGGCTCCTCGTGCATGGGGCAGGGGAGGGGGCCCTCCTCGGTTTTCCAGTAGAAGGTGTAGAGCCTGCCTTCTTCCGTGCGGCTGTAGGCCTCGAGGCCCTTCTTGAGAAGCCGGGCGATGGTGCTCTTGGCCGAGCCCACGGGACCGTGGAGGAGGAGGATCCGCCGTTCGGGCCCCAGGCGGTGGGCGGCGGCCTTTAAGGTGGCCACCAGACGCATAAGGGGCTTGTCCAGGCCGAAGATGGCGTCCTTTCCCCCTTCGAAGGGGTCCTCGAAGAAGCGGTAATGGAGGAGCTTTTCCCTGAAGAGGGTATACTCCTCCACCCCGTAGGAGAGGATCATGTCGTGGACCCGCTGGAAGCTGGTCCTCAAGGGCCTGGGGTCCTTCTTGAGAAGGCCTAGATAGTCGGCGAAGGAGCCTTCCCAGCTCAGGGCCCGGTAGGCCTCGAGGTCTTGACGGCGACGGATGCGCTCCAGTTCGTTCATGGACGCCCTCCTTCATACCGGCCAGGGACGGGTTTTGATAGCTTTGCCTTTATTGTAGCAGGTTCTGGGCGGAGAATGTGGCCCTGGTTCTAGCCGGGAAGGGGGTTTTGCGCTAAGCTTTCCTAGCTTCTTGTGGAGATCTCGTAGAACCCCCGGGCGTTGTGGAGGAAGTGGGCCAGGATGCTGGGGAGAAGGCTTCCGGTGAGAAGGTAGGTGAGCCCAAAAAGGAGCCCGGCAAGCCCGGTGTAAACCGGGTAGGCAAGGGCCCGCCTGGGGGCGGGGTGAAGGAGGGCGAAGACCAGGGCCTGGAGGAAGAGCCCCGAGGGCCCCAGCCAGGCCATAAGGAGGCTTTGCAGAAGGCCCCGGAAGAAGACTTCCTCGGCCACCCCCGAAAGGAGGGCGAGGAGAAGGAGGATTGCGGGTCCTACCCCAGCCCGGCGCAGGGCCTCTCCCAAGGCCCGGTGGAGGTTTTCCGCCTCCTGGAAGGAAGCGGGGAAAAGGTGCCGGAAGGCTTCCTCCAAAGCGGCCAAGGCCAGGAAGAGGCCCAGGGCATAGAAGAGCTCCTTGGGACCCGCCTGGCCGAAGGGAAGGCCCAAAAGGAGCATGCCCGAAGCCCCAAGGAGGAGTAGCCCTCCTTGCAGGGCCAGGAGGAAGCCCAGGGGTGGGGGAACCAAGGCCTTAAGGCCTACTCCCCGCCCAGGGCGAAGCCCTGGTCCAGGAGCTTCTTGGGGTAAGCGCGGAAGGCCAGGAGGGTTTCCGTGCGCTCCACCCCTTCCAGGGCCAGGATCCCCTGGGTGACGGCATCGTCCAGTTCCTCGAGGTCCTTCAGGCGCAAAAGGGCCACCAGGTCGAAGGGGCCCGTAACCGAGTAGACCTCGGCCACCTGGGGGAGTTCGGCAATGGCCTCGCCCAGGGCGGCGATCCGGTCCCCGCGGGCACGGATGAGTACGAAGGCGGTGATCACCCCTTTATCCTACCTCCAGGATCAGCTTGGGCCGGAAGGCCAGGGCGTCGGCGGCCACCAGGTGGAGGGGAATGCCCCGGTACTCTTTGGGAAGCTTTTCCGGGTCGGCCCCGTGCAGGTGGCCGTAGACGATGGCCTGGGGCTTGGCCTCCGCGGCCAGCTCCAAAAGGGGGGTGGCCTCCCCCTTGGGGCCGAAAGGGGGAAAGTGGAAGGCCACCACCAGGTGGCGGTAGGGTTTGCCCTTGAGGTCCTGTAGGGAGAGCTTGAGCCGCTCCACCTCCCGGGCGAAGATCCGCTCGTCCTCCGGGGTGGCGGGGGGGTACTGCCAGCCCCTACTTCCCGCCACCGCCACCCCGTCCAGGACCAGGGCATCGTTTTGCAGAGCGTACATGCCCTCGGGCAAAACGGCCCTCAGGCGGGTTATGGAGGGCCACCAGTAGTCGTGGTTCCCCTTCAGGAGCACCTTTTTGCCGGGCAGGGCGGCCAGGTCCAGGAGGTCCGGCAGGGCCTCCCCCAGGCGCATGGCCCAGGAGATGTCCCCCGGGACGATCACCAGGTCCCCCTCCGCCACCACCTCCCGCCAGCCCCGGAAGAAGGCCTCCGGGTGGCCCTGCCAGTTGGGGCCGAAGATGGTCATGGGCTTGGGGTGCAGGCGGGAGAGGTGGGGGTCGGCGATGGCGAAGACCCGCATGGGCTTTAGCGTACCCTATGGGTATGGAAAAGGCTGAGGCCCTGGCCTATGCCTTAAGGCTCCTCTCGCAAAGGGCCATGAGCCGGGCCCGCCTGCGGGAGAAGCTTCTCGGCCGCTTTCCCGAGGGGGAGGTGGAAGGAGCCCTGGCCCGCCTCGAGGAGCTGGGCTATCTGGACGACCGGGCCTTTGCGGAAACCTTCGTGGCCAGCAGGCGGAAGTACGGTCCCCATAAGCTCCGGTTTCTCCTGAAAGCCCAGGGGGTTCCGGAGGAGGTGGTGGAGGAAGTCCTTGCCGCCTATGGGGAGGAGGAGAGCCTGGAGGCCGCGCTTAAAGTCCTCCGCCGCTACCCCCGCCGCCAGGACAAGGCCAAGGCGGTGCGCTTCCTTCAGGGCCGGGGTTTCCCCCTTTCCGTGGCCCTAGAGGCCTACCGGCTTGTCAAGGAGGAGGAAAGCGGGTAAAAAGAGCCCATGCCCGAGGTGCGCGCGGAACGCTTGATCAAGGCGCCAGCGGAAAAGGTGTATGCCCTGGCCAAGGATCTGGAGGGCTTGAAGCCCTACCTCAAGGAGGTGGAAAGCCTCAAGGTGCTCTCCCAGGAGGGAAACCGCACCCGAAGCGAATGGGTGGCGGTGGCCATGGGCAAGAAGGTGCGCTGGCTGGAGGAGGAGGAGTGGGACGACCAGAACCTAAGGAACCGCTTTTACTCCCCGGAAGGGGATTTTGACCGGTACGAGGGCACCTGGGTCTTCCTGCCGGAGGGGGAGGGGACCCGGGTGGTCCTGAGCCTGACCTATGAGCTCACCATCCCCATCTTCGGGGGGCTTTTGCAGAAGCTGGTGCAAAAGCTCATGCAGGAGAACATAGAAAGCCTTCTTAAGGGTCTGGAGGAACGGGTTCTGGCTTCCTAGTTGCACATGGGGCCCTTTTGCTCTACCATGGGCCTGAAGCCGCCCATGTCCTTCCAAAGCGGGGTGGCCCAAGAGCTTTCAGGAGGTCAAAGTGGAAACGTTGCGCGTGTCTTCCAAGTCCCGCCCCAACTCCGTGGCCGGCGCCATTGCGGCGCTCTTGCGCACCAAGGGGGAGGTGGAGGTGCAGGCCATCGGGCCCCAGGCGGTGAACCAGGCGGTGAAGGCCATCGCCATCGCCCGGGGGTACATCGCCCCCGACAACCTGGACCTGGTGGTCAAGCCGGCCTTCGTCAAGCTGGACCTGGAGAACGAGGAGCGGACCGCCCTTAAGTTCAGCATCAAGGCCCATCCCCTGGAGTCTTGAGGCCGGAAAGCCCCAGGGCTCTGGCCGTTCGCATCCTCCTCGAGGTGGAGCGGGGCGGCAGGGCCCAGCTGCTTTTGGACCGGGCTCTGGACCGCCTGTCCTGGCCCGAGCGGGACAGGGCCTACGCCACCCACCTGGTGTACGGGGTGCTGCGCCGCCTGAGGTATTTGGACTTTCTCTTGGAGCCCCACCTCAGGAAGCCGGAGAGGCTTCCTCCCCAGGTGCGCTGGATCCTGCGCCTGGGGGCCTGGGAGTGGCTTGCGGGCAAGGCGGACCATGCCCGGGTGAGCCCCTGGGTGGAGGAGGCCAAAAAGGTTTCCCCGCGCCTCGCCGGCCTGGTCAACGCCGTGCTCCGTCGTTTGAGCCTGCGGGAGGCCCCGGAGTGCGTGCGCCTCAGCCTGCCCGACTGGCTTTGCCAAGCCTGGCAAGGATTCTTCGGCCAGGTGGCCTTCGCCGAGGGGTTCAACGAGCCCGCTCCCCTCTTCGTCACCGCCTATCGCCCCGTGGAGGGATTGAGGCCAGGACCCATCCCCGATAGTTACCTCTGGGAGGGAGGGAAAACCGACTTTTCCGCTTTAGGCCTCCAGCCCCAAAACCCCGCTTCCCTCTTTGCCGCCCAGCTTCTTAGCCCTGTCCCCGGAGAAAAGGTGCTGGACCTGTGCGGGGGTGCGGGGCTTAAGGCCTTTTACCTGGCCGCCAAGGGGGCGGAGGTGGTGTCCTACGACCTGAACCCCAGGCGCCAGGAGGCAGGGGAGAAGACGGCGAGGAAGCTGGGCCTGAGGGTCATCTACCGCACCCAGGACCTGAGGGAACCTCTTTCCGAGAAGGCCAAAAAGGTTCTTCTGGACGCTCCTTGCACCGGAACCGGAACTTTCCGGAGCCATCCCGAGCTCCGCTACCGCCTGGCTCCAGAAGACCCGAGGCGCATGGCGGAGTTGCAGCTTAAGCTTCTGGAGACCGCTGCCCGGGCCACGGAGGAAGGGGGGGTGCTGGTGTATAGCGTCTGCACCCTGACGGAGGAGGAAGGGGAGGGGGTGGCCCGGGCCTTTCTTGCCCGGCACCCGGAGTTTGTGCCGGAGCCCATAGCCTGCCCCTTTCCCGCGCTTCGGTCGGGCCTGGGTGTTTATGTGGCCCCGGAGGGAGGCCTGGATGGGTTTTATTACCTGCGCCTGCGGAAGGTAAACTCTAGATCATGAAGCTGGTGTTCGTGGGCCTGGGCAAGATGGGGAAAAGCATCCTGAAGGGAGCCTTGGACCGGGGTTTCCTCAGGCCCGGGGAGGTGGGGGTGGTGGGCCGCACCCCGGAGCGCACCCGGGAGCTGGCCGAGGCCTTTGGCCTTCGTCCTTTGGCCCTTAAGGAACTCGCCCAGGCGGAGCGGGTGCTTTTGGCGGTCCAGCCCCGGGATTTTCCCCATCTGGCCCCGGAGATCGCCCACCCCGGGGTGGGATACATCTCCATCATGGCCGGGGTATCCACGGCGGTGCTTTCCCGCAGGCTGGACACCCGGCGGGTGGTGCGGGCCATGCCCAACCTGGCGGCGGTGATCGGGGAGAGCTCCACCGCCCTTACCGCCTTGAGGGAGGCCCGGGAGGCAGGGGACCTGGAGTTTGCCCGGTCCCTTTTCGCCACCGTGGGGGATGTGTACGAGATCCCCGAACACCTCTTTGACCCCTTCACCGCCATGTCCGCTTCCGCCCCCGCCTATCTGGCGGTGGTGGCGGAGGCTTTGGCCGATGCTGGGGTGAAGATGGGTATGCCCCGGGCCCTGGCCCTGCGCCTGGCGGCGGAGGCCCTGGCGGCCACGGGGGAGCTCTTGAAAAGCCGCCATCCCGCCCAGCTCAAGGACGAGGTGGCAAGCCCCGGGGGAACCACCATCCACGGCCTCCATGCCCTCGAGGCCCGCTCCTTAAGAGCTGCCTTCTACGAGGCGGTGGAGGCCGCCACCCGGCGCGGGCACGAGCTGGGAGAGGCGGAGTAAGGGTATGGAAAGGGCTAAGGGCAGGGGGCTTTGGCGGTTCCTCTGGGCGGTGCCGGTTTTCCTTTCCCTGGCCCTGGGCCAGGTCTTTCCCCAGGGAGGGGGACGGTACCTGTACTCCGATGGCACCCAGCAGGAGCTTCTTCCCACCCAGGAGGGGTATCGCCTTCGCTACTGGAAGGAGGGGCGCGTGTTCCGGGAGGACTGGCTCAAAGGGGGAACCGAGGGGCTTTTCCTCCTGGGGGTGGGCCTGCCTGAAGGGTATTTTCCCTTTACGCCCCCTCTTCTTCTCTACCCCTCGAGGATGGACCTGGGGCTTTCCTGGGGGGGAAGCGCCCGGTTTCGCGGGCAGCGGGTGGCCCTTTCCGCCCGGGTGGAGGCAATCGAAGGGGTAAGGGTAAAGGCCGGGGCCTTCAACGCCTACCGGGTGCGGGTGGCCTACACCACGGAGAAAGGGGGTACGGACCTCAAGGAGATCTTCCTGGTTCCGGGCCTCGGGGTGGTGGCCTACCGCACTGGGGAGGCCTGGGTGGAGCTTTTAAGGCTCCCCCAGGCCCTTACGCCCAGGCAGGGGCCCTAAGCCTTGGCCTTGAGGTAGTAGCGCAGGATTTCCCGGTACATGCGCAGGCGGTGGAGAAATCCCGGTAGAAGCCCCCGCTTTTCCTCCTTCATCACCTGGCTCACCCCAGGAAGGGGCAGGTAGAGGACCCGCCAGCCCGCCTTTTTGGCGTGGCGGGTGAGGAGGAGCTCCAGGTCGTATCGGGCACCCTCGAGGCCCTGCACCCTTCGCAAATCCTCCGTCTTAAGGGCCCGCTGTCCAGAGAGAAAGGGGGTAAGGCGCATGGCGAGATCCGTGGAAAGCCTTCCCCCTTGGAAGACGCCCACCGTCATCTCCGCCTTCCCCTTTGCCACAGGGTCCAGCAGGGACTCCAGATGGTGCGAGGCAAGACCCAGAAGATCCGCATCCAGGAGGAGGACCAAGGGGGTGTTCACCCGTTTGAGCCCTTCGGCGATGGCCCCGCCCTTACCCCGGTTGTGGGGCAGGCGCACCACCTGGGCTCCAGCCCTGGCGGCTTCCTGGGCGGTGCGATCCTCTGAGCCGTCGTCCGCCACCACCACGGGGAAACCTGCCTCCTTGGCCACCCGCACCACCCCTGCGATGGTGGCTTCCTCGTTGTAGGCAGGGATGAGGACCGTGGCCTCCATCTAGCCCCCGAGAAGCCGCCTTAGGTCCTGGAAGGTGACCAGGATGACCAGGAGGATGAGGAAGACGAAGCCCAGGTAGTGGACCATGGCCTCCTGCTCGGGGCGGATGCGGAGGAAACGGGAGAGGAAGAGGAGGAGAATACGCCCGCCATCCAGGGCAGGAATGGGCAAAAGGTTGAAAAGGGCCAGGGAGAGGTTGATGGCCACGGTAAGCTCCAACAGGCGGAAAAGGCCTTCCTGGGCTGCCCGGCCTGTTTCCGCCACGATCCCCACCGGTCCCATGACCCCGTTGTCGGGATTTCCCGCCAGCACGCCCAGAAGTCCTCCCACCAGGGCCTTCACCATCTGGGGTCCGAAGGCCAGGGTACGGCCCACGGCTAGCCCCAGTCCTTCCAAGAACCCCACCCGGCGGAAGGCCACCTCGGGCTGGTACACCACCCCAAGCCGCTCCATGCCTTCCTGCCAGGTGAGGGAGAGGGTAAGCTCCTGGCCCTGGCGGCGCACGGTGAGGGTGTGGTTGCCTGGAGTCTTCACCCGTTCAATCCCCTGGGCTTGGGCGAGGGGTGTCCCGTCCACGGCCACCAGGATGTCGCCGGCCCGTAGCCCCGCTCTTTCCGCCACGCTCCCCGGGAGGACTTCCAGGATCACCGCCCTTCCCGTGGCCTCCGGCACCCCTTGGGCGCTGAAGAGGTAGGCGAGGAGTCCCCAGGCCAGGAGGACGTTCATGACGACCCCAGCCACCAGGACCAAAAGCTTCCCCGGGAAGGGAAGGGCATCGTATCCCCGGCCCCGCTCCTCGGGGAGGAGGCCTTCGATGTCCGCATACCCTCCCAGGGGAATGGCGGAAAGCCGCCACTCGGTGCCCCAGGCCTGCCGCCTGAGAAGGACGGGGCCGAAGCCCAGGCTGAAGGCCTTGACCCGCACCCCTTGAACCCGTGCCGCCAGGTAGTGCCCCAGCTCGTGCACGAAGATGCTCACGCCGATGATGATCAAAAACCAGAACAGGCTCATGCCCACCTCTTGGCCTCTTCCCGGGCCCAGGCATCCACGGCGAAGAGGTTCTCCCATGTTAGGGGAAGGGAAGGGGTGTTTTCCAGGACCCGGGCCAGGATCTTTGGGATTTCGGTAAAGGGGATCTTGCCGGAAAGAAAGGCCTCCACCGCCACCTCGTCGGCGGCGGAAACCGCCACCTGGGCCACTCCGCCCCGCCTTCCCGCCTCGTAGGCCACCGCCAGGGCGGGGAAGCGCGTTAGGTCCGGCTCCAAAAACTCCAGCACCCCGGGGATGGGGAGGTTCTGCAAAGGGGTTTCCGCCCTTTCGGGGTAGGTGAGGGCGTACTGGATGGGAAGGCGCATGTCCGTGGGGCCCAGTTGGGCCTTGAGGCTGCCGTCCACGAAGCGGACCAGGCCGTGGACATAGGCCTGGGGGTGAACCAGGACCTTGATCTTCTCCAGGGGAAAGCGGAAAAGCTCCTTGGCCTCGAGGACCTCGAGGCCCTTGTTGAAGAGGGTGGCCGAGTCTATCGTCACCTTGGGGCCCATGCGCCAGCGGGGATGGTTTAAGGCCATGGCTGGGGTAACCTGGGAGAGGTCCTCGGGCTCCCAAAGGAAAGGTCCTCCGCTTGCCGTGAGGATGAGCTCGGCCACATCCTCGCGCTTTTCCCCCAGGAGGGCCTGGAAAAGCGCCGAGTGCTCGGAGTCCACAGGGAGGATCTCGGCTCCCTGGGCTTCCACCTCCTGCCAGAGGAGGGGCCCTGCCGCCACCATGGCCTCCTTGTTGGCCAGGGCCAGGCGCTTTCCTGTTCTGGCCGCAGCCCAGGTGGGAGCAAGCCCCGCAAGGCCCGGAATGGCGGCCACGGCCACCTCCGCCTCCAAGGAGGCCACCTCCTCCGGGGTGCCAAGCCTTAGCCCGGGGAAGCGAGCCTTTAGCTCCCCGTGGAGGCTTTCGTGGGCGGCCACCAGGAGGGGCCTCCACTCCTGGATCTGACGGGAGAGCTCCTCCAGGTTTTTCCCGGCGGCAAGCCCCACCACCCGGTAGCCCCGCCAGCGGCACACCTCGAGGGCCTGCCGCCCTATGGAACCCGTGGAGCCCAGGATCACCACCCGTTTCATGTGAAGAGCACCACCAAAAAGTAGGTGAGGGGGAAGGTGAAGAGAAGGCTGTCGATCCTATCCAGAAGGCCGCCGTGGCCGGGAAGGAAGTGCCCCGAGTCCTTCACCCCACAGTACCGCTTCAGCATGGACTCCACCAGGTCCCCAAGCTGGGCGGCCAGGGAAAGGAGGAGGCTGAAAAGCCAAAGTTCCAATAGGCCGAAGGGGAAGACCTCCCGCACCAGCCCGGTGTAGAGGGCCAGGGCCAGGAAGCTTACCGCAATCCCCCCCAAGGAGCCCTCCACCGTCTTGCCAGGGGAGATTTCCGGGGCCAGCTTTTGCCGGCCCAGGGTCCGGCCCACGAAGTAGGCGCCGATGTCGGTGGCGAAGCTGGCCACCAGGGGCAGGGAAAGGGTCCAAAGGCCCAGGGTGCTGTCCGGGATCTCCCTCAGGAGGAGGACATACCCCAGGCTCCAGGGCAGGTACAAAAAGGCCATGAGGGTGAAGGCGAAGCGGGTGAGGTCGGCTCCCCTGAGCAGCTCATAACTGAAACTTCCCAATAGGAAAAGCCCCAGGGCCACCTCCCGCCAGGGCACCTGGGGGAAGTGCCAGTAGAGCTGGGGCAAGGAGAAGAGGAAGAGGAGTATCCCTCCGCCCACCAGGAAGGGCAGGTTCAAGCGGATGCCCCTTTTGGCCAGCATGTCCCTAAGCTCTAAGCTCCCCAGCCACAGGACGAAAACCAGGGTGGGCAGGATTAGGGCGAGTCCCCCCCACAGCACCCATAGGAGCAAAAGAACCCCTACCAGGGCGGAGAGGACCCGGGTGGGCAGGTCGTCCCTGCCCTCCATCACTCCTCCTTCCCCGTGGGCCTCCGGGTAAGGGGCCCATAAGATTTGGGCAAGCCGTCCACAGCAGACAAAAGGTGGGTCCTAAGGGGCTTCCTAGCCTAGGATCTCCTGCTCCTTCTTCTCCAGAAGCTCGTCGGCCTTGGCGATGAACTCGTCGGTGATCTTCTGGATTTCGGCCTCCGCCCGCTTGGTATCGTCCTCCGAGAGGTGGAGTTCCTTGGAAAGCTTCTTGAGTTTTTCCAGGGCCTCGCGCCGGATGTTGCGGATGGCGATCCGCCCCTCCTCGGCGTAGTGGCGGGCGGTTTTCACCAGCTCCTTGCGCCGCTCCTCGGTGAGGGGGGGAATGTTGATGTACAGGGCATCCCCCTTGTTGGCGGGGTTCAGGCCCAGGTCCGAGTCGCGGATGGCCTTCTCTATGGCCTTCAGGGCGTTTTGGTCCCAGGACTGCACCACCAGGGTCTTGGCGTCGGGGGCGGTTACGGTGGCGATCTGGTTCAGGGGCACATGGGTGCCGTAATACTCCACCTTGAGGTGGAGGAGGAGGGCGGGGTTGGCCCGCCCGGTACGGAGGCCCGCCAGGTTGTGCTCCAGGGCCTCGAGGCTCTTTTGCATGTGCGCCCTTGTTTCCGCGTAAAGCTCTTTCAGGCTCATGGCACCTCCTTCAGGTGTGGATCAGGGTACCCACCTTTTCCCCCTGGATAATACCCACCAGGGCGCCGGGTTTGAAGATGTCAAAGACCACGATGGGAAGCCCCGCTTCCATGCACAGGGTGATGGCGGTGGTGTCCATGACCTGCAGGCCCCGGTTCAAGACCTCCAGGTAGGTGAGCTCGTCAAAGCGCACCGCGTGGGGATTCTTCCGGGGGTCGTCGGAATAAACCCCGTCCACCTTGTTCTTGGCCATGAGGACCACCTCGGCCCCCACCTCCAGGGCTCTTAGGGCGGCGGCGGTGTCCGTGGAGAAGAAGGGGTTGCCCGTTCCCCCGCCGAAGATGACGATGCGTTCCTTCTCCAGGTGGCGCAGGGCCCGCCTGCGGATGTAGGGCTCGGCCACCTGGGTGATGGTGAGGGCGGTCTGGACCCGGGTGGGGATCCCCAGGGACTCCAGGGCGTCTTGCAGGGCTAGGGCGTTCATGATGGTGGCCAGCATGCCGATATAGTCGGCGGTGGCCCGGTCCATACCCACCCCCTGCCTTGCTCCCCGCCAGAGGTTCCCCGCCCCGATCACGATGGCCAGCTGGACTCCCGTGTCGTAGGCGGCCTTGATCTCCTTGGCTAGGGCCTTGGTGGCCTCGGGTTCGATGCCGAAGCCATTTGCGGTCAGAAACTCGCCGGAGAGTTTAAGGAGAACCCTTTTGTACTTCATGGCTTATCTGGCCCCACAACCTGATTTAACAAAACCGGGGCCCCTTTGGGTAAGGGCCCCGGTTTCCCGCATGACCTATGCCCCCAGCTCAAAGCGGCAGAAGCGCCGTACCACGATGTTCTCCCCGGTCTTGGCGATGGCCTCCTGGATCAGCTCCTTCACCCGGATCTTGTCGTCCTTGACGAAGGGCTGTTCCAGAAGGGCTACCTCCTCCAGGTACTTCTTCAGGCGACCCTCGGCGATCTTCTCCGCAATCTGGGCGGGTTTGCCCTCGTTGAGGGCGGCCTGGATGTAGATCTGCCGCTCCTTCTCCAGCTCCTCAGCGGGGATCTCCTCGGCGGAGACGTAGCGGGGGTTCATCATGGCGATGTGCATGGCCAGGTCCCGGGCCAGGTTCTGGAAGATCTCGTTCCGGGCTACGAAGTCGGTCTCGCAGTTGAGCTCCACCAGGACCCCTACCCGCTGGTTGTGGTGGATGTAGTGGCCGATGACCCCTTCCCGAGCCTCTCGCTCCGCCTTCTTGGCCGCCTTCATGGCCCCCCGCTCCCGGAGGAGCTGGACGGCCTTTTCCTCGTTCCAGCCGGCGTCCTCGAGGGCCTTCTTCACATCCATCATGCCGGCCCCCGTGGCCTCGCGCAGTTTCTTGATGAGTTCCATCTGGCTCATGCTTCCACCTCGTCCTCGCCGAAGTCGGATTCCCCCTGGACCTGGGCTTCCGCCTTCTCGGCCTCCTCCACCAGGGCGTAGGAGGGGGAGGGCTCCACCACCCCGCCCCGGGCCTGGATGATGAGGTCCACGGCCCGGGAGACGATGAGCTGGATGGAGCGGATGGCGTCGTCGTTGCCGGGGATGATGTAGTCCACCAGCTCGGGGTCGGAGTCGGTGTCCGCCAGGGCCACCACGGGGATGAAGAGCTTGCGGGCCTCCCGCACGGCGATGGCCTCCTTGGTGGGGTCCACCACGAAGATGGCGTCAGGAAGGCGCTTCAGACGGCGGAAGCCCGAAAGGTATTTCTGCAGGCGGTCCAGCTCGTGCTTCAAGCGCACCTGCTCCTTCTTGGGCCGGTCCTGGATCTCCGGGGAGGCGAAGAGGTTCTCCAGTTCCTCCAGGCGGTTCACCCGCTGGGAGATGGTCTTGAAGTTGGTGAGCATGCCACCCAGCCAGCGCTGGTTCACGTAGGGCATCCCCGCCCGCTCCGCTTCCATGCGGATGATGTCCTGGGCCTGCTTCTTGGTGCCCACGAAGAGGATGGTGCCTCCCCGCATGGCCAGGTCCTCGAGGAAGCGGAAGGTGCGCTCCAGCTCCACCATGGTCTTCTGCAGGTCGATGATGTGGATGCCGTTGCGCTCCGCGTAGATATAGCGGCTGAACTTGGGGTTCCAGCGCTTGCGCTCGTGGCCGAAGTGAACCCCTGCCTCAAGAAGCTCCTTGATGCTGATGTTTACAGGCATATTCCTCCCATTCGGGGAAGGTTGGGCTTGGCGTTTCCTGTGTGCCGTCCTCTTTCCCGCAGGACCTTCCCCTGCCTACGGGCTGGCCCGGCACACCTTCCCGATTATAGGGGGAAAAGGGGCTTTGCGTAACCCCCCCTTTTGGGCTATACTCCCCTAGGCTTGGGGCGGTAGCTCAGAGGGAGAGCACCCGCCTTGCAAGCGGGAGGTCCGGGGTTCAAATCCCCGCCGCTCCACCAAGTCAGGGATACAAAGCTTCACCCCCCGGTAGCGTTGCCGGGGGGTCAGTTTTACTGCAATTTGACTGCAACACGGTTCAGGCCCGGGGGCGGGGACGGGCCAGGTCCTCGGGGTCAATCACCCACCCCCGCCGCTCCTCCTTCAGCAGGTGCCGGTACACGTTCAGGGTGATGGTGGGGTTGGCGTGGCCCATGCGCTCGGCCACCAGCTCGAGGGGCGCCCCCTGGGCGAGGAGGAAGGAGCCGTAGGTGTGGCGGAGGTCGTGGACGCGGATGGGGGGGAGGCCCAGGCGCTTGGCGATCCGCCTCAGGGCGTGGTTCGGGCTGTTGGGGTCGAGGGGCCTCGAGGGGTCCCCGGTCCCGGGGAAGACCCAGGGGATGGGAAGCGCCCCGAACATTTCGCCCCACCACTCCCGGTATTCCCGGAGGCGCACCAGGGTGGCGTGGGGGATGGGCACGGCCCGCTCCCGCCCCGTCTTGGGCCCCGTGAGGTGAGGCCTGGCCCCGTCCGTGCTCCAGGCCCGGCGCACGTGGAGGGTGCCCGCCTCGAGGTCCACGTCCTCCCATTGAAGACCTAGGGCCTCTCCCCGCCTCAGGCTACACGCCAGCATGAGCCGGAGGGCGAGGGCTACACGCCGGTCCGGGTAGGCGTCCAGGGCCTCGAGGAGGCGGGCCATCTCCTCGGGCTCCAGGGTCCGGCCCGCCCGCTCCCGGGGGAGGTCCCGGGGGGCGCGGATTTTCACCGGGGCCACGGGGTTGCGGGCCACCAGCTCGAGGTTCAGGGCCTCCTCGAAGAGGGCGTTCAGGCGCTCCCGGACCTTTTTCACCGTGCGGATAGAGAGCCCCCGCTCGGTGAGGGCGTCAAGGACGGCCCGCACATGGGCCGGCTTCACCTCCTGGAGGCGCATGCGCCCCAGGGGGTCAGGGGCCTGGGGATCCCGGAGGGAGGGGAGGGCGTAGGCCAGTTCGTCCCGGTAGAGGGTAAGCGTTTTGGCGCGCACCTCGCGCGCCTTCCGTTCCAGCCACCTCGAGGCCCACTCCCGGAGGGAGGTTTCGGTGGGCTCGGGGAGGAGCCCCTTGTGTCGCTGGGCGGCGAGGTCGGCGAGCTTCGCGGCCACCTCCTGCCTGGTTTTGCCGTACACGGTGAGCCGTTTCGGTTTGCCGTCTGGGCCGTAGCCCACCATGATCTGGCCCATCCAGCGCCCGTCCGGGCGGCGCACGATGGTCCCTTCGCCCCTTCCGCGCCTAGGCATCATCTCCCTCCTCGTACGTGAACAGGTCGCCCACGCCGTAGGGTTTGCCGGTGAGGGCTCTGAGGCCGAACAGGATGGCCTCGAGGGCGCTCACGTCCAGGCAGGACGGCACCTCGCCCCGCGCCCACCGATAGATCGTGTTGCGCGCGGCGCGGTGAGCGGTAGCCTTGGCGAGGCGGTACGCCGTGATGCCCTCACGCCGCAGGATTTCGGGCAAACGGTTCCGGATCATGCCCCCATGATACCACGAGCAAAGCCCCACCCCCCTTGACAATAGTACCAAGCACATGGTACTATAGGGGCACCTAGGGAGGAGGTTGGGGCCGCTCCCTAGGGGTTTGGAGGAAACCATGATCACGGTAGCACAGGCGGTTCAGGCTCGGCAAACCCAGGAGGACGGCGTGGTTCTGGTCCTGAGCGCCCTCGAGGCCAAGGCCCTCTTGAACGTGCTTCGGGGCGAGGTGGAATGGGGTGAGCTCCCGGAGGCCCTCGAGGCCCTCTACCGCACCCTCAGGGCCTGGGAGAGGAGGGGGCGCACGGCCTAGGGCGAAAAGGGGGGCGGGGAGTCCCCGCCCCCTTCGCGGAAAGGGGGAGAAATGCGGATCATCAGGCTCAAAGGTGAGGGTGGCGTGGGGGCGCTGAGGCGGGCCCTCGAGGCGGCCCTGGACCTGGCGCGCGCGTGGTTCGTGGTGCGGGTGCGGGTGCAGGTGGACGCGGTTCCTGGCCCCGGGGCGCGCCCCCAGGAGCTTTCCGTGGGGTTCACGCGGGTCCATGGCTCCACTCTAGCGGGGGCGGGGCCTCCTTAGGCTCCTTCGGCGGGAGAGCTCCGGCCGGGATCCCCGGCCCCTGGCGGGGGGCGTTTAAGGTTTTTGTAAGCCCCCCTGAGGAGGATGGAGGTAGGGACCCCAGGGGTCCCGGAAAGGAGACAGCGATGGTTGGAATCAAGCGGCTTTGGCCCTTGGCAGGCCTCGCCCTCCTCCTCGCGGCCTGCGGCGGGGGGGCACCTCCCCAGGACCTCGCTCTCGCCGGGGTGAACCCCGACAACCCCACGGTGGTCCAGGGGCAGAGCGTCACCCTCACCCTCACCTTCACCTCCCAGAACGGCTTCCAGGGGACGGTGTCCTTGAGCGTCACCAAGGACGGCCAGGAGCCCTCCTGGCTCACCCTCTCCCCCACCAGCGCGACCCTCAACGTGCCTAAGGGGGGGCAGGCCCAGGTGAGCCTCCAGGTCCAGGTGGCGGGGAACGCCCCCACCAGGCCCCACGCCCTGAAGCTCCGGGCCACTTACGGGGGCAAGACGGCGGAGCGGGACCTCACCCTCACGGTGAACCCACCCCCCTCCTTCGCCCTCTCTCTGAACCCCACCAGCCTTTCCGTCCAGCAGGGGGACAGCGCCCAGACCGCCCTGACCCTCACCCCCCAGAACGGCTTCACGGGGACGGTCTCCCTTTCCCTGGTGGCGGGGCAGGACCCGGTGCCCCAGGGCCTCAGCCTCTCGCCTCAGAGCGTCCAGGTGACGGGCTCCAACCCGGTGAACCAGACCCTCACCCTCTCCGCCTCCGCCTCCACCCCCACCGGCACCTACCGCCTCAGGGTGCGCGGCACCTCGGGAAGCCTCACCCAAGAGGCGGCCCTCACCGTAAACGTCCAGCCACCTGCGGGCTCCGGGCCCTCCCTCACCTGGACCCCCGTCTTCCCGGCCTACGAGGTGGCCTACGGCAACGGGGTCTTCGTGGCGGTGGGCGTAGCCCTGCTCGTCTCCGGCGATGGGCAGAACTGGGAGGCGGTGCGCCCTCCCGCGCCCGGACTAGGAAGCCTCAGCTTCGCCAACGGACGGTTCTTGGCGGTGGAGGGACCAGGTTCTGGCTGGCCCTCCAGCTTCACCATCTGGGAGTCCACCGACGGGCGGAACTGGACGCCCCACCCCTTCACCCCCAACCCCGCCACGCCAAGCCCTCAAAGACTGACCCGGATCGTGTACAAGGACGGGGCCTATTACGTTATGGCTCTCGTCGGCGGATACGTGACCAACCAGGGCCCCACCCGAGCGGGTCGGCTCTACACCTCTTCGGACCTGACCAGCTGGACCCTAGTGGGCGACACCGGGGACCTGAACAACCTCAACTCCCAATTCATGCCCCACGACCTGGCGCAAGGCGCAGGATACTTCGTGGCCGTTGGCCGGGATGTGGGACTGGAGGCCGGAGCGGTATTCGTCTCCCAGGACGGCCAGACCTGGACCCGGGCGGCCCAAGGGGGGATAGAGCTGGACTCCGTGGCCTTCGGGAACGGTCGGTTCGTGGCGGTGGGCTACGTCTACGGGGGCCGTGGGCTGGCCCTTGCCTCCGCTCCCAACGACCCCACGAGCTGGTCGGGCCTGACCCCGCCCAACTCAACGAGCGTCTCCGTCATCAACGTCACCTTTGACGGCACGAGGTTCCTCTCCGTACCCCGCACGTCTGGAGGAAGGATCTGGGCCTACGACGGCGCCACGGCCGACCCCAACTCCGCCTCCCTGCCTCCTCGCGTAGAGGGCGGCTGGATCGCCTACGGGGGCGGGCGCTACGTGGTGATGGGGGCGGGCTTCGCCTCCTCCCAGGACCTCGTGAACTGGACCACGGGCTTTGAGACGAACTTCCCTTTAGCCGTGGCCTACGGGAACGGCAGGTTCGTGTTCTCCCTGGCCGGCACCGGGCTCGCCACCGCCCCCGAGGGCCCCTTCCCGGCCTGGCAGGTGAGCGACCCCACGCCCAGGGCCGGGGTCTACCGCCTGGCCTACCTGAACGGGAGGTTCCTTGGGGTAGGCAAGTCCGGTCGCGTCTACCTCTCCCAGGACGGGACGAGCTGGACCCAGGTGAACACCCCCACGAGCCAGAGCCTGGAGGCCGTGGCCTACGGGAACGGCACCTACGTGGCGGTGGGCTTGGACGGGGCCATCGTCTACTCCCAGGACGCCTCCACCTGGTCCCTGGCCCAGAACACGGGGAGTCAGTCTTTCTTCGGCGTGGCCTACGGCAACGGAACCTTCGTGGCGGTAGGAGACGGGGTCTACACTTCTTCTGACGGCGCGAGCTGGACCCAGCAGTCCTCCCCGGGCTTCATGGCGGACGTGGCCTTCGGCAACGGGACCTTCGTGGCGGTGGCCGAAAATTATATCTACCGCTCTCAAGACGGGGTGGCCTGGGAGACCATAACCCCTCCCCCCTCGCCGCTTGGACCCGATAGCAGCCGCGGCCTGAATAGGGTGGTCTGGACCGGGAGCTTCTTCGTGGCGGTGGGGGCTACTGGTACTGGATTTACAGGACAGGCCTACGTGGTCACCTCCGCCGATGGGCTACACTGGACGCTTCAGGACACGCCGTTTGACATAGTCCTGACAGACGTGGCCGTGGGCAGCCAGTACCTGGTGGCGATCGGGTCGTATGGGGTAGCCGTGGCCCCGCTGCCTTGAGAACCCCTTAGGGGCGAGGGGACGCCCCCTCGCCCCTTCTTCTTGGAGGCGCGCCTTGACGTTTCGGGCTGTTCTGGCAGGAGTGGGTTTTGCCGCCCTCCTGGCCTTGGCCAACCTCTTTTGCCCCCTTTGGACCCGGGCCTTCTGGGGCAACCTCCTCCTCCTGGGGGGCCTTATGACCCTGGCTTGGGGGGCCTTACGGGCCTGGGAGCGTGTGGAGAGGGCGGAAAAGCTTCTGGCGGAGCTTAGGGAAGAGAAGCGGGTGGGGGACACCCGGGCCTCTCCCGAGGAGTGGGCCAAGCTGGTCCAGGCCATGGCCGACCTCGCCAAGGCCCTCACCTCCCTCTTCCAGGCCTTCCCCGAGCTCGCGGGCTTCCTCCTCGGGGGGTGGCTGGTCTTCCTAGGGCTCAGGGTCTTGGGGTACCTGGGGTAGGGGCTCCTCTTTTCGCGAAGGCTAACGTTCGCGCAGGGGAGGGCGAAGACCGCCCAAAATGACCCTCTGGCCCGCATAGGCTTGCCGGGGATCTCGGGGGAGGGAAGGGCATGGGCTTGCAAAAACCAGCCCCCCTCCCCCTCCCTTCATCCGCCGCAAACCCCCCGGTTGAACCGGGGGGGTTGCGGTTCAGAGCCGGGGGCGGGGGCGGCCTCGAGGATGGGCAACCGCCGCGCGAAACGCGCGTACGATGAGCGTATGAAACGCCTCCCCGAAACCGCCTACGACCTCGAGGCCGCCTACCTCCAGGGCCTCCTGCCCCCCAAGGCCAAGGAGGCCTACGCGCGCCTGGCCTGGGCCCTGGGCGTGCCCCTCGAGGACCTCCCCCAGACCCTGGCCCGGCTGGGGCTTCCACGGGCCGGGTGGATCCTCACCCTGGGCCTGGTGGGCTGGCGGGAAGGGATGGTGCCCCCGGGGGCGGAGGTCCTGGCGGAGGAGGGTCTTTTGGACCTGGAGCGCCGCACCCTGACCAAGAAGGGGCGGGTGGTGCACGATGCCCTCGAGGCCGTGGTCCGGGCGGTGGCGACGCGGGGGGCAGAGGGAAGGGCGGGCGTTTTAAAGCGCCTCGAACTCCTCGGGGGTGAGCCCCGCCTGGCGCAGGATGCTCCTCAGGGTGCCCACGGCGATCTCCCGGTGCGCGGGGACGATGGCCACGCGAAGCCCGTCCGGGTCCTGCCGGATGAACTTAACATGACTTCCCTTCTGGGAGTGGACGACAAACCCCGCCGCCTCGAGGCGGCGCTTCACCTCCCGGTAGGGAAGCGGCC